>JAKVCU010000002.1 GCA_022448955.1 Saprospiraceae bacterium
AGAGGGTCAGTGATGCCCTTCTTTATCCATAAACGTTCAGAAGGAGTACTGCCAATCACTCACGAGGATATGACACGTTTTAACATATCTCTAATAGAGGGCGTAGAACTGGTTTTATTGGCTCTTAAAAATGCTATCGGTGGTGAAATTTTTGTTCCTAAAATTCCATCTTACCGAATCGTAGACGTAGCCACAGCAATCGGCCCAGAATGCGAACAAAAAATTGTAGGAATCCGACCTGGTGAAAAACTTCATGAAGAAATGATCACTGCTACTGATTCTTTGTATACTATTGAACTAGATGATCACTTTATCATCTGTCCTGCAAACAGCATTTATTTCACAAAAGAAAACTATCTAAAGCATCATAATGGTAAAGAAGTACCTTTAGGATTCCAATACAGCTCTGGTGAAAATGATGAATGGTTGACAGTAGAAGAAATTAGAGATCAGATCAAAGAACACGTAGATCCTAATTTTAGCGTTTAAACTTAACAAACAATCATTTCGCTCTTTCAATAATAAAACCATGAAAATACCTTACGGCAAACAGCATATTACAGAAGCAGATATTCATGCAGTTACAGAAGTCTTGAAGGCTGATTTTTTAACAACAGGCCCAAAAGTCAAAGAGTTTGAAGAAAAATTTGCCTCCTACATTGGTAGTAAATATGCCGTTGCCGTTGCCAATGGTACAGCAGCCTTACACTTATGTGCAATGGCACTTGAAGTTGACTCAAATAGCAAGGTTATCACTACTCCAATCACCTTTGCAGCTTCCGCAAACTGTGTGAGATATTGTGGCGGAAGTGTGGAATTTTGCGATATCGATCCTGAAACTTTAGTACTCGATATTGAAAAAGTGAGACAAAAACTTGAATCTGCACCAAAAGGTACTTATTCAGGAATCATTCCAGTGGATTTTACGGGTTACCCTGTAAATCTAGAAGCATTTAGAGCACTAGCAGATGAGTATGGCCTTTGGATTATAGAAGATGCTTGTCATTCGCCTGGAGGATGGTTTACGGATAGCGCAGGAACACAGCAAAATTGTGGAAATGGAGCATATGCAGATTTAGCCATTTTCTCTTTCCATCCAGTGAAACATATTGCATGCGGAGAGGGTGGAATGATCACCACGAATGATCCAATACTATATAAAAAACTTCTCCAACTTCGGACACATGGAATGATCTACCAAGGAGATGATCGATTGATTGAAAATCATGGTAGATGGTATATGGAGTTGCAAGAATTAGGGTACAACTACCGTATTCCTGATATTCTTTGTGCACTTGGAATTTCTCAATTAAGCCGTGCAGATGAAGGCCTTGTACGCCGCAGAGCAATTGCGGCAAAGTATGATGCAGTTTTTGCAAGCTCAGCTGTTCATACACACGTTCCTAAAAGCGATACTGGCCATGCCTATCATCTCTATGTAGTTGAGGTAAACAACAGGAAAGAGCTGTATGATAAACTTAGAGAAGAAGGTATTTATGCACAGATTCACTATATCCCATTACACAAGATGCCTTATTACCAACAACACGGAGGCCAAGGCATTAGCCTACCTTACGCAGAACAGTACTACAGTCGGTGTATAAGCTTACCTATGTATCCATCTTTGACAGATGAAGAACAGAATTTTGTTATTGAAAAGGTTCTGGCTTTCGCCAAATAAGATGAATATGTTCATTACACAGCTATAAATGTCGTTAGCTATGAATAATCGTTATATAAATGAAAAAAGTTGCAATAATTCCTGCAAGAGGAGGAAGTAAACGAATTCCTCGAAAAAATATAAAATCATTTCTCAACAAACCGATCATTGCTTATAGTATTGAAGCCGCAGTTGAATCTGCGCTTTTTGACGAAGTAATGGTGTCTACAGATGATGAAGAAATCGCATCAATAGCACAAAAATTTGGTGCTCAAGTCCCTTTCATTAGATCTGAAAAAAATGCGGATGATTATGCAACTACTGTTGATGTTCTTATTGAAGTGCTTAACGCTTACCAAGAGAAAGGAGAAGAATTTGAATACGGATGTTGCTTATATCCCACAGCGCCATTTGTAAATGCCAGCATTCTTCAGGAAGGGTTCAGCTTACTAAAAGAAAACAATAGAGATTCTGTTTTTCCAGTACTTCCTTTTGGATTCCCAATTCAAAGGGCCATAAAAATAAAAAATGATCGTAGCATAGCGCTATTTCAACAAGAACACCTCCATACACGTTCACAAGATTTAGAACGTAGCTATCATGACGCTGGTCAATTTTACTGGTTCAAAATGGAACCTTTTCTAGAAAAGAAAAAATTATGGACGGACAATACGGAAGTAATTGTCATTGATGAATTAAAAGCTCAGGACATTGATAATCCAGTAGATTGGGCACTGGCTGAACTAAAGTATAAATTGGCTTTCCATGAAGAAAAATAAAATCTTCTTTCGAGCTGATGGTCATGCTCAAATGGGCTTGGGACATGTCTTTCGATCTTTAGCATTAGTTCAGATGCTCAAGGACCACTTTGAATGCCATTTCATCATTCGCACCCCTCTCCCTATACTAGAAAAGCAGATCCTTAAAGTCTGTCATTCAATGATCAAAATTGATGATCTAAAAAGCCACGAGGAAGAGATCAAGGAAATTTGTACAACGCTCCAATCTGGTGATATCATTGTATTGGATGGTTATCACTTTAAAACCAATTATCAACAAGCACTTAAGAATAAAGGATTAATCGTACTGTGCATTGATGATATCAAAGCTTACCATTTCGTCGCAGATGGCATCATCAATCATGCACCAGGCCTTCTTCCAGAGGTGTACTCAAAAGAAAGTTATACAAAAACATTTTTAGGCCTTGAATATAGTCTATTAAGGCCTCCTTTCTTAGCTGCTGCTAAAATGGATCGTCAAATTACAAGTCTTAACAATGTATTTGTCTGTTTTGGTGGAGCCGACCATACTAACATTAGCCTAAAATGTCTACAATACCTTTCATCCATTCCCGAATTAATCAAAGAGGTAAATGTCGTATTGGGAGGGGCCAATAGTTACAAGATAACCATAGAGAAATTTGCAAAAAAGGAAAAAAGAATATATATCAATACCCATCAAAACTTGAGTGCCACTCAAATGGTTCACTTGATGCAAGCTAGTGATTTAGCTATTGTTCCAGCAAGTAGTATATTATATGAAGTGGCATCTGTTGGAATGCCTGTAATCAGTGGCTATTATGTAGATAATCAAGTAAATGAAGGTATAGGAAATTTTAATACATTTAGTAACTATAAAGAAAAGATCGAAATACTTAGCCCATTAAACTTTAATGATATCATAAAAAGACAGCGACAATACTTAAGAGGAAACTCCAAAAACAACTTCATTAATCTATTCAATTCACTAAAATGATTAAAAGTAGAAAAGCTAAAATAGACGATCTAATGCTCTACTTTGAATGGGCTAATGACACATTAGTTAGGGCAAATTCAATTCATCAGGCCCCCATCCCCTTGGAAAGCCATAAGAATTGGTTTACGCAAAAAGTTGTTGATAAGGATACTTTTATGTATGTTCTAGAAATAGAAGGAAAGCCAATAGGACAGCTTAGAATAGAGCGAAAAGAAGAGCATGCGCTAATCAATTATTCAATGGATAAAAACTTCAGAGGGAAAGGTTTAGGAACGGATATGCTGCGAATGGGCATCCATGCGTTTCAGAAAGAAACAAGCCCTATTATTTTAATAGGCAAAGTCCAAGTTTCTAATTTAGCTTCTGCAAAAATATTTCAGAAACTAGGATTTGATCAGAAAGAATTAGAATCCATTAAGGGGGAAGAATACTTTGTTTTTCACACCAATAAGTCCTTTTAGAATGAAAGAAATAAAAGTAGGTAACAAATTTATTGGTACAAATCATAAACCATTCATTATTGCTGAAATGTCTGGCAATCATAATGGAGATATTCAGCGGGCTTTAGCTCTCGTTAAAGCAGCCGCCGATGCTGGCGCAGATGCATTAAAACTCCAAACTTACACTGCTGACACTATTACGCTTAATCATCGAGGCGGACTATTTGATATCAATGACCCTAATTCTCTTTGGAGCGGAAAAAATCTTTACGAATTATATCAAGAAGCACATACCCCTTGGGAATGGCATAAAGAAATTTTTGACTATGCTAATTCTTTAGGTATGTTAGCCTTCTCCTCTCCTTTTGATGAAACAGCTGTTGATTTTCTCGAAAACCTAAATGTTCCTGCTTATAAAATTGCATCTTTTGAAAGTAATCACTTTCCGTTGCTCAAAAAGGTAGCTCAAACAGGTAAACCTATTTTCATCTCTTCTGGGACAAGCAAACTAAATGAGTTATACGAGTCCATCAGCTATCTTAAAGAGAATGGTGCAAAAGAGATTATCATTTTTAAATGTACCTCTACTTATCCAGCTACGCCTGAAAACACCAATCTAAGAACAATTCCAGTCTTCCAATCTATTTTCGAAGATTGCATTATTGGTCTATCAGACCATACGATGGGTATAGGAGCTGCAGTTGGCGCCGTAGCCTTAGGGGCTAGAGTAATAGAAAAACACTTTACGCTAAGAAAAGCAGATGGAGGTGTAGACAGTGCTTTTTCATTAGAACCAAAAGAACTAAAAGCACTTGTTGTTGAAACAGAAAGAGCCTTTTTAGCACTCGGAAATGTTCAGCTAGAAACTCAAAAAGCAGAAGAAAGAAGTAGACAATTTAAAAGAAGTATCTATATATCAAAAGATATTAAGGAAGGAGAAAAATTTACGTTTGAGAATGTAAAAGTCATTCGTCCAGGAAATGGCTTAGCGCCAAAATTCTTTGAAGAAATTCTAGGTAAAACAGCATCTAGTACATTGCAAAAAGGAAGTCCACTCCTTCTCAAAGATATTAAATGGTAGTCTGCTGTTTAGCTATTTATTAGATTAATTATTTGATCCATGACACGTATATTTTGTCCAACAATTTATCAAAGATTCCAGTTAGATGTAATTGAAGAATTACAACATCAACATGGTGTCAAAGTCGTGGGGTCTACCATTTTCCCTTTAAAAGATTTTAAAACAAAAACGCCATTAAGTCGACAAGATATTGACACCATATTTAAAGAAGCTTTTGTCCTACCAATTGAATCTGTTTATTATCCAAGTCAAATTGAAAAGCTAGAAACCTCCTTCATACCTTCACAAAAGCACTTAATTGACTTAAAGCACTTAGAATCCTTATTCTACAGAATCACGGATCGAGCAAATATCTTTCCGATTCCTATCGCACAAAGACGGAGGATATTTCTGAAACTTGTGAGTTTTTGGATGGATAAACTACAGGAAATAAAGCCAGATTATATGCTTTATTTCGACTCTCCACATTCTTTTAATAATATTATTCTTGGTGAGATTGCTAATTATTTAGGTGTTCCTGCTGTTCGACTTGAGCATACCTCAATGCAGGATTATTCATTAGTTCTAAAAAATTGGGATTTCCCTAAAATTCCTAATGATTATTTAGAAAATAGTTCAGCACAAGATATTTTCGAGAAATTACCGGAAGATTTGCAGATTCTTACAGACAAAGAATCAGGTAAAGATTCTCTAGTGTTAAAAATGGTAAAAGAAAGAGACGCTACCCTGAACGTTTCCAAAAGTAAAGGCGCTAATCTGAAACTATTTCAACGTTTTTTAATAAAGGCATCTGCCAATTGGGCAAAAAGTCTTCTTGCTAGTATTGGCCTTTATAAACAGAGAGTGATCCTCGAGGATATTATTTTGAATGACTCTCAATCAGAAGCATTATACAGGAGGAAGGTAAATATCCCACTATTCCGCCAAATTAAACTCAATCAATATTATAATAAAATTTCAGAAAGCGAAGCAGATTTAAATGTTCCGTATGTCTTTTTTGGTATGCATATGCAGCCTGAAAAAACGACCCTCCCATTAGGAGAAGAATACGACAACCAATTATTAGCTATAGAGACTATTGCAACTGCATTACCTGAAGGTTGGCAACTTTATGTAAAAGAACATCCGGGCCAGTTTAACAACCATCGCCCTATTAATAGCCACTTTCGGTCGAAATACTTCTATGATAGACTTGTTAAAAATAATAGAGTACGGCTTCTGTCATTAGATCTAGATGCTGATTTGCTTATGAAAAACGCTAAATTCACAGCAACGATCACCGGAACAATAGGTTGGGAGAGTTTGCTTTTTGGAATTCCATGCCTATTCTTTGGAAAAGCGTTCTACAGAGGTTGTTCTGCTGCTTATAAAATTTCTAGTGTAGAAAGTTGCAAAGCAGCAATTGAATCAGGTATGAAAATGAATAAAGAAGACATCAAAAAGGAATGTTTCCGATTTATTCATTATTACTTGGCAAATAATCATCTAATAAAAGCTGTAAACTGGGAATACAAATTTGATTATACTTCCACTCCAAGAGCAGAACAAATCAGCCTTTTGGCAAAGAGTCTTGCTAATAAAATGCAAATGAATAACACACATGAGAATTCTTGTCTTTACCACTAATGCATTATCTCCCTTCCATTATGGTACAGAGGTAGAAATAATGGAAAAATATATCGAAGAGGGGCATGAACTTCATGTTGTAAAATGTAATAGCATCTTACAATCTTGCTTTTTTAACCCTTGCCACAACCTCCTAGCCTGTGCCATTTGTGATGGCCGTACCAAATACTTTACCGAGCAAATTGGAGTACATCAAGTATACCCACTTCAGCATTTTGAAGAAGTTGATCAAATGCAAATACCTACACTTCAAACTTTAGAGGAGTTAAAAAACTATAGTTTTCATGACTTGCCTATTGGTAGAGGTGTCGCTTCTTCTGTTATTTCGCTAGAGCGTGATTATAACCTATTTGCCGAAAGGCGAAGAACCGACTTGGTAAAATGGCAAATTCGCATGGCAGCAAATGTGGTATTAAATATGGAAAAGCTGTTTGACACAATAAAGCCAGATAAGGTTCTACTATTTAATGGTCGTCATTCGGAAGGATTTGCGGTAGTCTCGCTTTGTAAAGCTCGCCAAATCTCATTTGAAACCCACGAACGCGGTAGTAGCTACGAGAAGTATGAGATTTATGAAAACACCCTACCTCAAAACCTAGATTATCGTCAAGAGAAAATGTTTGAAATGTGGGACGAGAACGATGAGCAAAAACTAGCTGTTGCGACTGGCTGGTTTGAAAAGAAACGGAAAGGTACAAATACGGATGACCGTAATTACCTTACCAAAATGAAGCATGGCCAACTTCCTAATGGCTTCGATCCGAACAAGCGAAATATTGTGCTTTTTAATTCTTCAGAGGATGAAATGAAAACTATTATGCAATGGGAAACACCATTATATGAGCACCAAAATGAAGCTATTGTGCAATTGTTAGAGCACTTTAGTGATCAACCAGGCTTTCATTTCTACTTAAGGATGCATCCCAATTTGGAGACCGTCAATAACCAGCAAACACAAGAAATTTATACTTGGGACTACCCCAACCTTAGTCTTATAAGACCTGCTGAAAAAATACATACTTACTCCCTGATGGATGCTTGCGAAAAGACCATTACTTTTGGCTCTACCATTGGAGTAGAGGCAACCTACTGGGGGAAACCATCGATTTTGCTTGGCAAGTCTTATTATGACCAGATGGATGGTATATACAAGCCTACTTCTTTTGAAGAATTATTTCAACTGATTCATACTAGTAAGCTTTCGCCAAAACGAAAAGAAGATGTACTCGCTTATGGCTACTTTTGGAGTGCATTTGGCAACGATTTCGACCATTTAACTTATCAAGATAAACATCATACCTATTATAAGGGCAAGCGAATAAAGAGAGTTTATACAAGTACTTTAACTAGCTTTTTTAATTTTTTACCTAAACTAGGACTTTGGCGAAAGCTGAATAAAGTTATTTTCGGACGCCCATTAGGATGGCGTGATCTATTCATTCTGAAATCTCATACTGTTGAATAAGCAAAAAACAAAAAAGGTTCTTTTAATCAGTTATTATTGGCCACCTTGTGGGGGCATAGGAGTATTGCGATGCTTAAAAATTGCAAAATACTTGCGCGATTTTGGTTGGGAACCTGTCGTATACACAGCGGAAGATGCTCACTATCCTTCCCTTGACCCAAGTAATGAAAAAGATATTCCAGAAGGAATAACCATCCTAAAAGGAAAAATTTGGGAACCTTATCACTTATACAAATTTATTACAGGGCAGAAAAAAGATGCCAATGTCAATAATGTCTTTTATGTAAAGGATCAAAAACTCAACTTTTTCCATCAACTTTCCGTATGGGTTCGTTCTAACTTTTTTATTCCTGATGCTAGAGCTTTATGGATTAAACCATCTGTAAAACTTCTAGTAGCATACTTAAAAGAACATCCAGTTGATGCTATTTTCTCGGATGGCCCACCGCACTCTAATACGCGCATCGCTACTTTGGTGAAAAGAGCTACTGGTATTCCATGGTTAGCTGATTTTCAAGATCCTTGGACACAGGTGGATTATTACCAATTGCTCAACTTAACTAAATGGGGCAATCAAAAACATCACCGATTAGAACAGGAGGCCTTCCAAACAGCTGACAAAACCACCATTGTAAGCCCAACTTGGAAAAAAGACTTAGAAGCCATAGGCGCAAAAAATGTGAGTGTCATTCCATGGGGGTATGATCCAGAAGATTTTGACGATTTAAAGGCAGAGGTATCAACGCAGTTCCAATTTACCCACTTAGGTATTATGGGTTATGACCGTAACCCCAGTGTATTCTTTGAAACCTGTTCCGAAATCGCAGCAGAAGAAAAAGATTTTGCGAAAGCATTACAAATACAACTCGTAGGACAAGTAGACTACTCCGTACAAGAAAGTTATACCCAACATGGACTGAAAGATAATGCCGTGCTCACAGGGCAAGTCAATAGAGATCAAGCCCTACAACTAGCGGCCAACTCCCCTATCCTCTTGTTATTACTCAATCAGCAAGACAATGCCAAAGGTCGAATCCCTGGGAAATTATTCGAATATTTAGCTACCCGACGTACCATTTTGGTGTTAGGTCCAACAGATAGTGATGTCGCAGCCATTGTGCGATCTACTCAAAGTGGATACTGCTGTGCATACGATGATCAGGAAGGAATTAAAAAGGTATTGTTAACGCTTTACGAACAATACAAAAGTGGAGCGCTCCAAGAGCCACGAAGTGGAGATATTGAGCGATATTCCATTCGCCATTTGACTGGAAAAATCGCTGGATTTTTAGATACGATCACTCCATAATAATCTATTAGTCCGTTGTGTTAAGCTTGAAACTTAACACAACGGCACTTAACCTTATTTCTTACGTTTTTTATTATTCGATTTGCGCGAGGAACGGGCTGTTTTTTGTGGCGCCTCTTTCTTTGGCTGAGGTGCTGGTGGTGTTTCTTTTGGCATATGCTGATAATATTGATAGCCATTGTAGCCAATAAAGCCAATCAAAGAAAATAAAATCAAACTAGAGAACAGCATGGATACCATGACGCCTGTCCGGTAAGATTGTGGGTCAAATTTAAACTCAACCTTATGATTTCCAGATGGAATTTTCATCGCACGGAGAATATAATTTGCCCGGATGTGATCAACTGGCTGTCCATCAATGTAAGCTTGCCAGCCCTTATCGTACCAAATCTCTGAAAATACAGCAAGCTGATCGCTATCTGAATTGTACTGATAAGTCAAGTGATTTGGTTTGTAATCAGTAAGGGTGATAGTTCCACTCTTAGTAGGACTCCAGCCAGTCACATAATCCTTAAATTCTTGGTGAATAATAGCTGTTTCAGCGGCTTGAAGATTGGTCAAAGCATCAATTTCTTCATTTGCTGTATTCACCATTTGAATATTCCCCACTAACCAAGCATTACCCAAAGCACCAGGATTTTGTTGCGCCTGCGGTGATTGTCCCTGCGCTTGTGCTTGCATAATGAAATACTTGGTATTTAACATATTCAGCACCGACTGGTTCCCTTGCGATAAGTGACGCTGAATAATATCATTGAATCGTTGCAGCTTTGCTGCATGATACCCTCCAATAGATTTATGGTAATAAGAAGCTCTTGAAGATTGGAATGTGCTTTCTGACAAATCCATCACTCTAAAGTTCAAGCTTTTATCTTTTAGAATCTGCTCATCAGCTGCCGTTGGACGGAATCTTGAATCATAATTTGTTTTTCTAACAAAATTATCTTCATTGAGGTAACGCTTACTGACGGTCCAAATATCAAGAATACCAATTATTGCAATACCTGCGACTACCGCAGTCACTTGTTTTAGGCGATCCTGAAGATAAGCCCATAAAAGGCCTCCTGTTAGTAGTGCAATGACTAAGGAGCGAATAGCATCCATACGCATATGATGCGCACGAGCCTCGATCAAAGCTGTAATATCTAAGCCTGCCTGCGCGTAGCGCTGGTCACCGGCTGAACTAAAATCATACATGCCTGGCCCTAGAACGATGAAGTATAAGCAAATTGCACTCATTATTCCTCCTCCAATGTATAGCGCCTTTAAAGCTTCCTCTTTGATGTAATCTTTAATGATGATTTTATGCAAGGCCAAAATGGCGAGTACAGGCACTAAGAAAGAAGTGATACTCAATACAGAATTAGGCGTTCTGAATTTATTGAACAATGGAAAATAATAGAAGAAAAATTCGTTGATAAAAGCCATATTCTTACCCATAGAAAGCAGGAAGGTCAATAAGGTACCTAAGCCTAACCACCATTTTATAGGTCCTTTGACTAAAAATAAACCTACAAAAAAGAGTAAAAATATACCCGCACCAAAATAACTGGGCCCGCTTGTAAACGGCAAATCACCCCAATATAATGGTGCATAACCACCATTACCTCTAATTAACCGACTCCAGTTAGGATCATCGAATAAAGGCGAGCCACTTTTGACTTGCTCATTACTTCCGCCACCAACTACACCAGGAATCAAAGATGCAAATAAATCGGTAGTTCCATTGCTCCATTGCATAGCATATTCCCAATCCAAGCCATCCGTTTCACTACTGGAGTTAACTTGGCCTGTTTCTGATTTCAAAATGGGCTCGCCACGAGTCGTATCCTTTGAATACTCATACGTCATATATAAATTAGAAGCGGTCGACCCTACCCCCAACAACAAACCCAATAGTGCAATACCACTTGCTTTCGCAAAATGCATCATATCGTTGTTCTTTATGCAATGCACTAATTGTGCGACGCCATAAATGATAAGTGTTAAGAATAGATAGTAGGTCATTTGCACGTGATTGGCAAACAGATCCAAACCCAGTCCGAGTGCAAAAAGAATTCCACCCAGAATATATTTTTTTCGAAAAATGAGCAGCAAGCCAGAAACGAGGATAGGGAAATAAGATATGGCCGCTACTTTTGTATTATGGCCGGCCTCAAAAAGCAACATACTATTGGTCGTAAAGCCAAAGGAAACTGCCCCTATGGCACTCAGCCAAGGTTTTACACCGAGCAATATCATAAGAATATAAAAACCGAGCATGGCTGCAAAAAAGCGCCCAATTGGATTAGGAATATTAAAACGAGCGAGCTTATCCACCCAATGCATTTGGTTGCCATTAACAACCGTTCTGATTTGATAAGTGGGCATACCGCCAAACATAGAATTTGTCCAAAGTGTTGTTTCTCCTGTTTTTTCTTCAAATTCTTTGGCTTCCTGAGCCATACCCAAATACTGAAGGATATCTCCTTGTTGAAGAACTAAGCCATTCAATTGAGGAGAAAAGTAAACAACACTCAACACCAAAAAAACTAATATAGCCAAAACATGAGGAAGGCTATTCTTAAGAATTGTATTCATAGAGGTACTTATTCAAAATTTGGATAAAAATAAGGAATTCAGATTAACCTTTATAAGAAATCCACATCCACATCATATGGATAAGTCATTAAAAAATTAATTACTCGATCAAAATCATATTCGTGAAAGACTAAATTATATAACATCTCCGTAATAGGAACACGAAGATGATATTCTTTTGCTAAGTCTTTAGCAATTTTTAAAGTTCTTACACCTTCTGCAAGCTCGGGCATACTTGTTTTGATTTCTTCTGCAGTTTCCCCTTGCCCCAGTCTAAATCCAAAAGTGTAATTTCTACTTTTTTTACTCGTTGCAGTGGCCACCAAATCCGCAATACCTGCTGTGCCAAAAAAAGCTTTACTAGTTGCCCCCATCGCTTTACCAAAATAGATCATTTCTCTCCAACCTCTAGTAATAAGCATAGCCTGAATATTCTTCCCTAGGCCTTTACCCTTTAAGAGTCCTGAACCAATAGCAATCATATTCTTTAAGGCACCTGCCAACTCCGCTCCTAGGATATCATAATTACCAAAAACATGAAAATGCTTACTACTCAACACTTTTTTGCCTAAAGAAATGACCTCATCAAATTTGCTCGCGATCACCGTTGCAGTCGGTTGCCCTTCCATAATTTCTTTTGCCAAATTAGGTCCGGAAAGACAACCTACTCGAACCACACTACTCATTTCCGTAATTAACTCACTCATAGTCTTTACATGCTTACGCAAAATGGGCTGACCATTTGTACTTTGCTCTTCTATACCTGACACATCAAATCCTTTGGTACCATGAATGAGCACATGATAAGGCCGTAGGTGTGGGCCCAAATCTAACATCATTGCTCTAAAGCTTACCGAAGGTACCACTGGGAATATCAAGATACATTGGTCTGCTAACTCTTTGATGTTATTAGTTGCTCGAATTCTCTTTGGCAGTGAAATCCCTAAATTTTCATGTTGTGTATTGATGTGATCCACTAGGCTTTGTTTTCTGCTATATAGCAATACATCCGTATTGTAAGCCAATAAATTGGCAATAGCTGTCCCAAAACTTCCAGCTCCTATCACCCCAACAGGTTTGTCCATTTGCATAAAATTAAAAACTTGAATTTGGCATAAATGTAATCATTTTAGGCTAACTGTAGGAAACAAAGCACTTACTAGCCCTAATTTCTCAACCTTGATTGCACTTATCTGTTTTTGAAATAAAAGCTTAAAATAAAAAGATGGTATTTCAAATTATGTTTGCTCTAATCCCTTTACTCATGAATACAAAGGATGCTGTTATTGCTCAACCAGCTAATGGCCCAGGTGGAGCGGACTATCAACACGAAGAAGTTATTTTCAAAGATTTTGCGCAAGCAGAAGATGGTTACTGGTTATTTTTACCTAGCCACCCCATGCCCAAGGCTGCCCACCTAGTGGTATTCAATCATGGTTATGGGGCTTACAACCCAATGGTTTATGGCCAATGGCTTCGCCATTTGGTGCGGAAAGGTAATATTGTTATCTACCCTCGGTATCAAAAGAATTTACTACACCCAAAACCTGATAAATTTGCAAAAAATGTAGCCACTGCTATCCAAGATGCACTCCATCAACTGGATACTAGTCAGCAAATCCGTCCTATTCTTGATCATTTTTCTATCGTTGGCCATTCCTATGGAGGAGCCATTGCCGCAGACCTAGCCGTCAACTACAGCAGCTATAATATTCCAAAACCCAAAGCCCTTATGCTGTGCGCTCCGGGCACAGGTTTTCTGAAAGGAGGAAGACTAGATACTTATGAGCAACTACCCAAAGATTTAAAACTAATTATTGTTGCTGAAGACGATGATCATGTAGTTGGTGATGAATTTGCTAAATTGGTCTTTGAAACAGCCACCAATACCCCTAACCGAAATTTGATCTATCACTTTGAAGATAAAAACAAAAACGAAAATCGTAGGATTGGTGCCAAACATAATGAGTGTTATGGAATAGACCAAGCTTTTGACACTGGCCTTCGCAATATCACCGCTATGAGAGCATCAAGGTGGGATGAGGTCAATGAGGTCGATTATTATTGCTATTGGAAGTTATTTGATGCACTTCTGGATTGTACACGATATGGTAAAAACTGTTCCTTTGCATTTGGCGGAAGCCCAGAGCAAAAATATATGGGAGAATGGAAAAAAGGGAAGAAAATCAGAGCATTAGAAGTGATCCTGCCTCCCAATTAAGATGTAGGCGTAAAAAATAATGGAGTAGATTGTTTACATCTACTCCATTATTTGAATTATTATTGCTTGACTAATGGTTTAACCCACTGTCCATTTGCGCTTTGTAATCTAACAAAATAAGTACCTGCTGGTAAATCTGAACAATCAATAGTGATCGTGTTACTCTGGGGTATTATGGAAGTAGATTTGAGTTTTTTGCCATTTGTATCCAATAGATTTACTACTACATTCTGTAACCCTCCTTTTTCAATGGCTATTTGTACAATATCTGTAGTTGGGTTTGGAAATAAACGGAAGCCGAAGGCTTCTGCCTCAGTAGCTTCCACATCAGTTGTTTCATCTATCAGATCTCTTTCAAATGCGCCATTTCCATGCGTCGCAACTCTAAGTTTACGATTGGAGTTCGATATCTTCAGATCAAAAATCATTGTTGCATTAGGGAGGCCATCTTGGTAATCTTCCCAAACGGTTCCTCCTACTGTAGACACAAATACGCCCAAATCATTACCTACGTAAACATGATCAGGGATAAGTGGATCAACAATAACGGCATTGGTAGGTACATCCGGCAGATTGCCACTAATATCTTCCCAAGTAACACCAAAGTCTTGTGTTTTATACACATGGCCTGTTCCAAAGCCAGAAAAAACAACATAAGCAATTGCAGGATCAGTTGGATCCACCGTAATATCCATCGGAAAACGATCAGGTAAATCACTTGTGATATCCGTGAAAATATTTCCATCTTGGGTTACAAATAAATGCCCTCTGTTGCCTTCAAAAGGCGCTGTTCCGGCATATACCACATCTTCATCTGTTGATGATACTTCCATACTTAATATGGGATTCCCATCTAATTGGGTACCATTGTTTAAGGTCTCCCAGTTCTCTCCTTGGTCATTTGACCTTGCCATTACACTTGTACCTGCATATAACACCAGTCCATTACTCGGAGCAATCACATAGGGTGCGATAAAGGCAACAGGATCGACATAACTCTCCTCAAGAGATAGGCCAAAGAAATTATTGCCACCATTTATCGTCTTGGCAATATTTAATCGTTGGGAAGAACAAAAGAAAATATTATCTATATTGGGATGCACAGCAGTCCAACTTCCATCCCCTCCTCTCACTCTAGTCCAAGTCAGATCACCATTCCATTTAATAGTACCATTATCTTGTAAACCTCCAATAAAGAAATCAGTCGAATTTTGAGAAGTAGAAGCCCCATTGTAGAACTGCGCTGTTTGGTAGCCTCCATTCGCACTATACCACGTAATCCCGCCATCATCAGATCGGTGAATACCACCATCGCTAGCCACATAAACTTTATTAGGGTCGCTTGGATGATAAATTACATCATGCGCATCAGAGTGCACGTATAGTGGATTCCCATCAGGGCCTTCGATAGGCGGATTTGCAAACCCTACTCCTCCTTCCGTTAGAATATTTAAACTATTTCCTCCATTAACTGATCCCCAGACATTTATACCAATTGCAATTAGGCGATCAGGATCAGTTGGACTCACTGCAACATCATGTGAGAACCAGCCTTGCCAGCGCGAGTAGTCTTCTGTACTTTGAATCGTCCAGTTACTTCCAAAATCATTCGAACGGCAAAGCCAACTTGCTCCGTCAGAAAAGCTAAATCCATTTCCTACACTTGCATAAATAATATCTGGATTAGAAGGAGCCATCCCTAATTGAATTTTTCCGAGGAAAAACTCAGGCAAGTTGGATGTAATTTGTTGCCAACTCTCCCCAGCATCTATTGATTTATAAATACCAAAACCTTCAGATGCAAAGTTGCCACATGCAGCAACAATTATATTAGGATTTTCAGGGTGTATTAATACATCTGTCCCCATCACTACATCTAAGACTGGTATCCAGGAGGCTCCAGCATCTGTTGACTTATAAATTCCTTGTGTGGTGGCTGCGAATACAGTGTTGGGATTAGTAGGATCTATTTTTATCATCCAGATTCCATGTTGCTGATCATAGCTCCAATCAAGGCTTTTTGTCCAAGTTTGACCTCCATCTGTTGTTTTCAGAATCCCCATACCATAACTACCTCTGGTATTTCGGTATGCAGCGCCAGTTCCTGCAGCCTCTACATTATAAACTTCTCCTGTACCAATATACATTACCATAGAGTCGGTTGGATGAATGGCAATGGTGCTCACCCCTAATACAGGATATCCAAGTTCAAGCCTTTCCCAAGCTTCCACTCCGGCTCCCCCAGTCGTACTTTTCCACAAGCCACCACTTGCCGAACCCGCATACATCGTATTGGTATTCTGTGGATTTAGTACAATAGCCAGTGTTCGGCCACCTCTATTATGTGGGCCTATTGTTTCCCAGGGAGGAGTGACATTATCTCTACTAGTGACTTTGTTGGAATTCCATTTTTGCCAAGCAGCAAAGTAAGAATTGCTGGGTAGGGTTACATTGGGATAAGTTTGACGATCCCCCATAAAGTTTAATGCTTCAAAGGCTCCTGAGACTTGTTCTTTTTCGGTCTCTTGAGTATTAGAAGGTGGTTGAATTAAGTTATAAGCAAACAGTGCGCTAGCACTTAAAAAAAGAATGGCAAAGTATTTTTTCATTGTTGGAGCGGGTTTAAGAGCTTTAGAAATTAATTATTAAAATGAAAATAAAAGTTTTTAGATAAGATTTAATTTTTGGAGGCATTTTTGAGGGCATAAAGACGGCTACTTGCTTTTTTTGAAACTAAAATATGGCGAGTATTCATCATTTTACAGATGTGCACTCTTTTGCTTTTGCAAAATTGCAGTACTTTATTATATTGACAGCGTGTTAAAATTAAAACCCAAAATACACCTTGATGAAAAAAAATCTATTACTACTACTCTACCTATTTTTTTCCACTCTCTTATCTGCGCAAACCGAAAAAGATTCTCTCATCTTAGAAATTGACAAGTCCTTTAATTCTCAGGTATATTTCGAAGATGTTCTCCAACAGACATTAAAAGAATACGCTTATAACTTACCACATATCAATGAAACTTACTGGAAAAATGTGAGCCAACATTTTTATACGGCTGCCTTAAAGAATGTCCAAGGTGAAATGGTAAAGGTATGCAATGAAAACCTCAGTCTAGAAGAATTAAAAATCATCAATGAAGCACTTCTATCCGGAGAGAAGCTGAGTGAAGAGATATGGAAGATTCTAGAACCAGTAAACCTCAAAATGCATGCTTACTTTAAGCAAGTCATTACCATTAAGTTATACAAAGACCTTATATACAAAGGTCTTATCCCTAAATTGGAAGATCAATCCATTTGTAAAGAGCTACAAGAGGGATACTTCCTCAATTTAAGTACCAACATGCAAGATACTGTTTACATTTCCCGTAAGGGAGACAAGCAGGTAGAAAAATATAGAGGTTATACTGCTGTTTTTGACATAAAATGGCATAATGATGCTAGCTATACTTTAACTATATTTGAATCTGATGATCCTCAAATGATAAAATGGAAAGAAAAAGATCAAGGTCTTACTGCTCAAATTGTGGAAGTGACAGATGAATTTTATCGCTGTGTTTATTACGATTTTATAGAAGGCAGAAAATATTACGATATGGCCACGATCTACTTTAACAAAGATAAAAAACCTTAGATTGATCAATCATGGCAGAAGATAATACAACAAGAGGAATTAGAGTGCCCGAGGAACAGCCTAATGGTTATTTCCCGAAAGGGAAAAACTATCTCCTAATTATTGGCATTGATCAATATCAGAACTTTCCAAGGCTATACAATGCAGTCAAAGATGCCAAAGATGTGAAGGAAATATTGGTCAATAACTATCAATTTGAAGACCATCCAGCAACAACGAGTCTATTATTAGACCAAGACGCTACTCAGGCTAATATATATGCAGAGTTGGATCAACTCGCCCAGAAAGTAGGCCCTGATGATAATTTGTTGATCTATTTTTCAGGACATGGAGAGTACAAAGAAAATTTAGATACGGGTTTTTGGATTCCTGTTGATGCCGATGAAGGTAATATCGGTAGCTATCTACAATTTGGCTTACTTCAGCTTTATATTAAAGCGATTAAATCGCACCATACGGTACTGATTGCAGATTCTTGTTATGCAGGAAGTATATTTACGACTAGAAGCACTGGATCTTATCAAGATCGCCTAGAACGTAAGCCATCTAGATGGCTCATTACGGCTGGCCGAAATGAAGTCGTCGCAGATGGTAAACCAGGCATGAATAGTCCTTTTGCCGATGCCATATTATTCACACTTAAAGACAATACCAATAAACGACTTGAAGTTTCTCAATTGGCGCGTCAAGTAGCAGAATTGGTATCTAAAAATGCGGCCCAAACGCCAAGGTATGCGGAGATGTTTGGAGTGAATAGCAAAGGTGGCGAATTCATGTTTCGCTTAAAGGCTTTTGCCAAAACAGCCTTCGAACCCTTGGAAAAAAAGAAGGAAGAAGGAAGAGAACCTGAAGTTTTTCGCGGAAGCGAAGAAGTGAAAAAAACAGAAATGAAGAAGACTTATCAAAACATAAAAGAAATTGAAAAAGATGCTCAAAAGCTAATTGCTCTTAATGAAATTGATGATGCTTTTCAGCTAATGGACCAAATTATAGATGAAGATAATAAATTTGCCTATAACTTCATCTTGCTTAAATCTAGATACCATAGCTTTAAGCAAGCAGTGAAAAAAGACGAATCATCAGAAAAAGAACTTAGAAGACAATTAAATAGCATTAAAAACCCGTTCCTATCATACATATCTCAATTAGAAGAAGACAAACCTATCAAAAACAGCATTTTTGGGAAACTAGCAAGAATTAATTTCAAAAAATACGAGGAAGAAAGTCAGAAAGTGGTTAGTGGCATTAGTTCATTAGAAAAATCATCCCTTCAATCTGAGGCAGAACAACTGGTTCGGCAAATTGCCTTTTACAGAACAGAACTCAATAGTGCTTATGATACGGCCAAAAAATTCAGTTTAAGCGAAGATATTCGTAAACTTGAGGAACGATTAACTGAAATAAAAACCAAATTGGGCGAATAGAAATAGGGAGTCATGGCTACAGAGTTAGAAAATTTACAACAACTATTAGAAGATAAAATTAACAAATTAGGCTTCTTCCGACAAGAGCTAAATAAAGCCTATGATACGGCTCAAAAATTTAGCCTGACCCAAGATATTGCAATACTTGAAAGCGAAGTGCTCAAAATCAAAAAGCAAATCAAAGAAATTTCAGGATTGGATATTTATGAAGAAGGCAGCCAATTAAAGGCACAAATACAGAAGTTGAATATTGATGTAGATGTAGCTGAAATCCATCTGGTCAATTGCAATCGAGATAATGCTTATAATAAATTTTGGGACTCTTATGATAAGAAGGTAGATAAAGGCCAGCGTTTTCAGTTTTATTTCATCATTGCCTGCCCTACGCAACAACCCAATTCCTTTGCCGAAAGGATGGTCTATGAAGTCATTGTAGATGAGCTAGAAGAAGATCTTGGTGCCATCAATTATGTGAGTTTTCCTGATAGCAATCGCGTGAAAATTGAAGATTTGCCGCTCAGGCGAAATGCACGTAATTCCATTCGAGAATTTAAGAAATACTTCCTCAAAAGATTTAATTTACAAGATCAAGAAGTGAGTCTAGAGGAATATATTGAGACAGGGCTGCCCAATCTAGATTATGAATATGTAGCAACTGTTTTTGACTTAAATGCCAGCAAGTGGAATGCCGTATTGATGGAAGAATACCTTCAATGGATCATCGATATATTTAGTGATACGCACCCTGATGTTCCCAATTTTTTATTCTTTTTTGCCATTTTCTTGAGAGATATTCATATTGATCCCATCAAATCAGAGCATGAGCTCATTCTTAATCAGATAGAAGCCTTGCAACAGCAATTCCCAAATAAAGTGACGACCATTAAGCGCTTGAAGCCTATACCTATTCCTATCTTAGAAGATTGGATCAGAGATTTAGGCGAGCAGAATCAGGCGGTCATTGAAGATACTATCAAAGAGATTGTCGCAAGCTTACCTAAAGAAAAAAGAGAGCAATATCAAAATGAAAAATCTATAGATATGACGGATGTGGAACGCTTCCAAGAAATCGTCTATCATTTAACCCAGAATTAGAAAATAAAAAAATATGAGTTTTCATATATACGGAAAAGAAGGAAAAGGGAAGTTACCCCCATTTGAAGTCAACCAGCGACTGAATGATCCTTCTTTGTATAAACCCTCCACTGGTTTGATCAATGCCGTCAATGTAGCGCTCAACCTTGGTCAACCGCTCTTACTTACTGGTGAGCCGGGAACTGGTAAAACCCAATTAGCCTACCATATTGCATGGTTTTTTGAATTAGGTGATCCGCTCATCTTTAATGCACAAACGACCTCTAGTGCGACCGACCTTTTTTATAGATATGACGCATTAGCCCACTTCCAATATAATCAAAATAATGCCAACGCCCTATCAGATGATGAAATCGAGCAACTGTTCATCAACTACCAAGCACTGGGAAGTGCGATTATAG
This sequence comes from Saprospiraceae bacterium, assembly GCA_022448955.1. Lineage (GTDB taxonomy): Bacteria > Bacteroidota > Bacteroidia > Chitinophagales > Saprospiraceae > JALEHC01. Next base: position 20,701 of record JAKVCU010000002.1, read on the forward strand.
AACAAGAGCGAAAGGTCGTTTTATTGGATGAGATTGATAAGGCACCGCGGGATTTACCTAATGATGTATTAGCTGCGATTGAAAAGCTCCAATTCGATGTTCCTGAGATCAATAAAACGTATGAAACATCCGCTAATAATCGTCCGATTATCATCATGACTAGTAATTCTGAAAAGAATTTACCTGATGCATTTCTTCGTAGAGTCATCTATTATCATATACCATTCCCCGAGGCAGAAAGCTTGTTAGATATTATTTCTGGTAAAGTAGATCAGTTTACCCAAGAAGAATTAAGGCTCATTGTCAACCATTTTAACAATATACGGGAAGACAAAAGCTTAAAACTCAAAAAACTCCCTGCGACTGCGGAGTTGATTTTTTGGGCTAATCTGCTAAAAAAACTGAACTTCCCTATTGCCAAGCTTCCGGATATTGCTAAGCTCAGTGAGGAAGAAAAGGAGCAGTTAGTCACTTCCTATTCTGTATTAGCTAAGACAAGAGAAGACTTGGAAACGCTCAAAGAAAAAGTGCAAGGAAAAACCAGAAGAAAAAGAAGATAAACTAAGCTGAAAAATAACTTGTAGAATGAAATCTACCCAAATCAATCGATTAGTCGCTGAAATAGTCAACCAAATGAATTTGGAAGGCCAGTCGATTGGTGTGGATCAATATCTACAAATTCAAGATTTATTAGGTCGCTTGCCAACCGAAACTAGCGAACAAGAGATAAAAGAACTGCTTGTTCCTATTTTGGCCACAAGTCCACAGGAACAACAGCATCTATATAACCTTTTTGAGCAAGTTAGTGCACGATTTGAGCGAATAGATAATGCTGTAGTGATAGAACAGCAGCCTAAACGTTTTACGGTTTGGTTAATTTTAGTATTCATTGCTTTTGGCTTATTGTTTTTCCTTTCTGGCTTTTTGGTCGATAGCTTAGTTTTTAATTATTGGTCAAACCCTAGTTATTCTATAGGCTTGCTCACCCTCTTTGGAGCGAGTATTTTTTTGCTGAGACAGGTAAAAAATACAAGATGGAGAATTTTCCTTAGCAGTATTTATATTATTGCAGCGATCTTTGGAAATACACTCAAGAATTTCGTTCTCAATAAAGCTACTGATCGGCTTTACGTAAAAGTATTTGACGAAAGTCTTCAAGCAGGCGATACCATTCAGCGAAACATCAGTATTCCACCTGGGACCTTCCCTGATCGTTTCACTTTTGATAGTTCTGGCATACAATCTGGTATTTTTCAAGCCATAGATAGTCTTCAGTTTCAGTTTATTGGCTTAAGCCAAACAGAAGCGAATCAGGCGGATACTGTTATTATTCAACTCTATCAAGGATCTCATTTAATTGACAAACTTACTTACACTTTTACTATTTATGCCCCAGCAAAAATACAGGCTAATGAAATAGAGCTTCCTCGAGCTACTAAAGTAGCCCAATTGCAACCACTACCCTATCCTTACTATCATGACTTTAATAGTCTACATATTGATCCTGACTTATTAGCCAGAGCTGATTTTTACGAGCGTTTTGAGGTTTGGATTAAACTCTTAATAATTAGCTTTATTACTTTTTTCTTTATGTCCATTCTTCGATGGCGACAAAGCGAAGAGCAGCAGCTCATTGCCGAGTTGGAATCACATAATAACCCTCCCTTTGTTTGGAACATCCAAATTCCTAATATAAAAGATGTTGCTTTAGAGCAGGACTTAAAGCTTTCGCTAAATCAACTACGACAAAGGACTACTGACGAAAGAACGGCCATTGATATTAAAAATACAGTCAAAAAAACCGCTCAAAATGCAGGTCAAATATCTCTTATCTATCGTCAATTGACCAAAGCAGGAGAATATCTATTATTGATAGACAGAAGTAATATAGATGATCATAGATCGAGATTGTTCGACACTATTTTTCAATATTTCCAAAAGGAAGAAGTGGAAATGGAGCGTTTCTTTTATGATGGTGACCCTAGGCTGTGTTTTAATGAAGAACATCCAAAAGGCATAAACATTGGAGAACTCCAGCAAAAGTATGGTGATGCCCGCTTAATCATCATTGGTTCAGCACATCGAATGCTTCATCCATTCACTGGAAAGCTATCAAAGTGGACTTCTATTTTCACAGCTTGGAATAAAAGAGCTATACTTAGTCCACGTCCAGTTTCAGATTGGAAACGGAAGGAAAGACACTTATCTAGTACATTTCAGCTGATGCCTGCTAGTATCAAAGGTTTGGAAACCGCCTTAGACCAGTTTGAAGCCAAAGATCCATTACCATGGGAAGATGCAGTAGCAAGAGTTACAGATGCAATGGTGGAGCCTATTCGTTTTGAAGGAAATATTTTAGACACCTTGGAGTGTCATTATTCGCCAAAAATGATTCAATGGATTGCAGCTTGTGCCATCTATCCAAGTTTGCATTGGGACCTTACGTTATATCTAGGGCAACAACTATCGACGGAAGAGACGAATTTGTTGAGCCTTTCGAATTTAATGTCGTTGAATCGTTTGCCATGGTTTGTGGAAGGCAAAATCCCTGATCAAGTCAGGTTGCCATTATTAGAGCTTATTCCTGAAGATCAAGAGCAAGAACTACGAAAGAAACTATATGACATATTCCTAGAAAATCCACCCCCACAAGCCAATTCTGTGGCTTTTGATGAGTATAAAATGCAGCTCATCCTTAATGAGATGTTATTGAGTGATCATCCACAGCGCAAGGAAGAGTTAGAAAAAGAATATGCACAATATCTTGCTGCTGGTTACCCAACCGATTTTGCCGTTCTGAAATATTTGGAAAGAGAAGCTTCGCCTCTAGATTTTTATGTGCCAGACGAATTAAAAGATTTGGCGAAAGCCAGAAGAGAAAAGAAGAAGTGGAAAAACACCTTTAAAATATCATTGTGGGATATTGCAAAAGAACTAGCTGCTTTCCTATGTATCATTGTGGGAGCATCCTTTGTAGTAGGTGTGATTGCCTATTTCGTAGATCAATACGTAAATGGTGATTTGGCACAAGAGTTTCAAGAAGCCTCTTTTTTAATGTCTATGGCATTTTTCATTCTTGTACCCTTTATGCTGTGGGTAATTTGGTTTTGGCTAGTATTAAAGCCTGTTCAATTTCTTCGTAAGAGTAAGTTAGCCAGTCGTTTTAGAAAGTATTTCCCTAATCCTTATGGCAATATTTTAGAGAAAAACAATATGGCTATACTTCGTTGGATGATACCGCTGTGGATAGCCATGATAAGTATTACCATTCTTCTAGATCCAAAAATTAAAGCCTGCACAGGGGAATTGGTCCATTATCAAGAAGATAGTACCGAGCCAATCAAGGAAAAAGTGATATTGAATGCTAGTGCGCTATGTTTAAGTATGCCTAAAGACCACCTCATTTATCAAGAAAGATTAGCTTTAGACGCTATCCAGCTAAACGAATTAAATGTGGTAGATAGCATCAATCGCAACTTTCGTTCTTTCTCCAGTTTGGATCCAGACTCAATTGCATTTTTAAATGCCTTTAAAACAGAGCGTTCTGCTTTAATTCGTCAGCAGCATATTCGATTGAGTAATGATGAATTACTGGATCAATTTATCATTGATACCCTATTTGAATATGTAGATACCTCTAGCTTGATTTCTTTTGTGACAGGTAGCAATGCCTTAGAAAACATGGATCGACTCAGTGAGTATTATCAGACTTATCCAGTAAAAGAATATACGGCTAATCTAGCGGTAGAAAATTATAATATTGGTATCACCTATTATAATGAGTATGTTGTTCAATTAACAGAAAATATAGGAGATGATCCCAATTCCTTTGATCAAATGGAGCAAAATATAAGTGGAAATATCTCTGAACAAAATATACAGCAACAGCTTCCGGTAGAACAACCCATATCTTCAGAAGAACTGCTTAAATACAACCTACATAGAGCGATTGGGTACTTCTTTTTATCCTATCTCTATGATACTCAAAATCCATTTATTCGCGATGCACTATTTATGACGCTCAGCAAACAACCCAAACAAGCGGAGTTTATTAATTTGATGGCAAGTATTGTTGATGAATCAGGTGCACCTATCGCAGATGCAGAATTAAGAACTAATTTTGGAACGACTACTTTCTCGGATGAAGATGGATTTGCAACACTCGAAATTCCAACATCTTTAAGAGATAGTAGCATTTTAATTACCGTTAGTAAAGATTCTAGAAATACGAAATACGCCAAAATGCTATTTAGATTCATCCCTAATGAAGTAGAAGGTGATGTCGAGATTCAACTAAAAAAAGAAGATACTCCAAAAGAAGAAATCCTCATCTTTCGGAATAAAGCTGGCAATGAAGGCCTTCGAGATGCCAATGGAAAAATCATCGTCCCGGCTAATTATACAAAAATAGATCAAGACCCTATTAGTGGTTTATTTAGAGTACAACAAAAGTCTAAGATTGGCCTACAAATGGGATATATTGATCAAAAAGGCGAGATCGTCATCCCTATTCGATATAATAAACTAGGATTTATTCGGGATGGCTTGATCCTAGCAGAAGATCAGCTATTTGGCTATTTGGATAGCAAAGGTCGTGTAGTGATTGATTTCCAATACGAGTTTGCACGTGATTTTAATAAAGGATTGGCACAAGTATCCTCAAGGGTAAATGGTAGAAGTTATTCTTACTCAATCAATCGAAATGGTCAATGTCAAAGTAATTGTCCCCCAGTATATGGAACGATAAGAGATGATGTAAGTGGAGCAATTTATCAAACTGTCAAAATTGGAAATCAAGTTTGGTTAGCAGAAAATCTAAAAGTAAAAACTATTGACTCTTGGTGCTACGATGATGATCCTAAGAATTGTGAAAAATTTGGTCGCTTGTATACCTGGGATGCAGCTATTCGTGCTTGTCCAAGAGGTTGGCGTTTGCCAAGCATAAATGATTGGTTAGTACTAATAGAAAATTCAAATAATATTTTACCTTTTGATGTTTCGATGGCAGGTGTAAGAAATACAGACGGCAAATACGATTATTTAAATTTACAGTCTCACATTTGGACTGCAACAGATCAGAATTCTCGGGAAGGAAGTGCTTTATTCCTTATTTTTAAAAATGCGCTCCCTTCAAAAAACAAAAAGGCGCAAACGAAAGATGTTATCATTGATGAGGAAGGCGAAGTTTTATTTGATAATACAAGCATAAGTGTACGAACAAGTGAGGCGGGCTACAAATCAGATGGCTTATCGTGTAGATGTATTCAAGACTTTACAAAAAAGTAATTCGTTAGCAATATGGAATTTCAACAACTTCAGGAAAAATGCGAAGATTGGATTGAGGAAGGCTTAAGCTATGTTGATATCAAACGTAGACTTAAAAATACAACTCAAGCGACGGAGGAAGAACAAAAGCGTTTACTGCTTAAAGTAGATGAGATCATTGCCGTCAATGAATTAAAAGATCAAGCTAAACAGCAAGCACTAATCAAAATACTGTTAAGTGGATTATTCCTGATTTTAGGGATAAGTACCTATTTAATATCTCCGGATAATTATCGGGTGGTAGCTATCCTAACAGGAGGTGCTGCCTACTATTTTGGTAAAAATGCTTATGCCGATTATAAGAACCCCAAAGTAGATTCCCCGCTAAGCATCAAGAAGAAAAAGGGAAGATTCGATCGTTTCTAATCTATTCATCTTACCCTTTCAAAATGTCAAGCTTTTGCATTTCTGAACAGAAAGAAGAATTTTTTGTCTATTGGGTATGTAACTTTTTATTGGTTTGTCGTTTTGAAGTAGGAATGCAATGAAATTTCATAATAACTTCCATTTCTAAAATATATGCTAAGGCCAAATTAATAGCCTATCATATGCTCTCAGTTCGGCACATTATCCAATTTGAGCAAAGAGTCATTACTGACTTTTTGCTAAGCATGCAGTAAAATAAAATGTCATGTACGTCTTATCCTTACACATGTCTTAAAAACCACAGTTATGAAAAAAGTAACCCTTCTTTTGTTGGGATGTCTATTTTTGACAACTATTGTTCAAGCACAAGAAATCTCCTCTTATTCTGTTTATTTTGAAACAGATCGCTCCAATTTGCAGGAAACTGCACAACAAACCTTGGATGAATTAGCAGCAGCCTTACTTACTCTTCACCTTAATGATTATCAAGTAGAAGTGGAAGCTCATACCGATAATCGTGGTATGGAGACTTATAATGATCGATTGGCGGAGCGTCGTGCCCAATCCGTTAAGGAATACCTTTCGGTAAAAGGTATATTGATTGAGCATACGATCGTACGTGCTTTTGGGGAACAGCACCCTTCCTTTTCTAATGAAGATGAAGTAGGTCGCCAAAAAAACAGGCGTGTAGATATCATTATCACCTATACTGTTCCAAAGAACTTAGATGATTTATTTGCTCAATGGAGCGAAGAGCAAATGCAAAGCTTTCTTTTAGACCCTACGCAAGGCAATAAAATTTTAGGGGCTGAGGGTACAAGCATTTGGATTGATGCCAATAGTTTTGAATATGCTGATGGTACGGGTTTGCCGAAAGGCAAAGTGCAATTCAATTTGCGTGAAGCCTACCAAATGGATGCTATTATTATGGCCAATTTGACGACGAGCTCAAAAGATGAATTGCTGGAAACAGGTGGCATGGTTTTCACAGAAGCATTTGACGAAAGTGGTAAAAAGTTAAAGCTACGTATGGAAAGTACCATGAAAATTCGTATGCCTACTAGTGAAATGGAAGAAGGTATGGAGCTATTTATGGGCGAACAAAGCGAGAATGGTCAGTTAAATGATTGGCGTCCTACTAGACAGCCAGCATTGGCAAACTTGGATGCTTACCTTGCACTTCCACCAAAACCCAAAGCACCTGTACTTTTCCAAAAGCCTATTTATGTGCGTTTTGAAGGCGAAGACCAGCAAAAAAAAGCTGCACCTGAGGCACCTACTAAGCCATATAAGCCAGGCAAACCAAATCCACCAACGGCTGAGAACTCAAGATATGAAGCAGGATTCTTCGAAGCATTGTTTATGAGTAAAAAGAAAAGACAACAGAAGGATGCCACTGTTTTGGAAAAAAAGATAAGCGTTTATGAAAATGACATGCAGACATACCATAAAAGAGTGCTGAAGTATAATGCTGCTTACGCAAAATATGAAGAAGAATATCAAGCTTATCAAAAGGCGCTAGCTGAATGGAAAAAATTAGAGATGAAATCTAACAAAGTACTGGTTTATCAAGACGTACTTGCTAGACAAGAAAATAAGCAACTAAGAGCAGATTTTGAATCAAAAAAAGCAGCCTTTAGACAAAGGATGGAAGCTTGGAAAGCGTTCAGAAGTGAAAAACTCCTTGAATTTGAGCAAAAATATGCGGCACAAGGAAATATAAAAATGAATGAATCTTTCCTAAATGCCTATATATTCAATGTCAACGAATTAGGCTGGATAAACTGTGATCGTTTTTATGATATTCCAGAAGCGATGAAAGAGCCTTTAGTGATTGCAGATGAAGATTACAGTAGCGAAAAAATATTTGTAATCTGTAAAGATATTCGTTCTATGCTACGTGCAGAGCGCACTACAAAAGCCTATCGCACACGCAGTATGCCGAAAGGCATGGATGTAAGAGTAGTAGCAATCAAGTTAGATAATGGTCAACCTTATATTTCAATGATAGATACGAAGGTTGGACAAGAAGGGCAGCTTAGTTTGAATTACCAAGCTTGTAGTCTTCCTGCGCTTCGAAAATCATTGAATGAGTTGAATTAAATACTCTTAGGAAGCAGCTTACAAATATTATAAGCTGCTTCCTACTTTTAAGTAACGTTTAAGCGAGTTACTAAGTAAGACCATAGTTTTGGAAAAAGCCGCTTGATATATACTGCTATAATTTCTTTCTTTCCGATATATACTTCTTCCTTTTGTTTAGCGATGGCACGGGCTGCCTTTCGAGCAAATACATCAGGTGGGTAGCCGTTTTTTGTGCTATCAGACATTGATTGCATTGGGCTACCGTCTGCTGTAAGCGCATTTAGCGTAATATTAGTATGCACATATCCAGGACAAATGATGCAAACATGGATATGGTCATGAATGAGCTCGGCTCTTAAACTGTCATAAAATCCATGTAAGGCATGTTTGGATGCTGCATAAGCAGAGCGTTGTGGAGTTCCAATTTTCCCCATGACACTGCTGGTCACCACAATTTGGCCACTTCCCTGTTTTTTCATGTAAGGCAAAACCGCTTTGGTAAGGGCAATCGCTCCGAAGTAGTTGACCTCCATAATCTTTCTATCCACTTCCAAGATCGTATCTGACACCCAGCTTCTCTGAGAAATCCCTGCATTATTGATAAGGATATCAATTTGACCAAAATGATTCCAAACTTTTTCAGTATTTTTGGACAAATCACTAATTTGAGTGACATCAAGAGGTAAAACAAAAACCTGATCCTTATGGCTACAAAAGGACTTTACGCGTTCTAACTCTGTAGTTCTACGACCAGAAATGACTAATTTTGCACCTTGCATGTTGAGCTCATAGGTAAGAAATTCTCCAATTCCTGATGTTGCTCCTGTAATCCAAACTACTTTTTGAGAGAAATAACTCATTTCTTTACATTTTTCATCAAATATAAGATTCCTGAAGAATCTTATAGTAGGTAATAATCATCATGAAGAGCCTTTTTCTTATCCGTCATGCAAAATCTAGTTGGGAAGATCCCTCTTTAAAAGATTTCGATCGACCATTAAATCCTCGTGGTTTAAGAGATGCACCTTTTATGTCCAAGTTGCTTAAAGGCAAAGGAATAGTGGTAGATCAAATTATTTCTAGCCCAGCCAATAGAGCTTTATCTACTGCAAAGTATTTTGCAGAAGCATTTGGTATAAATAATAAAAAAATTATTCTGCGTAATGAAATATATGAAGCCTATCCAGAGGATGTCATGGCAATAGTTAAAGAATTGCCAAATGAAGTCGATGTTGCCTTAATTTTTGGACATAATCCTACCTTTACATCATTAGCCAATCAATTTGGTGGATATCTTAGCAATGTTCCAACCTGTGGTGTTGTAAGAATTGACGCTGAGATTGATAAGTGGGCTGATTTTTCTATTGATACAGCTCAAAGAACAGCATTTCATTATCCAAAACAGTATTTCTCTTGATGTATTATAGAATTTTTGCTTTTTTCTTTTTTCTAGCTTTTCTTTTTTCTTGTGGGCCAAAGCCTGCCGTTCTAGCTATTGAAAAAGAGCGATTGATCCCCATACTTGTTGATGTGCATATTGCTGAAGCTGCCGTACAGAGTCTTCGAAAGCTGGAAAAAGATAGTGTCATCCAAGTTTATTACAATCAAATTTTTGAAATTCACAAAATCTCGGAAGACGATTTTTACGCAAGTATGGAAATCCTTAAACAAGATGCTTATCAGCTAGCGGAAATTTATGAAGTAGTATTAGAAGAAGTCACGAAAAAGGGTGCTACTGTAGGTAAGAACTAACTAAGCTCTTGGGTATATCCCTAAAATCGCTGGTATAACGGTTAAAACACTCAAAATATAAAGCACCAATGATATCCAAATCACCTCTGAAAAGGTAGTATATGAAACTAAGATAGCAGCCATAGCAGGCCCCGCTGACTGCCCCATCATATTAGTGAAAGCACCAATAGAAACAATCCTTCCTTTAGTATCATATGCAGCCTGTAAGCCTTGATAGAAAGGCAGCACAAAACCCCAAGCTACACCAAAAAATAAAATTGCAACAAAAAAAGCAATAGGCATATCGGTATTATATAAGATAAACAAACTCAAAAAAAGAAATGGAAATCCAATAGAAACGGCCTTTACAGGATGAATTTTATCCCTTACAAAGGTCACTAGTATAGCTCCTGCTAATCCAAAAAACCCAACTAAACTCAAGACAAAGCCAATAAATTCTTTACTGAATGCTCTTTCTACTCCAATTCGTTCCAGATAGGAAAAAAGAGCTACCGACCCCCCTTGCAAAGCAAAATAAGCTACAATGGTAAAAATAATATTGCGATGCTTTAGTAATTGAAAAACAGAAGTGTCCACCTTCCTCGCTTCGCTCTTTGATACATAAGGTTTAAAAACAGGTGTCAGTAATAAGGCAATACAAGCAAAGGCTATTAGCATAAAATATCCCATTTGAAGGCGCCCCCAATCTATGATATAAGGCAGGGTTAAGAGCGTAAATCCACTAAAAATGCAGAATACAATTGTATATGTACTAAATCCTCTAATAGGCTGCTTTAAAGCAGCATATGCTCCTAAACTCGCAGCATAAGAGATTCCTCCGGCGAAACCTCCTATAAAACGGAAAACTAGAATAGCTGTAGCATTTGTAGTGAATGCCTCAAAACATTCAAAAACAATTAAGGTTGCCAAGCCAAGACGGATTAATAGCAGCATCCCAAACCTTTCAGAAATAAAAGGAACAATGAGACCTGCAATGGCCACACCAAAGGTAGTTACAGCCATCGTAAGGCCAATGAGTTGAGGTGTAAACCCCAACTCATCCACCATTGCTCCTAGCATGATAGGAGCTACTGCTTGGAAAGCAATACTCGAAGTGACGATATATCCAATAAGTACTAGTTGCGACCAATGTTCTTTTTCCAAAAGGAATGCAGTTTAATCGCAATAATACGAATTAATCGGTTAACCCAAATTTATCCTTTTAAAAGTAATTTATTTAGAAGATTTAAAATCCTTTATTGCCGCTTGCCTTTTGATTGCACTAATCATTACATGATCAAGTGTTTGCTTAGTTTGTAACTTTGCAGTTTCTTGAGCAAGGTATTGTTTCACCTTAGCTTCTAATTCTTGTAATTTTTCCTTGATGGCCTTTCTTTCAATAGATTTTTCCGTTACATAGGATTTGCGTTCCTCCACACTCATATCCTTCAGTTCAAGAGGAATCTGGCTAACATCTATATCATCGATAAAGTCGCTACTTCCAGAACGTGTTTGCATATCTACCATATCCCACTCGCTGTTATCATACACCTTTTTCGATTTCACCATAGTACGAGTACGGAAATTTGCATCGCTAAAGGTCAGAGCATTCTGATCTTGTCGTACTTGTTCTTGAGCTTTCGCTAAACCGTTATGACCATAGTAGATATAGGTCTTATTTAATTGACTATTTAGACTAATAATTTCGTCATCATAAGGTGTTGGGATATGTACCACTTGATCATTATGATCAATATTTAGATATTCTCCACCTCCTTTTTGAGCAGCATCTAACCATAAATCTTTTTTACCATCTTCATAACTACCACAATGGATCGTATTGACCATGATATTATTTCTAAATGCAGATTGTACAGCTGCTGTATAACCTACAGATCCTTGATTAAAGGGCTCATTGCCTGCAATGAATACCATTTTCAAATCATTTGGATGGTTCGTCCAATTTAGTCTCGTAAGTGCATCTTTAATTACTTCTCCACAATATTCACTCCCACCATTGGTACCTAATGCAAACAGCTGTTTTGATATAAGATCTAGGTCAGAGCTAAATGGAGTAATTTGTTGGATATAACCACTAAGAATGGGCAATTCATCATTTCCATATTGATAAAGTGCAATTTCAACATCAGGACTAACCCCATCCTTTTGCATACTTACCAGTTCATTTACCAACATCCACAATTGGGATTTTGCCTGCTCGATCAATCCATCCATACTATTACTAGTATCGAGTAATAGCGCTAGTTGTATTTTTTTGCCATTACTCTTAATTGGAGTATTTACGATAATCGCTGTCTGCAAATCGTTGGTCTGATCAACCATTTCTTGTGCTGAGCCTCCTCTAAAAATGGAGAAAAACCATTTTGGTGTAAGGATACGCATACACAATAGACTAGTGCTGATTGATAAGAAAATTCCTAAGAGGAGATACTTTGACATAGACATTAGTTTTAGAGTCGGCTAAAGATTTGTTTATTTGCCTTTATAGGCAATTCCCTATTAGCCTATTAATGTTCAATATTCTTTAAAAAGTGCTTACACAAAATTGCTAGTACGATAAAATGGTCAGGCTAAAATAGTGAGTTATTGACTACAGGAAAGTCATGTACGATTCTTGAAGGGGACTCAAGCCTGTCAGTCTTTAATTGAAATTTTATGGTGCCAATTCTTATGGCTTACTACTTACATATTGATGCAATTATAAACCTCAAAATGGGCAACAGTCATTTTGTCTAAGCAGTTTGATTTATATCAACGAAGACCATCCTAATGGTTTATTCCCAAAATGTTATAAATGTTACCCCCCTTTAGCTGATTAAGCATAAAAAGATGATCAAAATGTGTTGCACTTAAGGTGGCCAAAAGCAGCCTTATATTATTGCAAGCCCAAAAGGTTGAAAATGATCATCAACTAGATATCTTGAGTTTCAATTTAAGAAGAAGATCCATTATTCTAGTGAACTTCCTGATTCCCAATGAAAATGGAATTTTAAAAATAAAAGTCTTCTCCCTTTTCTTTTTAACAAATAATTGAAGGTGCTTAACGATTTTAAATAAATAACACGTATCATCCCATGCTTCAAACAAAAGCAATTAAAATAAATAATAACTAAGCGGCTAGTCAAAATTGCTCGTATGACAAAATAGTCAGCTCAAAAATCATAAGAAAGTTAGGTCTGATTTAAGCTGAGTAGTGATAAAAAAGCAAAGTATATCAATTTGATATTGATATACTGAATAATTTATTTTCTTTCCAAAACCGATGCCTGTACCAGGCAATTAAATTAAATGCCTATATTTTATTATTTTGTATCGCTAAATTTTGAGAATATTTAAAAATTTGTGCTTTATGCCCATTTTATTAATCAATCGTTAGTACCGATAGTACTGGTCGGACCACTTAATAAATTTATAATTCGTTCTTAGTACCTCAGTTTTTCATGATTCGAATTATTTTCTGCTTCTTTTTTTGTGCTAGCTACTTTGCAGGAATAGCTCAACAGTTTGATTTTGAAAATTACTCTGTTAGGGAAGGCTTAGCCCAATCACAAGTATATGCACTTCTTCAAGACCGTGACGGCTACATCTGGATGGGTACACGTGGGGGTGGATTAAGTCGATATGATGGACAACATTTTGAACAATTTACAGAGAAAAATGGTATTGCCAGTAACTATATTACCGCATTATATCAAGATAGCATCGGCCAAATTTGGATTGGTTGCTCTGATGGATTAAGCAAATACGATGGCCAAAAATTTGAATCTATTTTAGTTGATTCTACGCATACCTTATCTGTACTTTCCATCAATGAAATAAACCAACAACTTTTTGTAGGAACACACAATGGCTTATATGTCAAGAATGAAACAGGTTCATTCGATTGGGTAGAAAAACTAAAAAATATATCCATTCGATCTATATTTCATGCCAGTGATCAAACCACTTGGTTCGCCACTAACCAAGGTCCTTACTTTTTAAAAAAAGATAGTATCCAATTACTTAGTAAAAAAAGCGGTATTCGAAATCGCGATATCATGGGATTTTTCGAAACAGCTGATAGACAATTTTATCTAGGCCTTTTTGGAAGCGGTATCGTTCAATTAGATAGTAGCCGTAGAAAGGTAAAAAGATACCTTCCCAATCTTAATAGCCGCCTTATTCAAAGCTTTTATCAAGATAAAAGAAAACGAATTTGGATGGGTTCTCAAGACAAGGGACTAAATGTATATCATACCATTGATAGCAGTCTTAATTACCTCAATGAACGAGATGGCCTCCCCAAAAACGATGTTCGAGCGATTATGGAAGACAGCTGGGGAAATATTTGGATAGGAACTTCTGGTGGTGGCGTGAGTAAATATGCAGGACAAACTTTTGAGCATCTCGACCAATCTAATGGTTTAAATGAAGATTACATTTATTCGATTGCTGAGGATAGCAGCAAGCAGCTCTGGATTGCTGCCTATAATAAAGGAATCAATATCATTACTGATTCTTCTATTATCGCTTTAAATGCTCGAACAGGCTTCAAGGATGTAAAAGTAAAAGCAATGTTCAAAGATCGAGAAGATCGAATGTGGGTTGGTACAGAAGGAAGTGGTCTTGCACTACAAGATAGTTTAGGCTTTAAATACTTTACAACAAGGGAAGATGGACTAGCAGGAAATTGGATTAGAGTCATTACCCAAGATATCAGTGGCCATATTTGGGTAGGTACAGCTAGCAATGGCATTTCTGAACTTATCCCAATCGATACGAGCTTTTATGAGTTTAATATCAAAAACTACAAACAAGGAGCAGGTTTACCAAGTTTAAGAATTAATGATTTACATATTGATAGCCTACAACGTATTTGGGTAGCTACACGTGGGAATGGCATCGCATGCATGGAGAATGGCCAAGTGATCCAGACGATTAAACAAGCATTACCATCAACACAAGTTCGCTCATTAGCGGAAGATCAATTTGGTTACCTTTGGATAGGGATGGCTGATGCAGGAGTGGCAAGGATATCCATTTATCAAGACACACTCGAAATTATTTCTTACGATAATTTAACATCTAATAATGTATACTTTTTACTTTTGGATGATGAGCAAAATCTTTGGATTGGATCAGAAAAAGGTGTAGACAAGGTAAGTTTTGATGCAGAACGAAACATAAATACAATAGAGCATTTTGGTAAGTCTGAAGGTTTTGTAGGCATTGAAACTTGTCAAAATGCAGCCTGGAAAGATCGAAATGGCAATCTCTGGTTTGGTACTATTAATGGGCTAACAAGATATCATCCAAAGAATATTAGAAAGAACCCCGTTCCCCCGAAGCTCGTATTAAAAGACGTCCGTCTTTTTTATGAATCATTAAGTAAAACAGCCTACAGCCAATGGCTAGATAAAAATGAAAAAAGTATATTAAGTTTACCCTACAATGAAAATCATTTAGAATTTAACTTTTTAGGAATCAATCATTCCAATCCTGATAAAGTTAGTTACCAATGGCAATTGGACGGACTAGAGAGTAATTGGTCGCCAAAAGCTAAACGAACGACTGCTACCTACCCTGATTTATCTCCAGGAAGATACCTATTTAAGGTAAGAGCCTTTAATGAAGATAATATACCCTCCTATCCTATCTTGAGTTTTTCATTTGAAATCACCCCTCCTTACTGGGAAACCTTATGGTTTAAATCAAGTATGGTCGCTGCAGCTTTTCTGTTTATTGTTGGTATTTTCTGGTGGATTTTGAGTAGCATTCGCCGAAAGGCAAAAAGAAGAGAAGAAAAACTACAATTAGAAAAACATGCGCTTGAACTGGAGCAAAGAGCATTACAGCTACAAATGAACCCCCATTTTATCTTTCATACACTAAATTCAATCCAACGCCTAATCAGTTCTCAAGAACCCCATACTGCCCGATTTTACCTGAGTAAATTTGCCCAACTAATGCGAATGATATTGGCGTTTTCTAGAGAAAACTGGATTAGTCTTGAAGATGAATTAGCACTACTAGATAACTATCTACAATTAGAGCAGTTTAGTCAATCTCATACCTTTGACTATCAAATTTCTTTGGATGAAGAAATAGAGCCTGAGGAACTAGCTATTCCACCAATGATGATCCAACCCTTCATTGAAAATGCTATCATACATGGAATTACCCCATTACAACACAAAGGCTTTATCGATCTTAGCTTTTCGCTTAAAAAACAGACCTTGAGTTGCCTAATCAAAGATAATGGCATAGGTAGAGCAGCAGCACAAAAAAGGAAAAGTCAGCTTTTGCAAAAGCATAAGTCTACGGCACTACAAGTCACTCAAGAACGCTTGGACATGCTACACGGACAACACAAGAATCAAACATTAGAAATCAAGGATATCAAGCAAGAAGATGGAAGTACTATTGGAACAGAAGTACACTTAAATTTGCCATTTCGTATTCAATTATAGGTAAGTAGTTTGCCCAAAACCGTGCCTGCCAACAGGTACAATAAAATTCAGTCATAGGCAGACAGTTTTATACCTTCGCTCAAAAACCATGCGTAACTTTCCTGTCATCAGTTACTTATAATTTTCGAGTAAACAATTTTATGATACAAGTAATTTTGTCTAGGTACCTAAGTAGTTAGGCTAGAACCTGTCTGCCTATGGCTGAAATTGGTATAATAAATTCTTTTAGTCAGCTCAAAAATCGTGCGTAACTTTCCTATTGTCAGTTACTTACTATTTTTGAGCTGACGAATTTATTACACAAGCAATTTTGACTAGCCGCTTACCTCCCTATGTCGAAATAATTATTGCAAAGCTACCCTCAAATTACCCAATAGTAGCCATGATTATAGTGGTAAGGCCAATTGATAAATCATTAGTTCAAAAAATCATCAAGGGTAAATACGACCAAATCGTTAGCTAGCAAGAATAGTTCATTCTATGTCTGTATCCTTTATATTTAGCTAAATGATTAGATCACACTAAACTGCTATTTTATTAAATTTCAAAATAGGATCTTAGAGCATATCTAAATTCTCTACTGCCTGAAAACCAATACTTTAAAAACTACGGCATCCGATTGAACAAATCGCTTAGCTCGCTAAGCTCCATCACAAAGCCTTAGCCAAAACCCTACCTTTACCGGTAGGCAAGTTCAAACCATTGATTATCAATTTGAAAAAATTCAAATATACCCTTATTAATTAAAAAAAATACAAAATAAAAAATCACACTATATAGCATAATTGAAATAATATTTTTAAATTTATGTATAATGAAAAATATAAACACTTAGCAAAAAAGAAGATCAGTTTTAATGTTTATACAGCATTCCAAAAGTAGGAGTTAGCAATACAGTGCGAATTAAGAGATTTTCTTAAAATACTTTTTTGTATATGTTTCAATACATCACAATCGCCCCGTTTTGCTTGATACTAGCAATAATGAATTAAAAAATTTAGCTCCACATATTTAATACAAAAACCAATCCTCAAAAAATTAAACCGCCCTAAGAGGTTTCAAATGATCATTTTTCCGGAGTATATCTATTTAAGCCTCATCCATTTGTACTCGACTAAAGGTGTTTGTTCAACAATAATCAGGACCACAAACATTAATTTACAAGATTTGCCAAATAACCAGCATTGAAAAGAGCTTAGAAGGGCTATAGATTCAATGTCCTGTTAGGGCATGACTATATTTCTAAACCTAAGTGAATCTGTTGGAGGATTTATTCTTCAAAGTGATACGTTCATTGATTTACCTGAGAGCGAATGGTAGCTGCTACGTGTAAATCTAATAAATAACGTCCCTAACAGAAACAAAGATGCTTTTAGATTAATGACCCTTTAATTCAATCTTAGAGCGTGTTTAAATTTTATTAAAACACACTCCTAAATGGATTTGGATTTTCACTAAACTATTCTCAAAATGAAAAGAAACTTACTTTCATTATATCTGCTGATTGCTACTATTGTGTTTCCCTTGGATCATATGAGTGCTACTATCCACTTGAATTATGTTCCAGCTAAAACGAGGTTTTCCAAATTTACAGACAAGGACTTCACAATTAGTGGTCTAATTACAAATGAAGATGGTGAAGCTATATTTGGAGCTGCTATTGTTATCAAAGGAGACGAAGGCAAGGGGACATTTTCTGAATTAGATGGTTCCTACACTTTGAAATTACCAAATGCAGAACAAACCCTCATTATTCGGTATTTAGGGTATCAATCATTAGAAATAGAAGTAAACGGGAGGTCTCAAATCGATATTGTTTTATATTCAGATTTGCAGACACTTGATGAGGTCATCGTGGTCGGATTTGGTACACAAAAAAAACGCTTTACTACAGGAGCTATATCAAAAGTAAATGGCGAAGACTTACAAAACGCGACGCAGACCACAGTGGAAGGAGCACTACAAGGAAGAGTTGCAGGCGTTCAAGTTACTACTTCTGATGCGATGGCAGGTTCTCCCGTCACTATTCGAATAAGAGGTACTTCTTCTATCGTAGCGAGTAGCGAACCCCTTTATGTGGTGGATGGCGTACCAGTTGTTTCTGGAAATTTTTCAAAAAATAATGCGAGTTCATGGCGGCTAGCCACTGCTCATGAATCAAATGCACTCTCTCAATTAAATCCTGCAGATATTGAATCAATTGAAATTTTAAAAGATGCATCAGCTGCCGCAATTTATGGTTCTAGAGGTGCGAATGGAGTGGTTTTAATTACTACAAAAGGAGGAAGAAAAGGTAAAACTAGATTCAATGTTGGATACCAATCAGGTTTTTCGAAAGAGACCAATCGAATAGAAATGCTGAATGGTTCACAATGGCTTGAGCTAGCAAAAGAAGCATGGACCAACAGCTACAACGATGCTATAACTGATAATGATCCATCTAATGACGCTACCTATGATATCTCTAATGATTACCAAAAATTCTGGAACGAAATCTTACCAGAAGGGCTAAGCCGAGAGGTTGCCGAAATGACCAATACAGATTGGATCGACGAAACACTCCAAGATGGTTTTTTTCAAGAAATGAACCTTTCCACTTCTGGAGGAAATGAAAAAACACTGTTTTATATTGGAGGAACCTATCGAGACGAAAAAGGAATTTTTGTAGGAAATAATTTTAAAAGGTACAATGCGCGAGTTAATCTTGACCATCATCCTACGGAGTACCTATCTATTGGCGCTCGAACAGCCTTTACTGTTACAGATAGTGATATTATTCCAATTTCTTGGGCTGGAGGTCTTGGTACTGCTCAAAGTCAAGCACTTCCTTTTTGGCCAATTTTTAATGAAGATGGCACCTATTTCAATGCTCAATCTGGAAATAATGTGGCAGCTGAGTTAGCCAATACAGAAATGAATCAGAAAGGTACCTCCATTTTAGGAAATGTATATGCACAGTTGAAATTCTTGAAAAATTTTACACTGCGTTCTGAATTTGGAATCAATAATATTTATAAAAAAGAGTTTTACTATCGTTCTGCAGTTATAGAACCCGAAGCTATATCCACCTCTGTTTTGTCTGAAAGCCAAAACTGGAATATGAATAATACGCTCTCTTATTCTAATAGCTTTGGGCGCCACTCCATTGATATAGTAGGTGGAATGAACGCAACTAAAAATGACTACTTCCAAAACGTAATCAATGGGGAAACTTTCCCAAACCCTGCATTAAAAAATCCTGAAAATGCAGCTATTCAGACAGCCTCTGTAAACACTACTCAATTTAGTTTTCTTTCTTTTTTGGGCCGCCTAAACTACCGCTTTGATGATAAATACTTGTTAGGTGTCAGTGTTCGGCGTGATGGATCTTCAAGGTTTGGTTCTGGCAATCGATGGGGTACTTTTCCCGCTGTTTCTTTAGGTTGGATTATCTCAGAAGAAAACTTCTTAAAAGATGCAAAAGTCCTTAGTTTCTTAAAATTAAGGGCAAGCTATGGGGAAACGGGCAATGCAGAGATTGGTAATTTCGAATATTTTGGTGCTTTCGTTACCAATAACTATGTAGATCGCCCAGGAATTGTAGTCCAAGAGATTGATAATAATTCGCTGAGCTGGGAAAGTACCAAACAGTATGATGTAGGGGTGGATATTGGACTGTGGGGTGGCAGAGTAGAAGCTGGCGTAGATGTCTATCTCAAGCAAACCGACGACTTATTGACTCAAGTTGATGTTTCTTCTCTTTCCGGTGTCGAAAGAGTAACTAGTAATATTGGCTCACTCGAAAACAAAGGCTTCGATCTATCCATTACTACACACAATACTAGAGGCAAGCTAAAATGGGTTTCCAACATAAATCTAGCTTATAATACCAATCAGATAACGGACTTAGGCGGTTTAGACTTTATTCCGGGGCAGCTATTTGGATTAGGAGCTATTGGCTTAGGACAACCGGTAGGCGCAAGGTATACTGTTCCTTGGGCAGGTATTGCTTCAAGTGATATATCTTTAATTGTAAGCGACCCCGATGATCCATCTTTACAAAATGAAATTCAAGTAAAAGGGGGAGACGAGTTATTTATTAATCAATTTGGTGAACTCACTAATATTTATAATCCTAATGACCAAGTTTTTATTGGAAATCCAACCCCACTTTGGTCAGGAGGCTTCACTAATTCTTTTTCCTATAAAAACTTTGATCTAAGTGTTTTGATCACCTTCGCAACAGGCCATGATCTTTCCAATGATGAACGAAGGTTTCAATATGCTCCGTTCGGATTCGGATGGACTATGATGGCAAATGGGATGGAGCGCTGGCAAAACCAAGGTGACCTCACTGATATGCATAGAGTAACATGGGCTGCACCCAATAGAAATTATACCTCTAGCAGAGTCATTACGGATGCTGACTTTGCAAGACTTAAAGACCTCACTATTGGCTATAGTTTTCCAAAGTCATTATTGCAAAAGTGGAAGCTCCATGACTTTAGGATTTATGCAAAAGGTACTAACCTCGCTACTCTCACTTCCTATAACGGTTGGGATCCAGAGTACAACAGAGACGGAGCAGGTAATGTAGGCCAAAGCAAATCATGGCTCCCATCTCCTCAAGCTAGAAGTATCTCTTTTGGCATAAATATTGGCTTATAGCTATTGCAAAATCATAAACACTTGAAAAGAAACATTTTATGGCTAACATTAAATATATACTGGCATTCAACATCATACTTCTTCTCTCTTCCTGCAGTGACTTCCTCAATCTAGAGCCTGAAACAAGCCTTTCAAGCGCAGTAGCCTTTGATAATATTGAAGGTATTGAAGCAGGAATCAATGGCGCCTATTCCATTATTCATTCCGATTGGGTGGAACGACAATATATTTTTGCTGAATGTTTAATGAGTTCCGTAAAACAGGTTAATGCACTCTCTAATTCCAATTATACGCAGGCACTTACACATGAAAATTGGTCGGATTTATTCAATATATCAGGCTATTTCTGGCAAATGTCCTATCGTACTATCGATGTTTCAAACCAAATTATCCAAGCCATTCCAAATATTAATGCAGATAATGATAAAACAGCAGCTGATAAAGCACGCTTAGAAGGAGAAGCCTATTTTTTGAGGGGTTTAATGTATTTTGGATTGAATCGCTTTTTCGCCCAACCACAAAATGGTCTTTCTGTACCAATACTGACAACACCTTATCAGCCAGATCAATTTCCTTTCAGAGCAAGTATAGAGGAGACAAAAGCTCAAGTCATTGCAGATCTAGAACAGGCAGAATCTTTGATGCAGAATATAGAAAGTAATGATGGGAGAGCAACTATATGGTCAGTACGAGGAATGCTAGCTCGTGCTTACTTCGAATTTAAAGACTATCAGAAAGCACAAGAATATGCCAACTTAGTGATAGAAAGTGGTCGATTTGCCCTCAAGGACGGTCAGGTAGGCTCCGCTTACAGTACTGACATCTCCTCTGAAAATATTTTCACCTTTCTCTCTGCAGCAAATGATCGAGCAGCCAATAACTTATATGAACGATTTAGTATAAATAATGCAAATGTTCAGCTATCCTTATCTGCTGATTTTTGGAATCAAATAAATCAAGAACCTACTGACTTAAGAATAGATGAATTACATACTGATTTAGGTGGTGGAGTAGCTTGCCATAAATATGACGTACGTAATATGAATATCCCATTCCTAAGATTACCAGAAATGTACCTAATTCGAGCAGAATCTAAAGCAGAAAATAATGACTTAGATGGGGGATTGGTGGATTTGAATCGTCTTCGCCAAAGAGTAGGCCTGAGCGCTACAGATTACGTAAACCAATCAGATTTGTTAGAAAAAATATTCCATAACCGCACAGTTGAAATGTCAATGGAAGGCCAAAACTTCCACAACTTAAAACGCTTAGAACAACCAATTGGTGGTTATCCTTGGGAAGAAGCCAGATTCAAGTTAGTATTTTTTATCCCATTAAAAGAAATTCAACTCAACCCAAATCTTATCCAAAATGAAATATGGTAACCTTCCACTCAGTTGGTCATTTTTTGGATATCAAGAAGTTAAAATTATATCCAATAAGATCTATATTCTTATAAATCAGGTAATAGATCGATCATATATATTATGCATTTTATTCAGTTTATTCCTGTATAGCTTGACAGCTCAATCGTTTTTCGAAGAGGTCGCTCAACAATCTGGAATAGATTATACTTATTCTACCGTTAATTATCTAGGGGGAGGGGCTGCCTTTTTTGATTATGATAATGATGGAGATGAAGATATCTGGGTAGCTGGAGGAGTAAAGCAAGACGTATTCTTTGAAAACGATGGCAATGGAAATTTTACAGAGATTGGTGCTCAAATAGGATTAGATGCAGCTAATGGCAATGTAACTTCTGGTGTGATAACAGGAGATTTAGATAATGATGGCTTTCGTGATGTTATGACGATTCCTCACATTGGCCATCATCCTCTATTGTTTAGAAATAACGGAAATGGTACTTTTTCTGAAATATCAGCAGAAGCAGGTATTGGGTTAGATGAATATAAAGCTCAAAGTCATGCAGCTGCTATGGCAGATGTTAATTTGGATGGCTACCTCGATATTTATTTAGCCACCTATATCGATAATATAAACAGTATTTATGACCAATCTGGCGCTGTAGTTGGCTTTGATCATGATTGTTTTAAAGATTTCCTATTTATCAATAATGGTGACTGGACCTTCACTGAATCTTCTGCTCAATATGCCATTAACAATGAGGGATGTGCTTTAGCCGTCACTTTTACAGATTATGATGGAGATGCTGATGCTGATATAATGGTGGCCAATGACTTCGGTGAATGGATTATTCCCAATGTTTTGTATCAAAATCAATTCCCAGAAAGTCATTATTCTGATGTAAGCCAAGCCTCTAATGCTGATCCAGCTGTTTATGGTATGGGTATTGCTATCGGTGATTATGATCAAGACTTAGATTTAGATTATTACATCACCAATCTAGGTCGCAATGTTTTGATCGAATATCAAGCCGATGGGATATTCGAAGATAAAACAGATCAAAGAGGAATTGAGGATACCTTTATGAGTGGTGACTCCCTCCTCGCATCCGGATGGGGAACTGCATTTGTAGATGTAGATAATGACCAAGATTTGGATCTTTTTGTTTGTAATGGTTTCATTCCTTCTGCACTATTTATTGATAATCATGAATACAATCAAAATCGTCTTTTTCTAAATGATGGCAATCCACAGGGCCTAGGTTACTCATTTTCTGAAATTGCCTCTGGCTCAGATTTAGCAGATGGTGGAAGAGGTAGAGGCTACGCCTATTCTGACTACGATAATGATGGAGATTTAGATTTTTTAGTCGTAAACATCAATCACCATACAATGGGTGACCCTATCGAAAAGGTACAGCTCTACAGAAATGAACTTGAAAACGATAACAACTGGCTTCAACTTAAACTTGAAGGAACTATAAACAATAAAGATGCCTTTGGCTCTACAGTCAAAATTGTAGTCGGTAATCACTCTTGGCTTCATGATTACAATGGTGGGTTTGGATCATTTGCCTCTCAGCATAGTAGTATAGCTCATTTCGGACTAGGCCAAGCATCACAAGTAGACAGCCTAGTCATTAGCTGGCCTGGTGGCAATAAGAGCTATCACACCAATATACCTGCAAACCAAAAAGTAAAAATTACTGAAGATGGAGATCTAACTACCACAAATAACTTATCAAGTAGCCCAACGAATTTTCGGATGGATGTTTATCCTAACCCTTTTTCTGATCAAGTGAAGGTGGCTTTTGACCTCCAAAAGGGAAGTCAAATAAATATTGCTGTCTTTGATGCATTGGGAAAAAAAGTAGAAACACTGAAAAATGCCTATTTGCATAGGGGAGCCCATTCAATTTATTGGACTCCTTCTGTTCAACATAAAACTACTGCTTGGTATGTAGTCGTACTTAAAAGCGAACATTATTTGATATCACAAAGAGTGTTTTATCAATAGATATATAGTGATTTAAGTTAATGGCCTAAATGTTGCATAAAGCTATTAACTCAAATTTTTCATTTTTAATATTTAAAATACAGATTTCATTATGAAAAAATTGTACATACTTCTAATGGCAGTTGTGCTTGCCTTTTCCATCCATGCACAAGATAATACAAGCATTCCTCTGGTAGGAACTTGTCTAAATCCTGATGAAGGAACTATTGAATTTCTTTTTGATCTAAATGCAAATTGCCCAGAAGCAGATCCGAATGGCGTCTTACCTGGAGTTCAGCAAATGGGGTTTCACTCTGGTGCCAATGATTGGTCTTCTATCGTGGCTTGGGATGATGCAGCCGCAGTACCAGCAGTCAACAATGGTAACGACACTTTAACTTTGACCATAAATGTCTCCGATTATTATGGCGTTGCTTTCGGTGACCTTAGTGATATCAAAATGGTAGTCAATAATGGTTTTGCTGATCCTTCCGACCCTTGGACAGTAGCATTACGCGATTCTACAGATGGCTCTAGCTTTGGGGATCCTACAGATTGCTCTGATCTCATTATGGTAATTTCTGACACACCAACCTGTAGTGATCTCAATCAAACTTCCAGTTTGGTATTATGGTCGGATACAGGAGATAGCGAAACTTGTGTAGATCCAGCATCTGGTAAAATTAAAATTGATCTAGATTATGAAATTCGTTGTATAGAAGCAGATTCTACAGGCGTTTTAGCTGGAGCTCCCTCTTTAGGGTTTCATTCTGGAGCCAATAACTGGTCAACTATAGTTGGTTGGGATGATCCTGGTGCAGTTGAACTCGTTAATAATGGTAGTGACAACTTTTCTGCTGTCATTGATGTAATGGACTACTACGGTATGCCTTTAGAAGACTTAGAGAACATTAACATGATTGCTAACAATGGCCCAAATGATCCTGCAGCAGCATGGGATGTAGCTATTAGAGACCCTAAAGATGGTGGTAGCTTTGGCAACCCAAATCCTTGCTCTGATATTTTCATGCTAGTCAGTGAAGCACCAACATGTGACCTTTCCACTGGTACGAAAGATATTCAATTGCAGCAC
Organism: Saprospiraceae bacterium; assembly: GCA_022448955.1. Taxonomy (GTDB): domain Bacteria; phylum Bacteroidota; class Bacteroidia; order Chitinophagales; family Saprospiraceae; genus JALEHC01. The sequence continues at coordinate 45,778 of JAKVCU010000002.1, forward strand.
AGTTTCAAAGTGGCACCGAATCCATTTAGTAATCGTACTTTCTTAGAATTTGATAATCCTCAGAACCAAACATTTAGCCTAGTCATTACAAATATGTCTGGTCAAATCGTTAGGAGAATGAGTAATATCACTGGAGAGCGAGTGTTAGTAGAAAGAGAGGATATGCCAGCAGGCATGTTTGTGGCAAATTTAATTGATGAAGAAGGCAATTTTGCTATTACTAAGTTAATCGTAAAATAAATAACGCTCCTATTTTTTACGGTAAAAGCGATACCCAAGCGTATCGCTTTTGCTCCATAGAAAAACCAATTATGAATAGATATAGCCAATCACCTTTTTGTTTTATTATAGTTTTTAGCTTGCTGTTTTTTTCTTGCCAACCGGAAGAGAAAAAGCAAGAAATCTCAAAAATACACGCAGTAATTAATGATCAAAAACCTGCTCTTGATTCCTTATTAGATTATTATGTTGATGAAGATTTTTATCCCTTTGTTTATGCTAGATTAGAAAATATCGATGGAAGTCTACTTTATGAACATGGCCAACAGAACGCAAACTTATTGCCTAATACCACAATCAATAAAGACACTTGGATCAGAATTTGGTCGATGAGTAAAATTGTGACCATCACCTTAGCCCTAGATTTGATTGAAGAGGGATTACTCCATTTTGATGATCCAGTTACCAAATTCATTCCTGAATTTAAGAACCTCCAAGTTGCTCGAGCAAATGATGGTAGCCCACTTACCAATGTTAATTTATCAACCCTAGAAAACATATGCCCCCTACAACTTGTCCCTAATGATTCTGTAATGACTATCCTTCATCTTCTAAACCATCAGGCAGGATTTTACTATGCCACTACTGGTTTGGAATGTTTAGATTCCATGCTTGCCGAAAAGAATATCGCTACATCTAAGAATAATCAGGATTTTATCGACCGATTAGCTAGCCTACCTTTAATTCAGCAGCCTGGTGAAAGCGATTATTATGGCATTAACACCACTGTCTTAGGCTTCGTAGCAGAACGGGCCTCCGGTAAAAGTTTAAAACAATTAGTGGATGATAAACTTGGCAAAGGTCTAAAGATAGCAGGTTTACAATATGGAATCCCTGATGGTACTACTTTAATCCCAAAATTTACAGGTAGGGATTCGATGCTAAGAAAAGCCAAGAGAGGTGAATTGGACATCTTCGGTCCAGATGTTCCCGATTATGATCCTGATCATGAATTGTACCTCGGAGGTGAGGGCATGTTAGCTACTGCAGACGGTTATGCCGATTTTGTACGCATGTTAGTCCAACATGGCAGCCTTAATGGCAACCGCTTTTTAGAAAAAGAGACTGTTGAAGATATCTATGCTCCACATAGTCAACTTGATAACCCATATGGCTATAATGGCTATAACCTTTGGGTTAGTGGTGATTCAATGCGTTTAAAAGGCCTTGGAGATGCTGGACTATGGCTTGGTGGAGGCTATGAGTGCACTCATTTTTGGGCAGATCCAAAACGTAATTTTGTAGGCGTTATTATGTCTCAAAATAATCAAGTAAAATCTCCTGGTTATGAAATGAATGATAAATTCAAAGGATTACTTTACAAAGCACTCTTCGAAATAGAATAAAATGCTTGGTATTGCACTAAATATCTTAGAGTTTCTTTGCGCAAGCTTAGAGCCATAAATTTTTCAATATGAAATACATTCTTTTTTTTATTGTTTTGTTTCCTACAATTCTTCTTGCGCAGGACTCTAGCTTTTCGAACCCGATTCTGCCTGGAGGCCACCCAGACCCCTCTATTTGCCGAGTAGGTGATGATTATTACATCGTAAACTCAACATTTGAGTATTTTCCTGCACTACCTATTCACCATTCAAAAGATTTGGTCAACTGGGAGCTAATCGGTTATGGACTACATAGAAAAGAACAAGCATCTGGTGTTGTAAATTTAATAGATGTTCAACAAAATGGTGGTATACACGCACCAACAATCAGATATCACGAGGGACTATTTTATATTATTGTCACTAATATTTATGGCTCTAAAGTGCCTGGCCTACCTGGCCAGAACGTAAACTTTATCATTACTGCTAAAAACCCTGCAGGCCCATGGTCTGATCCACACGTAATTGAAGGGGCTCCAGGAATAGATCCTGATATCTTTTTCGATGATGATGGAAAAGTCTATTTCATAGGTACTCATAAACCAGATGAGCCTAATGAGAATGGTATTGGAGAAATCTGGGTCCAAGAACTAGATTTGCAAAACTGGAAATTAAAAGGAAAACGTTCTTCTGTTTGGAAAGGTGCCTGTGGTGGTTGCTGTGTGGAGGGGCCACATATCTACAAGGAAAATGGTTTATACTACCTTCTTATAGCAGAAGGTGGAACGGGCCTAAATCATGCTGTAATGATTGCCGCTAGTCAACAAATTAGAGGACCTTATGACCCCAACCCTCGAAACCCAATATTGACTTCACGTCACTTATCTAACAACTACTGGGTCCACAGCACTGGACATGCTGATCTGGTTGAGTTACCTGATGGCCGCTGGTATATGGTTGCGCTGGGTAAAAGAAGTGATGTAAATGGCTCTACGAATATGGGGAGAGAAACTCACCTGATTCCAGTAGTTTGGGAACCAGCTATTATCAGATGGCAGCAAGTCAGCGACACTGTTTGGGAACCTGTAGAATATTTATGGCCGGTTTGTGCGCCTGAAACTGGCAGAGTAGAACGCCATCAAAAACTACCTTTCCCTAATCAACCACAATATAGGAATGATGCTTTTTCGGATAATTTTGACGCTGATCAGTTACAATATGATTGGAACTTCAGAAGAGTACCTCAGGATAATACCTATTCGCTTACAGCCAAAAAAGGAAATTTGCGCCTTTATTTAAAGCCTCAAGTTCAGGCACTAAGAACGCAGTATAGCTTCATTGGCTTTAGACAAAAAGAAAACAACTTTGAATATGCTGCCAAAATGGCCTTCTCACCCAAAACGGAAAAATCAGAGGCTGGAATTAGTGTCATGCAGCAAGATAATAACTATATCAATTTTACTATAAAAAAGACTGATAATGATATGGTCTTACAGCTAGTAGTAAAAGGTCGAAATGAAGAAAGTCAAACCATAAAACAGCAACTATTAAAAAAATATAATGGTAATATCATTTTAAAATTAATCTCAAAAAATAAACGCTATCATTATTTATACTCCCTCAATGGTGGTGCATCTTTTGAAACATTTCAAGAAACTTCTGATGAGCTCGTTCTCTGTTATGGTTACATCGGAACAAACATTGGAATTTATGCTTCTTCCAATGGGAAAACAACAAATGAATATGCGGATTTTGACTGGATCAGCTATAAAGGATTTCCAGATTATTAGGGTTTTCAAGATGCTCGTAAAGAAATTAATAATTTCATATTAAAATGAATAAATCCTTAATTACAGCTTTGTTATTGTGCTTAGGCAATATTTCATTTGCTTGGGAAATAACTTATTTTGCCACAGATGACCATCCATACCTACAAGGTGAATATTTGCAAGAGCCTCCTAATATTGTTTTCATCATTGCAGACGACCTCAGCTGGAAACATTTGGGTGCCTATGGATCCGAAGAATTATTGACTCCAAATATTGATCGACTCGCAAGGGAAGGTGTTACTTTTGAAAATGCCTTTGTTAGTACCCCTTCCTGCAGCCCCTCTAGGGCAGCCATATTAACAGGCCGCAACGGTTTCGAATTAGAGGAAGGCGCTTCTTTATGGGGATATTTACCTGCTAAGTTTCCCACCTATACCTCGCTGTTAGAAGACAAAGACTATGAAATAGCCTCTACTGGCAAGGCATGGGGCCCTGGCTTGCTAATCGACAGAAAACTGAACCCTGCAGGAAAACCTTATCTGAATATTCGAACAAACAAATACGCTTCTTCTTTTGACCAATCTCCTGTTTCAGATATCCATTATTCAGAAAATCTTAGCATTTTCTTAAAACAAATAGATCAGGATCAAGCCTTCTGCTTCTGGCTAGGCACCTTCGAACCACATCGTGGCTATAAAAAGGGACTAGCTGCAGTTCAAAAATTGGATTGCACAAGAATAAAAGTACCCGAATTTTTACCAAATGAAGATCAAGTGCGCAGTGATATCTGCGAATATCTTGCTGAAATTCAGCATATTGACCAAACCGTTGGGGAAGTTATAAATGTGCTGCAAGAGCAGAAGCGAATAGACAATACCATTCTTATCATTACATCTGATAATGGGATGCCCTTCCCGAGGGCAAAGGCAAACCTATATGATTATGGCACCCGCGTCCCTCTGATTGTTTGGTGGCCTAATCAAATAAAAGGAGGTAGAAGGGTTACGGACATAATTAGCCTTACAGATATTGCCCCCACCCTCTTAGAAATAAGTGGTACTCCTATACCTGCTGAAATGTCAGGAAAAAGCTTTTTACCCCAGTTAATATCTAAACAATCTGGACAAATTGATCCCAAACGAAATACTGCCTACACCTACCGAGAGAGGCATGCTTTCTCTTATTCAAATGGAGGTTCCATTCCCGCCAGAGCCATTAGAACCAATGAGTATTTATTGATTCAAAACTTTAATACTGATTCTCTCACAAGAGATATTGATGGTGGGCCAACTAAAGACTTTATGGTTAAAAATAAAATCAAATATGCCGATCTCTTTCAACTTAGCTTTGACAAAAGACAAGCATTTGAATTGTATGATATCTCGAAGGACAAATTTCAACTGAACAACCTGATTCAAGATCCAAACTATCAAAAAGTTTTTGAAGAATTGAGAAATCAGCTTCATACTTATTTAATATCAAGAAAAGATCCGAGACTTATGGCAGAACCTCAGCCCTTCCTGTATAATCCATATTTCGGATTTCTTTTTTCAAAGGGATTAATCAAATGGGCGCCTGATCAGCAGGGTCAAGATCTAAGCTTTACAGAAAGACGAAACCTATTAAAAAAAGCTTTTTTGATGGTGAATGAAGAAGATTGGTATAAGGAAATGATAAAAAAACAAAATGGAAAATTATGAAAAAACAAATCATACTTTACTGCCTATCTTATATTTTATTCCTTCCCTTTTTAAACGCACAGACAGTTGTTCATCAATTGTCATCTAATGATTTTGTAAAGGAATTTGATATTGCTGGTCCCTTTCATCAAAAAGGTTTGGCAGCGGATCAATGGACCGATTTACTTGAAATAGACTTCCTTGAAGAAGAAGGAAGCACCATAGAAAACATATCAGCTTACAATTGGAATGCCATAAAAACCAATGCTAATCATTTATTAGATTTTAATCAAATACTAAATGATACTGCAGTGGCTGTTGCCTATGCCTCTTTTAATATAGAAGCCAAAGCAGCCACCAATGCTTTATTGCTCATTTACGTTCAGGATGGTGCAAAAATTTATGTAAACGATCAATATATATCTACCTATTTTGGTGGTACTTGGGGCCGCCTAGAGCCATTTCAGGTCTATCTTAAGAAGGGCATCAACTCAGTAGTTATTAAGGTTCCAAACAAAGATTGGGGCTGGATGCTCTCTGTAAAGGTTTTGGAAGAAGAAGTAGGAAAAGCATATCTTGATAAAGAAAAAGAAAAGATTGAATATTTATCATTTTTAAATAGTGGTTTGAAAGCAACCATGGATCCCGATTTCAATTCGGTCTTTAAGCAGGGTAAATTCCCAGAATTAGTGTTTGAAATGCCTGGCTTAGCTCGAAAATACCTTGGCAACTATTCTATGTCTGTTAGGTGGTTTGATCGTGAATGTAAAGAAGTAAAGTACCCAAAAGAAGCAGGCGCCTACGCTTATTATGCTGAAATTAAAGGATCAAATGGAAGACTCCTCAAGAAATCAAAAACGCTTTATTGCTTGCCTAATGATTGGATGGGATGGAACGAACGTTTAAGAGCTGATTTGGAATATATCCCTTTCAATGGAATTCCAAAAAGTATATGGTCAGAACACAAAAAGGCCATTGGAGACTTTATTGGATTTGATTTCTTAAAATCTATCCTTTTAGGTGATGATGCAGCTATCTTATTATCCTTCCTAGATGAAGTTCATAATAAAGATTTGGCACCTGACCCATTTCTCACACCTCTAATTTTAGATGGAAACTACCATGCCAAATTAAAACAAAAAATTCTAAATATCGATGGGAAATACCCCTCTTTAAAAGCAGCGAAAACACTCAAGTTCTCCACACCAACCTTACATGATCCTCCTGAAAGAGATAGGAAAAAACTAAAAATTCTAACATCAGAATTAGAAGCAGTAGGTAAAGAGTGGATGGAAAATGGTGGTAGTCCATTTGATATGCTTATTGCTCAAAAGGGAGAAACTGTATTTCATGGAAGCTTTGGAACAGACGGTTATGGCTCATTTACTACTGAAACAACTAGCGAGATTGCATCCATTACTAAATTATTCACGGGTATACTTTTTGCTCAATATGTGGAACAAGGAATTATTGGAATCGATGACCCTGTCGGAAAATACTTAACAGAATTCCCTCTTACTGGACCCAAAGCATTAACGCTAAGACATTGTTTCACGCATACTAGTGGCTTTTATGGTCATGGATTATTCGATGGTGTTCATAATACATGGCTCGAAAACTCCTTAGCCGATGTTATCAAAAATGATACCGTAGGAACCAGACATAATTATAATGGAATGGGCTATGACTTAGCCGGAAAAGTCATGGAGGTAGTAAGTGGAAAAAGTGTTTTCACCTTATTGCAGGAATATCTTTACGAGCCTCTAGGCATGAAAAATACTATCCATGAATGGGACTTAGGATATAGCGTACATAGCACTGCCCATGATTTGGCAAAAGTGGCTCAGTTACTTTTGAACAAAGGTTCTTACGGAAACCAACAATTTTTTTCTAAGGAAGTCTATGATCAAATTATTCCTGTGGATTTAAATAGCTTTTACCCAGATATTCACCAAAAATGGGGTATTGGGATAACAATGATGAACTGGTGGCTACCAGATGAAAACCGCTTCCTACTCTCTCCTAATATCATTGGCCATGGTTCTGCTACATCATCTGTTTTCTGGGTTATCCCAGATTTGGATATGGTCATCACCCAATCTAGAAGACGTGGAAATCGTGATTTTGCTAAATATTTTAAAAAAATGATCAGCATTGTAGAATCACATTTTTGATCGTTTTTCTAAACAATAATAACTATTCAGGACCATGGGCCTGTTGTCAGGATAAGCGTACAATGTCCAAGTTTAAAAAGTGTAAGAGCATGAAGAATTCTCATTCATTTCTTGTATTGCCTTTGTTTTATCTTTTGCTTTCATGTAATCCTCTAGAAAAGCAAAATAACCAAGCTTCTCCTAATATTATCCTTATCATGGCAGATGATTTGGGATATGAAACCATTACCGCTAATGGAGGCAACTCCTACTCTACTCCAGCTATAGATAAGATGGCAGCAAGTGGTATGCGATTCGAACACTGCTATGCTCAGCCTCTCTGCACACCAAGTCGAGTGAAGATTATGACTGGTATTTACAACGTAAGAAATTATCAAGAATTTGGCTTACTAGATGATAAACAGACTACTTTTGGTCATATTTTTCGTGATGCAGGTTATGCTACCTGCATTGTTGGCAAATGGCAACTAGGGAAAGATTCACTCAGTCCCTATAATGCAGGCTTCGATGAACATTGCCTGTGGCAACTCAGTGAAGGACGTACAGATGGTACTGCTCGAGACACGCGCTTTTCTGAACCTGTTTTGGAAGTCAATGGTATCCTAAACACCTATAATCAGAATGAATTTGGCCCTAAGATTGTCAGTGATTATGCGCTTGACTTTATCAAAAGACAGTCCCTCAATAAAAAGCCTTTTTTCCTTTACTATCCTATGCTTTTAACTCATTGTCCTTTTAGCCCTACACCAGATTCACCAGAGTGGCAGATAGATACCCAAGCAATCATGACCTATAAGGGTAAAGCTAAATATTTTAAAGATATGATGGCTTATACTGATAAAATAGTCGGATCTATCAACGACCAACTCCAATCTTTAGGAATAGCAGATAATACAATTGTGATTTTTACAGCGGATAATGGTACAGATAAACCGATTGTCTCTCAAATGAACAAAAAAGAAGTGGTGGGTGCTAAAGGTAAATCAACTGATGCCGGAACTCGTGTTCCACTTATTGTAAAATGGGATCAAAATATACAAGCTGAACAAGTAAGTAATAGCCTAATCGATTTAAGTGATATCCTTCCTACTATTTGTGCTGCTGCAAATATAGAAGTTCCAGAAGTACTCGATATTGATGGATGGAGTTTTTTGCCTGAGCTATTAGGTCAAGAAGGAGAAAAGCGAAAGTGGGTATATAGTTGGTATTCAAGAAATGGAAAGGAAGAGGAGGCCATTGTTTTTGCTCGCAATCACGATTACAAACTTTATCAATCAGGAGCTTACCACTACCTTCCAAATGATTTGTTAGAGGAACACCCTCTTCACTTAGAGCAACTAAACAAGGAAGAGCAACTGACTTATGAGATGCTAGATAAGGTATTGAAGCAATATCAGAAAAGAAGACTTGAAAACCAGAAAGACATGTCTTTCGAATAAATTCGTTCAAATAGGAAGCTTATGTTCAAAACAGCCTACTTACTTTTACTTTTAAATGGTATCCTATTAAGCTGTACACCAGCTATTGATCAAGCCAAGCTTGAACAAAAAATCGAGAAATACATTCAGATACCCTCTCCAAAATGGGAGGATCAGGTGATCTATTTTATCGTAACTGACCGATTTATGGATGGAGATACTACTAATAATGATCAAGGTGTCGGGGAATATAAAAAAGGGGACGAAAGATTTTGGAATGGTGGCGACCTAAAAGGTATCACCCAAAAAATTGATTATATCAAACAATTGGGTGCTACAGCTATTTGGATTACCCCTCCAGTAGCCAACCAATGGCGAAACCCTCAAAAAACAGGAACAGGTAATCATGGATATTGGGCCAAAAATTTTGTAGAAGTTGATCGGCATTATGGGTCTTTAGAAGACTATCAAGCGCTATCAGCTAATCTTCATAAAAATGAAATGTACCTCATTCAGGATGTTGTAGTCAACCATCTTGGAGATTTTTATACCTATACAGATGAATATGACCCTAGTGATGTAACTAAAAATTTCAAATTACATGAAGTCGCACAACCCACACAATTTCCCTTTTATCATAATAATGCGACCAAAGACGAAGATAGAGAAATGGCTATTTACCATTTTGCTCCCAGTTTTCATGACCATTCAGACACTGTTAAAAAACGAGCTTACCAATTTGCCGATCTTGATGATTTAAATACTGCTAATCCTTTCGTCAGAACTATTCTTCGAAAATCTTATAATTTTTGGTTAGATGAGGTAGGTGTAGATGGCTTTCGTTTTGATACTCCACATATGGTAGAACATGAATTTTGGAATGATTTCTTGCATTCAAATGAACCTGAAGCACTAGGTATTATAAACTTTGCTAAAAAACTAGGAAAGGATCATTTCTTAAATTTTGGGGAAACAGCTGTACTAACTCAGGCTTATGAAGATCAAGGAAGCAAAGAAGCCGCATCTTATTTGGGATCTAAAGAAAAGCCAGAAATGAATTCTGTACTTAACTTCCCACTCTTTAATGCTATACAAGACGTATTCAAAGGGTTAAAATCCACCAATCAACTCAGCTATCGCTTAGAAGCCAACAAACAATATTTTGAATCCCCAGAATACCTCTGCAACTTTATCGACAATCATGATGGAGCACGTTTTTTGAGTCAATCAGACAGAGCGTCTTTCCGCCAAGCTCTCTTGTTCATTCTAAGTATTCCTGGAATACCTGTTATCTATTATGGAACAGAGCAAGAATTGCTCGGAATGCGCCAAACCATGTTTAAAGGAGGCGTAGGTTCACTAGATAAAAATCATTTTGATACAAAAAGCGAAGCATTTCAATTTGTCCAAAGCCTAATTCAATTAAGAAAAGACAATCCAGCTTTTCGAAGGGGTGATTTAAAGGTATTAAGAGATATTTCTGATGGCCCTGGAATCTTTGCCTACCAGATGGCATATCAAGACGAAAATATTATCATTTTATTCAATACTTCTGGAAGTAAACAATTAGCAGATAACTTGCCTACCGACTTTGATGCTGGAACCATATTGGAAACAGTTTTTAGTTTATCTAATTCTAAAGAAGAATTCGTAGTAAATGAAAAGGGAAACTTAACAGTCTTCCTCCCCCCAAAAGCAGGAATGGTACTTCGCCCTACAGAGAGAAAAAATATAAAAATGGCTGCATCTGTACCTATTAAAATCAAGCCCTTGGCCACAAAAGTATTTGATGGCGATTATCTCAATATTTCAGGAAGTTCGATCATTAATAAGGAACTTTTCATTTGTGTAGATGGAGACTTGGAGCTTGCCCAAAAGGTAACTTTTACGACAGCCAAACAATGGTCTGCTAGGCTTCCATTATACAATCTACAAAATGGAAAACATAGAATAACGCTATTTTATTGGCCAACTAGTGATAGTGATCCCATACATTCGAGTGCCGTAGAATTTGAACTGGACAATAAGGCTATATTATTAGCTGAATATTATGATGAGCTTGGGGATGACCGTGGGCTAAATAATAACATACAATATGCAACACATGAAAGTTTCTCTCACCAAGGAGATATTGAATCCATAAAAATTTACAAAGTAGGAACTAACTTAAAAGTTGATTTGACAATGAAGGAGTTAAGTCAAATGTGGCTTCCGCCAAATGGATTTGATCATATTTTGCTCAATATTTATATCGATTTGCCGAATAAGATGGGTATCCAAGATCTACCTCAGCAAAATTATAAAATACCCGACAATGGCCATTGGGATTATTTGATATCAACTGCAGGCTTTGCAAATGCGATGTATTCCAGTAATAGTGCCAGTAGCACTGAGGTTGGTGAGCCTGTTGGGCCTACTCCTATTGTAAAAGGAAATTTGCAGAAGCGGACCATTAGCTTTTTAATAGCTTCAAAATCATTGGGATCTCCCCAAAATCTAAAGGGAACTAAACTCTATTTGAATACTTGGGATGGAGGTCCTGGTAATCTAAAAAGCATGAACCCCAAGCCAAGTCTTTGGAACCCAGGTGGAGGTGATCAGTCTGATCCTATTTTTTTTGATGACACCGAGCTGATTATTCTCAACTGAGTCTATATAGCTTATCATAAAAAAGAAAAGGAAAACCACAAAAAAGCAAAAAATATACATCTGCCAATGGATAGAATCTTTTTTAAACTGAACGAATAACTAAAGAAATGAAAAATCTACAGATAGTTTTTGGCATCGCCATTTTTTTCTTTTTTTTGTCTTGTCAGCCACAACAAGAAGGAAAGAGAGGTACCCAACAAATGCCAAATATACTTTGGCTTGTAGCAGAGGATATGAGTCCCAACATCCCACCATTTGGAGATTCAACTATCCAAACACCAAATCTGAGCAGATTGGCGGCTGAAGGAGTTCGTTACACAAATGTATACTCCGTATCAGGGGTTTGTTCCCCTAGTAGAGCAGCCATTACCACTGGTATGTATCCAAATAGTATTGGTGCCCATCATATGAGAACCCTCTATCAACAACCCGCAGCAAGAGAAAAAGGCTTAATCAACTACGAATGTGTACCACCTGCAGAGGTTAAAATGCTCAGCGAAATCATGCGGCAGAACGCTTATTATTGCACAAATAATCGTAAAGAAGATTATCAATTTTTTCCTTCAAAAATGGCATGGGATGAATCTAGCATTTATGCACACTGGCGGAACCGCCCCGAAGGGAAAGCATTCTTTTCTATCTTCAATTTTGGGGTAACGCATGAATCCAATTTATGGAATCCAGGTTATCGCCACTTTGACCATGATACTTTTCCTCCTCCAAGAGGAAAGAAGAATTTTTGGAAAGGTTTTGAAAATGGAGCAAAACCATGGGCCATTTCGGATAGCCTTCAGCTCAATATTCCCCCTTATCTACCTAATAATGACATCGTGAGAAAGGATGTTCGTCGAATGTATTCAAATATTGCTGAAATGGATAAGCATGTTGGCATGATTCTTAATCAATTAGAAAAAGATGGTTTGCTAGAAAACACCATAATAGTATGGTTTACAGATCATGGAGGCCCTTTACCTCGTCAAAAAAGATTATTATATGATGCAGGCATTCATGTGCCTATGATTATTCGATATCCTCATCAAAAAGCCGCAGGAACAATAGATAACCAACTGATCAGTTTTATTGACTTTGCTCCAAATCTACTGTCACTAATCCAAGTTAAACCTCCGGATTGGATGCAAGGGCGTCCATTTTCCGGCCAGTACAAACCAGACGATTCAAGATCATATATTCATGCTGCTGCTGACCGATTCGATGAAACCTACGATATGATTCGGGCAGTCAGAGATCATAGGTTTAAATATTTGAAAAACTTCCACGCAGATCAACCTTACTATTTGCCACTCGCTTATCGCGAAAACATGGCTAGTATGCAAGAATTGTTGCGACTCAGAAAAGAAAATCAGTTGGATAGTCTACAAATGTTATGGTTTAGGGAAACTAAACCTGAAGAAGAACTTTTTGATACAGCTAATGACCCTCATGAGTTGCATAATCTAGCTAATGACCCGAATTATACAGCCAAATTAATAGAATTAAGAAAAGAGTGTGAAAGATGGATGAATGAGATTGAAGATAAAGGATTTATCAAAGAGATAGATCTAATTGAAACATTTTGGCCAAATAAAATACAGCCAATCACTAGCAACCCAATAATAAAGAAGAAGAAGAACCGTATCCATATATCTTGTTTAACAGAAGGCGCCTCTATCGGCTACAAACTGGCCGAAGATGAAAAAGATGGACTAGGATGGCGTATTTATGAGAAGCCTTTAAATATGAAGGATAATCAACCATTAAAAGTTATTGCTCATCGACTAGGATATGCTGTGAGCGATACCATATCAATTAATTAATCACTTGATGTTTAAGCTATCAATATAGAACATAAAATTAGCGGATTATTACACTTTGCAAAGTTTCTATTCAAGCGAATTATTGCTTTGCACAAGCTCAGACCCATAACTTAACTCTAAGTTTTTGATTCATAAAGATCAAGATTATGAATATTAAAATTTTCATTTTTTCTATTACCAGTCTATTTCTTTTTTTGCTTTGTAACAAAGAAGAAGAAAAAGAAAGCTTACCTAATTTCATCATTATTTTTGCAGACGATTTGGGATATGGAGACTTAGGTTGTTTTGGGCATCCTACGATAAAAACACCAAACCTAGATAGAATGGCCCAGAAAGGGCTAAAAATGACCCAATTCTATGTAGCTGCTTCTATCTGTACACCAAGTCGTGCGGGTCTGCTGACTGGTAAACTACCTATTCGCAATGGTATGTGCGGAAAAAGAGGAGTTTTGTTCCCTGATTCAGGGGGTGGCTTACAAACATCAGAGACGACTATAGCAAAAGCTTTAAAAAGAAAAAATTATCAGACTGCCTGTATCGGTAAATGGCACCTTGGTCATCTAGCAGAATACCTGCCTACCAAACATGGTTTTGACTATTACTTTGGAATACCATATTCGAATGACATGTCGCCAGAGCAATCCAACTGGGACTATGCCAAAGAGAATTTTCCACCTACTCCACTTATCGAGAATGATTCCATCATTGAAAGAGAGCCAGATCAAAGCCAATTGACCGCTCGATACACAGAAAAAGCGGTTAATTTTATCAAAGATAATAAAGACTACCCTTTCTTTTTGTACATGCCTCATACCTTTCCACATATTCCACTCTATATTGATAGTCTTAATGCAGGAAGAAGTAAAAGAGGAATTTACGGAGATGTGGTAGAAGTCTTAGATTCAAGTGTAGGCAAAATATTAAATATATTAGAAGAATACCATCTAGAGGAAAATACCTTTGTGCTCTTCACCAGTGACAACGGTCCTTGGGGTTGGGCTGGAATTAATGGTGGCTCTCAAGGCCTACTAAAGGGAAAAAAAGGAAGCCCTTGGGAAGGTGGGTTTAGAGTTCCTGCTATTGCACATATGCCAAATACTATTCCCGCTAATACTACCTCAGATGCAATTGTCACAGCCTTGGATATTTTTCCTACACTACTTCATATGGCTGGAATAGATATTTCAGATTTCGAAAAAATCGATGGAAAAGATGTATCCCGAACATTTACAAAGCAAGAGGAAGTGCAGCAAGAAGTATTTTATTATCGCAATACTGATTTTGTAGCATACAGAAAGGCCGCTTGGAAAATTTTCCTTGAAGATCCAGACCCTTGGAATGATGAATTTATGGAAAAAGATCTTCCTCTACTCTTTAACCTCAATGAAGATCCTTCTGAACAATTTAATCTAGCTGAACAGTACCCAAATGTAGTAGCAGAACTCATACAAGCTGCAGCTACACATACAAATACGGTAGAGATCGTACCCTCTCAATTAGACAGCATCTTGATCGATTTATTAAACAGTAAACAAACGAAAAATGACTAATCAATTACAAACCCTAGACTGGGTAGTACTTGCACTATACTTCATTGTACTTTTTGCAGTGGCCATTTGGGTGATTATCCAGAAAAACCGAAACACAGAAGACTATTTCTTAGCTGGGCGAAATGTTGGATGGTTCATTATTGGTGCCTCTATCTTTGCCTCAAATATAGGTTCTGAACACGTCGTTGGCTTAGCAGGAACAGGCGCAGAATCAGGTATGCCTATGGCACATTATGAACTCCATGCATGGATTGTTCTGCTTCTAGGCTGGTTGTTTTTACCCTTCTACATGAGAAGTGGGGTATTTACGATGCCTGAATTTTTAGAGAAGAGGTTTGATAGTCGCTCTCGTTGGTTTCTTTCTCTTTTTTCAATTATTGGTTATGTATTAACCAAAGTTTCTGTCACCATTTATGCCGGAGGTGTGGTCGTCAGTTCATTACTCGGTATGACCTTCATGGAGGGTGCTGTCATTACCGTTGTCGTTACGGGACTTTATACCGTATTAGGAGGTATGCGTGCTGTGGTCTATACAGAAGCATTACAAACTATCATATTAATTCTTGGCTCTTTACTTTTGACTTATAAGGGCTTCGAAGCAATTGGTAGCTGGGAAGAATTAAAGGCATTAGCTGGTGCCGAACATTTTAATATGTGGAGGCCTTCAACAGATAAAGAGTATCCTTGGACAGGGATGGTTTTTGGAGGCGCCATTGTTGGAATCTGGTATTGGTGTACAGATCAGTATATTGTACAAAGAACCTTAGCCGCTCATAATATTGAAATTGGAAGAAGAGGAGCTATATTTGGAGCTTATCTAAAAATCTTACCTATCTTCATTTTTCTAATTCCAGGAATTATTGCTTTTGCACTAAAACAAAAGGGTGTAATTGACTATGAAAAAAGTGATCAAGTGTTTCCAGTTCTTGTACAGGCTTTGTTACCAAGCGGCATGAAAGGCCTTGTGGCAGGAGGCTTAATGGCTGCTTTAATGAGTTCTCTGGCATCCGTATTTAATTCAAGTTCTACACTATTCACCATAGATATCTTCAAGAAACTTTACCCAAACACATCGGAAAAACAATTAGTCCGAATTGGCCAAATAGCCACTGCAGTTGTCGTAATTTTAGGAATGGCTTGGATTCCAATTATGGAAAAAATTGGGGGTGGTACACTTTACCGATACTTACAAAGTGTACAATCTTATATAGCTCCTCCTATTACAACAGTTTTTTTACTTGGCATACTATGGAAACGAGTAAATGCTAAGGGAGCAATTGCTACTTTAATATTTGGATTATTATTAGCAGCTGTTAGGATTATTGCTGAGCTTTCGTATCTAGGTCCAGATGGAAATTTAATAGAAGGTGCCCATGGACCTTTAGCCTCCTTTGCTGCTATTAATTTTGCTCATATGGCCATTTACATGTTCCTTGCATGTATATTTATTTGCACTCTAGTCAGTTTAGCTACAGCGCCACCAACAGAATCAAAGCTATTAGGTCTCACTTTTGGAACGCTAAGCACAGAACAAAAAATGGCAGCAAAAAATAGCTATTCAACTTGGGATATCGTAGCATCAGTAGCCTTAGTTCTTGTAATCATTGGGATACTCGTTTATTTCCAAGCCTGAATATCTCTTAAGTAATAACAGCTGCCCAGTAAGAATTAATAGAAGGCAGCTGTTATCCTATCTAGAGCATAGGTTCGGAATTTATTCATTGCCCCAATTCTGCTACTTATTCGTTAATATTTCGTTCCGCGAATACTATACTCATCGAGCTACAGCTAAAATTATCACCTTTGGCCTTATCTAAACGAATGAGGGGCAAAATCAGCTGAAAGAACAAATTTTCCAATATGATATTAGTTTTTTATGACCTTGAACAAGTGTGGAAACCTATCATTCTCTCCTTGGAAATAAATGAAATATAGGCCATCCATCCATTGAGAGGCATCAATTTTAAATTCAGCTTTTGATATCCTTGTCGTTTTTGCCTCAATAAGCTGGCCACTTGTGTTAAATACCCGTAAATAATATTCATCAAGAAGAACTTTTTCGGAGATTAACCAGAAAACATCCTTCGATATGGTTGGTAATACTTTTAAGTCCGAAGCAGGCCTTAAATTTTCAGCTGCACTTACCAAACACTTTTCACAGCTTTCGAAACAAACTGAGTCAAGGACAATAATATTCTCATCCCCCCAAATAGTGACTACTCGATTTGTAAAGATTCCATTAGTAAGCGTACAATCAACATGATCCTGAGGATTCAAATTTTCAATCTCTCCTAAAAGAGAAGGTCCTCCATTTATAAATCTATATGCATGGGTTCCTGGCTCTAAAGGTAAATCTACTTGCCAGATACCATCTCCATCATTATCAGAAAGGGCAATATTACCACTCCATCCATCAAAATCTGCAACTAGATATACGCCATTTGGATCAACATCTTCATATTCCATATCGACTAAGAATGAAACCATGACAGGTCCCGCAATTGGAGTGCATACTAAGTCTGAAGTACATTCTGAAAAGCAGCTTTGAATAAGGGTATCTTGCATGACAGGCGCTAAGAATCGATCATTAAAGTTAGTTGGATTGGAACAATCTTGTCCAGTAATATTTTCTTTACAATCAAAATCTGGACAATCTCCATTCGTAAAGGTATAATAAGAAGAAAAACCAGCTGCTCGCCTAATGCTAATAGAGTAGATCCCATCTCCATCCGGATCCTCCATAGGATAATCACCTGGCGGGCCAAAATGTTCTCCTCCTGCAAGAAAAACACCTTCAGGAGAAACTTCATAATATTGCATATTTAATTCTATTGAAATATCAACAGAATCAAAATTCATTAAACACTGATCATAATCGCAAGAGCTGAAACAAGCTTCGACAATGGTATCTTGCTGCACATTGTCTAGGTACCGATTATAAAAATCATTAGGATCTCCGCAGCTTTGTCCAATCAAATTTTCTTTACAGCTAAAATCAGGACAATTCCCATTTGTAAAAGTATAGTGAGTAGAAAATCCTGTAGCTCTTCTAATTGTAATAGAATAGATACCATCACCATCTAGATCTTCCAAGGGATAATCGCCTGGAATACCAAAAGTACTACCTCCTGCCAAGTAGATACCCTCCTCAGAAATGCTCTCTAAGGTCATATTTAACTGAAAAGTAATATCGATAGAATCAAAGTCTATTAAACAGTGGTTATAATCACAGCTACCAAAACAAGCCTGGATGATCGTATCTTGCTGAAGGTTATTTAAAAAACGAAATGAAAAGTTTGTTGAATCAGCACAATCTTGATCGGTTAGATCTTCAGCACAACTAAAATCTTCACAATTGCCATTTGTAAAAATGTAGTGCCCAGAAAAATTCCTCGGAAGAAGTGTCTCAAAAATAAAAATACCATCTTGATCGTCATCATTTAAAGGATTTTCTCCTGGTAGTCCAAAGGCCTCTCCTCCTGCAATAAAAAGACCGCTTTCATCAATGTCAATAGAATCTATATTTAATTGAATACTAACTTTCACAAATGGATTGACTCCTTGTTCAATACTATATCGTTGGTCAACTTGAGCACCAATAATGGTTTGTTGATCACCGCCTACCCAGTTGATTTGAATGCTATCTATATAATCGTAGTTAGCTAAGCCAAAATGGGCAATTAAACTATTTAAAGAAGCATGACTACTAGCTCCTTGTATTTCTCTAGTAAGAACTAAAGTGTCTACAAATACACGGATCTGCGAGCCGATGGCATCTCGGTTACAGTCTATTCCTATAAGATGAATTTGTAGCCAATGATAATCATTCTCTAGCTTATTTCTATAAAGACGTACGTGTTCATCTGGTACAAGGGACTCTTCCATTGGAATAACCAAAATATCAAGATCTCCATCTTGATCATAATCAGAATACGCCAGTCCTCTGCAAGCACTAACATCATAAAACCCCAACTCAAGGGATACATCAGTAAAGGTACCATTACCATTATTATGATATACCTTATTAGAATCCAGTTCAGTAGTAGCAATAAAATCAGCTGCGGGGATTCTTCCATTAGCAATGAAAAGATCCTCATAAAGATCGTTGTCATAATCTATGAAGGCGGTACCCCAGCTCGTTGCTCTAAACGGAAAAGTTCCCCATTCATTTTCGACATTTGCATATGTCGTAACATCAGCAAATGTATGATTACCATTGTTATTTAATAGTATATTTCTTCCCAAATTACAGATATACATGTCTAGATCTTCGTCTAAATCATAATCACCAATAGCCACCCCCATACCATAAATTCCAATCCCCGAGTTGTTACTTGATCCTATATTATCGAAATTATTTGTATCTCCTGCATTTTGAAAAAAAGCATTTGGAACAATCCATTCTCCAAAATCATTAACCAAGTACAAATCGGTAAACCCATCCCTATTCATATCTGTAGTTGCTACAGCCAATGAACAGCCAGTATCATTCAGTCCAAACTCTTCAGCACTTTCCGTAAAGGTGCCATCTCCATTATTAAGGTAAAAGAAGTTTTCAAAGCATTCGTGATCAAAACCAATCACCTGACCAGCAGCCGTGATAGAACTAAAGATATCGATATAGTTTATGACATAAATATCTAGGTAAGCATCATTATTTATGTCAATAAAAGCAGCCCCCATCGCCCTTGCGGAAGCCGTAATACCAGCAGCCTCCGAAATATTGGTAAAAGTACCATCTCCATTATTTTTGAATAGCAACTCTGGTTGAAAAAAATTTGTAGCTACGCTAAACCAAGTAGATACTAATATATCTCTATAGCCATCATTATCAATATCTCCCACCGTAACGGCTGGTGTAAAGTAATCAGCTGTAATTTCTAAGCCTGACCCAAAAGTAATATCGGTAAAGGACCCATCTCCATTATTGCGAAAAAGATGATCTAGATCACGACCTCCAACCAAATAAAGGTCTTCATCTCCATCATTGTCAAAATCAAACCAAGCGCCACCACCACCAAAATCGCCAAAATCATTATACTCCATATCTATACCTGATTCGATCGCTACATCTTCTAGTAATTGGGCAGAGATAGAAGAGAACCTGAATAATAGAAACAGGCTAAAAATGATATTGTAATTCATATACTAAAATTAGAAAAAACTGCATAAAAATTGAAACAGCCATCTAGTATTTTGATGAAATCTGAAACACTTCTCTTCACTACTAAATAGTTGCTAGATTGGCTTTTTACAAAACCCTATTCATAAGGTTACTCAAAGTGCATTTTCTGATGTGAATTTCCCCAGCAAAGATTATCATTAGATCTCCTCATACGAAATAAGAAAACCAATGATTTAAGCCCTAAATCTTAGATTATAAGCTATAAAAGCTTACTCATCTGCACCAGCAAAACTATCCATTACCCTCCAGCAATAATAGATTTAAAGCTATCTTCGTTTAAGAATACAGTCGATACCTAACCATATAATTTAATAACATGAGAAAGCTTATTCTAACAATAATAACATGGGGCATTGTCGTTGGGATTTCAGCACAAAATTGTAATCCATACTTTCCATTTGAAAAGGGGAGGGTACTAAAATATCAACATTTTGATAGTAAGGGAAAACTCATAAATAGTTCTAGGCATACGATTCGTGAAATTAACCAATTAGAAACAGCTACTGGACCTTTACTTGGCGCGAATGTGGAGTTGTTTGTCACAGACCAAGAAGGAGATAGTATCTTAACACATGAATACCAAGTGATCTGTAAGGATGATGTTCTATTTATGGATGTTATGGATATAATTGGACCTCAACTCACCGTATCCTTTTTGCATATGGACTTAGATATTAAAGGAGATGCCCTAATTATTCCAAACAAATTAGTAGTGGGAACACAGCTTCCCGATGCACAAACCTTTATTCAGGGCTCTGCCAAAGGTGTAAATGTATTGAGCATGGAGTTTGTTGTTAAACAGCGAAGAGTAGAAGGAAAAGAACAACTCAAAATTGGTGAAAAAGCATTTGATAGTTTTAGGCTCTCTTACAAAATGGATGTATTGATGACAATCAAAAAATCATTTAAAGTGGTGCAGTGGTTTACAAAGGAAAATAATATTGGATTGATTAGAACAGAAATTTATAATCCGTTTCAGAGATTGGAGGGTTATTCTCAATTAGTCGTAAAATAAAAAAACCTTGCCAAAAGCAAGGTTTTAAAACTCTCTCCTAAAAACCCAAATAGATATAATACTCATTATAAATATTCATTCGATATCAAAACGCTATTTCTTTAACCAAAAAGAAAGTTCTGCGTTTCATTATGAATGCAAAATCTTATTTTAAGCTCATATTCTAAAATTATTGTCATCTACCAAGGCACTCTCACACCTCTACAACACCACTACTAGTCAATATAAAAAACTGCTAATCAGATTATTAAAAAATAAGAAAAGTGCCAAATTCTCACCCTTTTATTGTTCAAAACAGAACTTATTGTACGCTTAACAATATCTATTTTCCATATTTTTAATGGCTTTTTTCAATAAAAGTGAAATAAATGAGAGCCAATCACAACTCATTTATTACTCAAATAATAGGATAAGTCCATTAGTAAGATATATGATGATACTAGTCAAATAAAATTCGCTATTTCTATTCGAGTACCTTATATTATATCTGGATATAAAGCTAGCTTTTATGAAAATAGTTGAATCAACCGACTTTTACCTGAGGGTCGTGATGTTTGATTTTAAACATCCAGATAAAAACATCAAACTATCATTTAGAATATTGCCTATGTTCCATATTGGTACAAAAAAGTACTACAATAGTGTGATGGAAAAACTGAGTGAATGTGATGAAATTTTATATGAAGGATTTAACTTTAAGAAGATTAGATTCCAAAGCCAACAATTTAAAAGAATTGCAAAAAAGTTAAATCTTACCACTCAAATGGAAAGGGTAAATTTAAAAAAGCTAAACAAAACTTTAACCCATTCAGACCTGACTACACAACAAGCAAATAGCCTTTGGAAGAATTTAAGTATAAATGAAAAATTTAAATTTCTCATCCATGACCCTATAAAACTACATTACTTTTCTTACAGTTTAAACAGAAAAAAGCTCGCCAAAAACTTTACTACAGCAGCCAAAGAACAAATGCTTGCCTACGGACCTAGATTTGACGAAGAAGGAACAGCTGAAAACCTAATAATGAATGAAAGGGAAAAAATCTTGCTTCAAATCCTTGGAAGCAGATTCCATAGGCAAAAGTGTTTCGATAAAAAAATTGGAATTATTTATGGTGCTGGTCATATGAAGAGGATAGTGCGATATATCATTGACCAACTTGGATATATTTCAAAACATGCTGAGTTTTTAGAAGTCTATCCTATTTTAGAGTCTTAGGGATGCTGTGTAAACATCCAAATAATCGAGGTATGCAAAATATAAAAGGTGATTTGATTGAACTAGCTTTAGTAGGAGAATTTGATGTTATCGTTCATGGCTGTAATTACTTTTGTACCATGGGAGCAAGCATTGCCAAACAATAAAATCCACATTTCCAGAAGCTTAGCAAGCTGATTTACAAACGGAGAAAGGAAACCAATCTAAGTTGGGCGATATTAGCTGGACAGAGGTTGAAACCCCTAAAGGCGAATTAATCATCGTCAATGGGTAAACCCAATTTCATTGGAAAGGAAGTAGCCGAAAAGTGGACTACGAGGCAGTAAGAGCTATCTTCCAAAGAATAAAACAGCAATTTTCTGGTTTGAGGATAGCTTATCCTGCAACTAAATATTCACCTCTATTTCTCTATCAGAAACCTGATTTTACAAAAAATCTATGATCAAATAATTAGGTTGGCCTTGTGCAAACAGTTGGTAAATAGCTTATTTTTAAAGAATCTCGCTTTCATATAAATCAAATACACTGTAATCTAAATTACCTCGTATTTTGAAGGCGTCTTTTTACTCAGTTCTGCCAGTAGGCAGGCAGGGCGTCAGCTTAAAATAGTAAGTAACTGACGATAGGAAAGTGACGCATGGTTTTTGAAGGGACGTTAAAGCCTGTCTTGCCTATGACTGACAGCTTCTAGCCTAACTACTTAAGCTAAGCAAAAAAGCTGGATCAAAATTCCAATAAACTTAAATTACAGTGTACTAAAACGAACAGATTAAGCTATGAAAAAATGGAGTCTCTTCTTATTCATCGTATTCTTTTGCCTAAAAATATCGCTTGGTTGCTCTTGTTATAGAAATTACTACTGTGAATTTATCAAGTCTGAATTTACGTTTGCTGCTTTTCAAGCGAAGGTAGTTGATACCGTGACTTATAATGACTATAACTTAGCTATCTACCTAGAAATTATGGATACACATAAAGATTTGGTAGGTATGACTGACACCATAAAGCTTTATGGAAGTACGGTAGAAGCCGCTTGTGCCATTCATTTTTTAGAGCGATTTAGACTTGGTGATACCGTAATGATGGCTATGGCGAATGAATTCGAATCAGGCTTCTCGATCACTAATCCTGACTCTCTAAGCGAATCCTATTTTGAATATTATCCTCATTTATGTCAGTTTGTAGGGCTCCGAGTCCACAATAACATTATACATGGAAGCATTCATGAAGGAGTCTGGGAATATCCATTTCCGCATTTTAAGGAAAGTCTATCCAATTGTAATTATTCAGATGAAGTTCTTCAGGAGTACAAATGTAATCATAGTACGTTTACAGTATTTCCCAATCCCACTATAGGTAACTTTGCATTTTTAAAAACAGAGAATATGCGTTATAGGGCGAATAGCATTCGCGTTTTTAGTGCTGATGGTAGATTAGTGTATCAAGCCGAAAATTTTGAAGGGAGGTGGTCAGAGCCAATAAAATTAGAAAACTTGCCTATAGGTTTAAGCATTATTGAGATTACCTGCCTGCAGCGAGTACATTATTTGAAAGTGATCGTTCCCCAATAAGTACAAAAGCTAATTTGGAAGTAATGGTAAACATCTTAGTATTTTGCAAAAAATTACTTTTCTGCTTTGCTTAATGATTTTTTTCTTTGTTTTGCAGTGTAGAAGTTTAGCAAAGCAAATTCCATCATCATGGCACTTTCGAATGCATTTAAGGAACAAATGAAAACCATCTTGGGAGAGGAATCAGATCTATTTTTTCAAACAGTAGCTGAAAACCAACCTCCGACTAGTATTAGGTGGAATCCTTCCAAAGCTTTTTCCTTGCCAGAAAATAATGATACAGTAAAATGGAATAATGATGGAGTATATTTAGAAGAACGTCCAACATTTACGCTTGATCCACTTTTTCATGGTGGAGCATACTATGTTCAGGAAGCCTCCTCCATGTTTTTGGCGTATGCCTTACGGCAAATAAATAAGCTTTCTGAGCCGCAAAAAGTATTGGATTTGTGTGCAGCACCAGGCGGGAAAAGTACTTTACTTTCTAGTCTTTTGCCTACAGACAGTCTTCTTTTAAGTAATGAGGTGATACAGTCTCGTTTTCAAATCTTAAAAGAGAATATGACTAAATGGGGTGCTATAAATAGTTGTTTGAGTAGACATGATAGCAAGGATTTTAAGGAGTTGACTGATTTTTTTGATCTGATCATTGTAGATGCACCTTGCTCAGGAGAAGGTTTGTTTCGAAAAGATCCGAAAGCTAGCGATGAATGGTCTCCAGAAAATGTACAGCTTTGTACAGGCAGACAAAAGAGAATTTTGGCGGAAGCCGTAAAAATGTTACAAGTAGGTGGAACGCTCATCTATTGTACCTGTACCTTTAATCATAAAGAAAATGAAGATAATGCAGCATGGCTGATGAATGAATTTGGCCTAGAGCATGTTTCTTTGGAAATTCCTTCAGATTGGCCTATCGAAAAAAGAAGACAAGGCTACCAATTCTACCCCCACAGAGTAAAAGGAGAAGGATTTTATATTGCTTGCCTCCAAAAACCAGGTGCTCCTACCCCAGCTACCAAAAAGAAAAAGCATCAAAAAACTAGTGCTCTAAATCTTCTTTCAAAAAAACAAGTCGCTACTCTTCAAAATTGGGTTGAATCTGATCAAGCATTGAGCTTTTCAATAGATCAGAAGTTTCGAGTGTATGCTTTTTACAAAACACATAAAGAGTGGATTGAAAAGCTATCAACTAGCCTCTACCACTTTGTTCCAGGCCTACATATTGGCGATTTAAAGAATAATAAATTTATTCCTGCACATGGCCTAGCCATGAGTCAAATCGCCCATCCAGATATTCCTAAAGTGGTTATGGAAAAGCAACAAGCGCTTCATTATTTAAAAAAAGAAGTACCTACAATTAATATCATACCTAGAGACTGGGCTATTGTACAATATGAAGGAATCAACTTGGGCTGGATAAAGGGTCTAAAAAATCGCTACAACAATTATTATCCCAAAGAGTGGCGCATAAGAATGCGTATAACATAAAAAAGTTGTTCCACCACATTTGTGAGGAACAACTCCATCAGTTTACCAGCGAGAGCACATTATATATAGTTATATAAAAGTATCAACCTAAATCGTTAGGCTAGAAAATTGGTATAATAAATTCTTTTAGTCAGCTCAAAAATCGTGCGTAACTTTCCTATCGTCAGTTACTTACTACTTTTGAGCTGACGAATTTATTATACAAGCAATTTTGACTAGCCGCTTAAATCGTCTGGCATTAAGCCAAATATGTGATATTTATATCTTTATAACTTAGCGATATCTCGAACCAAAATCTTTCCTCTATTGAAATAGATCAAATCTGACTTCTTCAATTCATTTAGTACCAGAGTGACCGTTTGACGAGAAGTACAAGTGATATTTGCGATGTCCTGATGAGTTAAAGAGTGTTTTAACAACATTTCATAGCCCACACGACGTCCACGAGAAGCAACAGAATCCTTAATGAATTCGATGATACGAGTTCGTGCATCTTTAAAAATTAAAGATTCTAACTTATTTTCCGCACGCATTAATCGGCTTCCAAAGAGATTCATCACGCTACTGCATAACTCAAAGTTATTGCGCATCATCTTTTTAAAATCACTCACTTTTAACGAATACAAATGAACATCTTCCTTTAAAGCTTGCGCAAAATCTTGACGATTTCTTTCGCCAATCAATCCTAGTTCGCCAAACATAGCTAATGGATGAATGAGTGACTTAATCACTTCTTTACCATCTGAGCTGTGCGTACCAATTTTGATCGTACCTTTTGCCAAAAAATAAATCATATCGGAGGGATCTTCAGGAAGGTAGATAAAGCTATACTTTGATTTTACTTTATAATCCATTAAGCTACCTAATTCGATACGCTCCTCAGGAGATAGTGCACTAAATAAAGGGAATTGTGTTAAGAAGGACATTTTTGCTTCGTTATTCATAATCTCACTTTTTCAATTTTGGAAGAAGTTCCATGCAATTAAATTCGCAATTGTACTTAGATAGACACGGATTATTCCTCCCCCCCCTACGCTTCACCTAATTTTTTTTATTTTTTTTTAAAAAAAGCAAGATTTTTTTCTGGAGCTATCATAAGACAGGGGGTATTAACTTAGAGATATGGTATGAATATCTAGAAGAGTTCTTTGAGTTGAAAATACCGATAGTTCGCTAAGTAGTAATTATAGTGAGTGCTAAAAAATCTTGCCCAAACTAGGCTAAGGAGGGCTTTTATAGAAATTGTTAAAAAGTTCCAGTCAAGGATATAAGCCGGAGCGGGTATATGGCCTTTATAAGGTCATCTTATCAATCAGACTTTTGAAGGAAAGCCAATATCTAATTAGTATTTAGTAGAATAAGCTGCGCTGAATAATTGCCAGTATTGATCCCAGATGACACTCATTTTCCAAAAAAAAGACTAATTAATCACTAGTGTAGAATCTGTAGATTGGTTGTATCCAGCAAAAACACCTTTACCGTTCTCTACATTGCTATCAATAAATACAGGAGGAGAGAAAGGATCATTTCCACTCGTTTGTTGACGACTTACGCTATTATAATAGTGGTAATAATGTTCTGAAACATTACGCAATTGAGCAACCATTGGTCCTAGCAACTGCGCCTCAGAGTCAATACTAATGGAAATATTGAATGAAGCAGTAATTAGATCTCCATTAAATTCGGTATCCTCAAATAGAACACCGCCAAGAAAGTACGCAATAAATGTATTCTTATTATTTTGTGGGCTAAATGATACAGGCTCCAGAGAAGAGCTGATAATAATAGTATCCCCTTCCAAAACAGTAAATGAAAATACTTTTTGTAAGAAGTTAAGATGATAATAATTCACCATATCGGCTGGATCCTCAAACTGCAACTGCACATTATACGAGTAAGTCATATCATTCTGTGCATCGCTATTGACGGTCAAATCTACATTTGAGACAAATAATTGACTAATTTCAACAGGATATGGAACATGACTCTGAGCCATTATCGGATCGAAGCCAGGAGCTGAAGCTTTCAAAATATAAGTTTCTCCTTCCTGTGGCTTAAACTGATTACTTACATATTTCGGTGGTAGACGATTAGTTTGTGGAATAAAAGTCAAAGTTTCCAGCAGTTCGTCTTCTTGAAAAACCTCTACTGTTGCATCATCGACAAACTTAATTGCTGGGGATTCTAAAATATTTTGAGTTTCCGTTACGGTTACCAATACGTTTTGACCTGCTGTAAAATCACTGCTTATAACTAATTGTGGAGAAGGATTTCCTAGAGACAATTCAACTGGACGTTCACAAGTAGCTCCCATAAATAATAAGCTGGAGATAATGATTAATCCAATTATACTGGTACGCATATCCTATTTAATTATTCGTCAAGTGAAAATAGAAATTTAAGTTTGGTCTATTATTTTACAAATATACAATTAAAATTTTATTGTGTAATTAATCGAAGGTAAAAAAGGTAACATGGGTATTTCAACAAATTCCGTTTGTGTTTCGAAGTCACCATCAAAAAGCACGATAGATTCGCGAAGTTTGTAATAAAGTGGATTCCTCCGATTATATACATTGTACACTCCAAACTTGAACATATGCTGTACATTATCAGGGTCGCCAAAATATAAGTTAGCGCTTATGTCTAAGCGGTGCAAATTGGGTAATCTAAATTGATTTTTAGCTCCGAAGTCTTTGTTTAGAGTTGCAATACCAGTAATGGGATTAACAGTTATGAAGCGAATAGGGGCAGCACTAAAGGCAGTTCCAGTACCGAACAGCCAATTGGCGGTAAGCTGAAAGTTATTACCAATTCTTTGACTTAAAGCGATCTTAAAATCATGCCTACGGTCATAAGTAAAAGGATAAGTCCGTCCTAAATTAATCTTTTCAAAAGTCCGATTAGTATAAGAAAGGCCATAAGATACCCATCCCGTCATGCTACCTTTGGTTTTCTTAAACATTAACTCTAGCCCATAGGCTGTTCCATTTCCAACAGTGATATTATCTTCCCAATTATTATTGATATTTGCCCCTTCAGTATAATTAATGAGCTTATCCATAGCCTTATAGTAAAGCTCTCCACTGATTTCACCAATATTTTTTAATCGTTTATCTACACCTGCAACTATTTGCCAAGAAGTTTGTGGCTCAACATTTTTTGTGGAGGAGACCCATAAATCGGAGGGTAATCCAAATCCAGATTGAGATAGTAAATGTAGATATTGTACCATACGGCTGCACGCTGCCTTAAAAACAAGGTCTTTTCTAGCTGTCCAGTTTATTGCAAATCGAGGTTGCAAATAACCATAATTAATATTATCTAAGCGTAAATTAGATAACCGCAAACCGATATTAGCTCTAATATGCTTGCTAATTTCTACCTCATCTTCTAAATAGAAATTGTACTCTGTTGATCCAATAGGATCATTAAAAATAGTATCTCTTACTTGAAACTCATCAGTAGTTCCGTTAAAGAATAGAGCCCCGGGAATAAATTCACGTCTCGTCAATCCAAATCCTAGTCGAACATAGTGCTTACTATTAGGAACAAAATCAAAATCAACCTTTCCTCCAATATCCTCAATACTAGAATTAAATCGGCCAACGTTAATCACATTAAAAATGTTAATCAAATCCTCTGAAACAATACGATCTAAATTATCTTCATTGCGATAGTCGATATCAACACTTAGTTTGCTGTAAGTCAGCGTCACATTACTAAATAACTTTTCGCTGATGATGTGATTCCAACGTAAAGAAGAAACCGTATTCCCCCAATCAAAACGGTCATTATAACTTTGCCGGCTAAGAAAACGAGAGGTTCCTCCAGAACTATTAGGTACTTCTAATTCGAAAAATGTACGACCATTATCATCGAAAAAGTCTTTACCCGAATAAAGACTAAGATAAACTTTATCTCTATTGGAGAATTTATAATTCACCTTTGCATTAATATCATAGAAGTAGTAATTCGTTTGCCCAATTTGATCATTGTTCTCCTTTTTCCAATCAGCTGAAATACTTGGTAAATACCAATCAATAAATGATCTACGAGCAGAGATGAAATAGGACGCCTTATCTTTTACCAAAGGCCCCTCTAGAGTCAAGCGCCCTGTCATTAAACCAATATCTGCTTGCCCTTTAAATTTTTTGAGATTACCTTCTTTCATTCTGATATCCAGAACAGAGGAAAGACGTCCTCCATATCTTGCTGGAAACCCTCCTTTCACTAATTTTGCTGAGCGTATAGCATTGGTATTAAAAACCGAAAACATACCTGCAGCGTGGAATACATTGTAAATCGGTACTCCATCAATCAGCACTAAGTTTTGATCAGCACTCCCTCCTCTAACAAAAATACCTCCTACTCCATCAGCGCCTGTTTGAACACCTGGCAGTAAGTGAGCAACTCTCAATAAATCAGGCTCTCCTCCCAAACTTGGCAACTGGTCTGCAGCTTCTCGCTGAATATCTACAGTGCTAATGTCATTCGCTTGATTCTCGAGTAGAGAATCTTTGGGTACAACTACCACTTGAGGTAAATCTAGAGAAGGGAATAGTTCTATATTCCTAATAAAGTTATTTTCAAGCTGAATAGCTATGGTTTGCGTTTCATGGCCTACGTAAGAATAAATCAAGTTAAAGTTACCTGCCCTCAAGGTAAGGCTATAGAATCCATATTCGTTTGAAATTGCTCCTTTTCCACTCAAAGGATGATAAATATTAGCTCCTTGTAAAGGTTCTCCAGACTCTTGATCGCTTATAAATCCACTTATGGTAAAGGATCTGGGAGATATGCTAATCTCTCTTCCTACTAGTAGAATTTGACGGCCGTTAACTTTATAGGTCAATGGTAAATCATCAAATAAAAGATCTAAAATGGTTTTTAACTTGACCGCTTTTAGCTGAAGAGTGTATTTTTTTTCAGGAATGATACTTGACTGGAAAGACAAAGGAACGTCATAATCTTGCATTAATAAAAATAAACAATCCTTTAGTGTTTTATCTTCGACCTCTATATCACAGAGCTGTTCTAAAGGAGACTGTGCCTTTAGAAAACTACATAATGAGCAAAATAAACATATGAGTGTAAGACGTTGAACCATTGCTTCTGAACTAAAATGGTACTGCCTTACAAGATAAGGGAAAAACTCTATAAAGGAAGTCCGTTAACAACAAATTGAAGAAAAGTTGCGAGCACGACTAAGTTTTAAGAGTATATTTAAGTATTGGTAAAAGGAGAACCAATGGTTTGAAACTACCTACTGGTAAAGGTAAAATTTTGCTAAGGCTTCGTGGTGGAGCTTAGCGAGCAAAGTGACTGATCCAATCGGACGCAATAGTCCTCAAAGCTTTGGTTTTCAGACAGTAGAGAATTTAAACATGCTCTAATTATTAAAAAGACCTAATAACATTGTCCACCAACAACAATGTATTTACCAGCGTTATTCTTTTTGAATTGGATTGCATTAGTCATTGTCCAATCATCAAGGATGGCCTCTAATTGCTTTTCTTTAATATCTATGTTTAAGCTAAACTTACAATCCAGAATATTTAATTGGCTTGCATCTATCTGAACATCATAGGAGCGTTCCAAATCTTGGAGAATTGACCTAAAGCTTTGATCTATAAAGATGAGTTTATTGGAATGCCATGCTTGTGCATTAGAGGTTTTATCTTTTCTGTTTACTTCTCCTGTTTTTGTATGGAGGGTAGCCCTTTGCTGCTGTGTTAATACCTCTACCATAGACCCATCCTTCGCTTCAAATTTGACTTTACCCTCAACTACTTCTACTTCCGTAAAATCTTCTTGTGGGTAGGCCCGAACATTAAATGCTGTTCCTAGAACGACTACTTTCGTAAAATCACTTTCAATAATAAAAGGATGTTCCTTATCTTTTGCTACCTCAAAGTATGCTTCACCACTTAAAAATACCTTTCGTTCATCCTGGTCGGAAAACGACGCTAAATATTGGAAGCTTGAGTTTTCATTTAAAACAACAGTAGTACCATCTTCCAAATGAACAGTTCGTTGCTCATTATCCAAAGTCTGAATATTCATCCATGCCACTGTTTCAGATTCGCCAAAAGGCTGGATAAAGATATACGCCACTATAAGTACAGCAACAGCTGCTGCTATTCGCAATAGATTAGGGAATAAGGGTTTGACAATTGCTTCGGATGGTTTAGCCTCCATTTTCGTTTGGAACCTTGACCATGCCGCATCTATATCTGGCTCAAATCCACCAGAATATTGCTTGCTCCAATGAAAGACTTTGGCCTCTTCACGGGCCTCTTTCTCTAAATGCAATTGATCAAGCTTCGCTTGCTCAGCAGCTTTTAAATTACCTTTTTCCTTTTTCAATAATAATGCTATGTGACGTTTCTTCTTCATATTTTCTAGTATCCAATTAATAGACACCAATTTGGGGTATCCCCCCTATTCATTTTATTTTTTTTTTGCCTAGTTATTTAAAGATGATTCTTCAGCTTGATTCTCAGCACCTTTAGTGCCTTGGATATTTGATTTTCCACTGTTTTGATGGAGATATTCAATTTATCCGCAATCTCTTGATATGACATTTCTTCAAAACGGCTTAAGGCAAAAACAATTCTGCAGCGTTCTGGAAGACTATCAATAGCAGCATTTATCATTTGCTCCATTTCCTTAGCCTCTACTTGCTGCTGTGCCTTTGGTGCAGAACTATAAGCAAGATCAATTTTTTCTTCTTCGTCGAATTTTATTTTTTGATCTCGGATATAATTAAGTGTACGATTGATAGCTGCTCTTTTGAGATAAGCGCTTATAGTCGTAGAAATTTTGAGTCTGTCCTTTCGTCGCCAGACTTCATAAAAGACCTCTTGCGCTATGTCTTCAACTAAAACTTTGTCGGGTAAGACTTTAAAAATCACATTACAGATAAATCCATAATAGTTACCAAAAAGTAACTTCATGGCTTGATCACCATCTGTTTTAAACAAATGTAGTAATTCTTGGTCTGTAATTTTGTGCTGCAACTGGCTGAAAGCTAAGTTTTGTCAATAGCTGACATAATTTATGGATCTTTTGAAGTTTTATTTTTCTGTTAGACCCAAATGTAAACTCCCCAAATTTAGTATTTCCATTTCAAATGTGAAGGCTTTAAAAAATTTTTTTTTATACATTCGACGACAGTCCAATTTTCATGCGCTATCTTTTGAATAAATCAAAAGAATAAGATACCTTAACGGACTAAAATCAAACAGCGTGCTCAAACACCTTCAATTTTCCTAGTTTTTAGCGTATGATATTATTTGATTGGATTCCTGTCATTGACAGGTATTTTTGTTTGAGACACTACTATAATTAACATAATTTGTATGATGAAAAAGTTACTTGCAGTATTTCTTAGCTTAACATTTACTCCTTTATTTTTATTCTCCCAAAACGGTATAGACGAAGCGATCAACAGTGTTTTTGAACCTGTCACCAAGGCGATTGAATCCGTAGTATTCTTCTCTTTTACTATTGGTGGTTTCACGATTCCATTCGTATTGATATGGTTGATTGTTGGTGCAATCATCTTTACAGTCTACATGAAATTTGTCAATGTTACAGCCTTCAAGCATGCCATAGATGTAGTTAGAGGAAAGTATGATGACCCTAATGATACAGGAGAGGTATCCCACTTCCAAGCATTGACGGCAGCCTTATCTGGCACAGTTGGAGTAGGTAATATTGCTGGTGTAGCTATTGCCGTTTCTTTAGGTGGCCCAGGGGCTACATTCTGGATGATCATTGCTGGCCTATTTGGAATGTCTTCCAAATTTGTAGAGTGCTCTCTTGGTGTGATGTACCGCAATATTAATGATGATGGTTCTGTTTCAGGTGGACCAATGTATTATTTAGATAAGGGTCTTGCTGAAAAAGGATTAGGAGGGCTAGGGAAAGTACTAGCTGTATTATTCGCCATTGCTTGTATTGGTGGGTCTTTTGGTGGTGGCAATATGGTTCAAATTAATCAGGCTACCCAGCAGTTTATTGATATCACAGGTGGTGATACTGGATTTATGGCTGGTAAAGGCTGGTTATTTGGTTTAATAATGGCTGCTATAGTTGCATTAATTATCATTGGTGGTATCAAATCTATCGCGAAAGTTACAGATAAAGTTGTTCCATTCATGGTAGGTATCTACATTCTGGGTGCCTTATTGGTATTGGGCTACCATGTAGCTGATATTCCAGCTGCTTTTGGTTTAATCTTTTCTGGAGCATTTTCTGCAGAAGCAATGTATGGTGGTTTTGTTGGTGTTTTGATTCAAGGCTTCCGCCGTGCAGCTTTCTCTAATGAGGCTGGTATTGGTTCTGCATCTATTGCACACTCTGCTGTAAAAACAGATGAGCCTATTTCGGAGGGTATTGTAGCATTATTAGAGCCTTTCATTGATACAGTGATCATTTGTACAATGACAGCACTTGTGATTATCATCACCAACTACGGAGGGCAAGGAGCTGAATTCGCTTTACAAAATGGAGAGAAACTTGGTGGAATTACCTTAACATCTTCAGCATTTGAATCTGTACTTAGCTGGTTCCCAGCTGTATTGTCCTTTGCTGTTATCTTATTTGCTTTATCCACGATGATTTCTTGGTCTTACTATGGATTAAAAGCTTGGACTTACTTATTTGGTGAAAGCCGTGCTGCAGATATTTCTTATAAAATTGTTTTCTGTTTCTTCGTTGTAGTAGGTGCTTCCATGAGCTTAGGTTCTGTATTTGCATTTGGTGATGCGATGATCTTTGCGATGTGTTTCCCCAACGTTCTTGGTTTGTACTTCTTACTTCCAAATGTTAGAGATGCTTACACAGAATATATGCGAAAGATAAAGAGTGGTGAGATTGCGAAGACAAGCTAATCCCTTTACCTTTTATTTATACATTGAAATATGAGTCAGCCCGAATTTTCGACTAAGTCGAAAATTCGGGTTTCTTTATTCAGAAAACTCCCCTCTTATTGTAAATACTTGTTTTCAGTCCTTTCATCTTTTCCCTTTTTTCTTGGTAAAAAACGAAGCCAAAATACAGTCTGCCTGCGGCTGAGAGTCAAGACGGTATGATTTTTGCCTAAATAGCCATCGCCTCCGCTTTATCATAGCTCGATTTTGATACTATTCTAATTGCAACCTAAATCGTTTTTTGAGGCGTCATCATTATTGGGAAAGCAATTGCCCGTTGGTAAAACACTTGGCTCATAGCGCTCTAAGTTGGGATCACGAAGACCATGCTCTAAAAAAGCGGTCAAGTTATCGATTTCACGCTCTGTTAATTTTAGCGGTACAAAGCCATCCGCTAGTTGAGTAGCTGGTACATCGAAGTTCTCTTGTGCTGCATTATTTTTGTATACCACTACATCTTTTATGGATCGGAAACTACTCCCGTGTCCATAAAATGGTGAATCCGCTAAATTATACAATTGAGGAACTTTAAATTTATATAAATCTTCTTGCTCACCAGTAAAACTAAAGCGGCCTTTATTGGCAGGAGCGTCATCTGGTGCCATAAATGTTTGTTCTGGCAAATCAGATAAATCATTCATACCAATGGCATGAAACTCCATACTGGCAAGGTTAGGTCCAGAGTGGCAAGAAACGCAATTTGCTTTACCAAAGAATACGATTGCGCCAGCCTTTTCTGCATCTGTCATAGCTAACTGATTACCTTTTAACCATTTTTGGAAAGGTGCTTCATTCGAAAGAACAGTACGCTCATAAGCTGCGATAGCTAAGCCAGCACGCTCCAAATCATAGCGTTGTTCTTCTGGAAGATCAGGATAGGCTGCATCAAAATAGGGTGCATATCCAGTATTTTGAACTACTTCCGGTGTAGAGACCATACGGTGAACACCCATTCCTGCTATTGCTTGTGTTTCTGTTCCTTCATATCCTAAGTTATTCGTTTCAATCGGGGTACCCTCTGTCCATGCATAATCTGTGCCCGAATTGATGCCTGACGCACCAAACTGCCCATTCCATAATAATGCTTCTTGGTAAGCGACATTAAGTATAGAGGGTGATTTAATAGGTTGTGCATCAACGCTTATTTCATCGTAATCAACATGAATAATTCTACCTTCTCCATTCATTCCAAAGCCCATACCTCCCTCACCTAGCCCTTGGAAACGACCTGCTTGGAAGCCTGCACTAGCAAAATGGCAGCTGGCACAAGAGTAAGTTTGAGCACCAACTTCCTTCATTGGCTCAAGACCAATCCCAGTTTCATGATAAAGAAATTTACCCAATTCCACTTTAGCAGTGGTTATTGGATTTTTAGGGTCTTGTGGAATGCTGTTGTAATCGTCACTATCAGGAAGTATGAAGAAGCTCATACCTTGATTTCCAGCCACCTCATTTAAAATATCATTTAGTTCATCGTCTAACTCTAATGAATAAGACTTTTCATTTTTATGACATGAAATAAAAAGCATTGAAAGAGCGAAGGCGAATATGTAGTTTATAGTGTTCATTGTTTTCAATTTAGGTAGTAATAAAATAAGTCAACAAAACATTTTT
This sequence comes from Saprospiraceae bacterium, assembly GCA_022448955.1. Classification (GTDB taxonomy): domain Bacteria; phylum Bacteroidota; class Bacteroidia; order Chitinophagales; family Saprospiraceae; genus JALEHC01. The sequence goes on from JAKVCU010000002.1 coordinate 81,466, forward strand.
ACAGATGTAATACATCTTTTACGACTGATGAACAACTAGTTTGTCATTCATCGAAAATGAAAGAGCATCAATTTATAATACTTCGTAACTTTTTGATTTTGAAACTATTGTTTTTTAAATTCTTCAATCTGTATTTGATATAAAATGGAGATCATCTAACTACAGACTATTTTGATTTAATCAATCATTCATTGCTTCAAAACAACGCATAACTTTAATCACAAAATATTTGATGTGAGAAGTTTCAATATTGTAATAATGCATTTTTATTACGCCAAATAAGGGTGATCGAACTAACAGGAAGTCCAGAGCGTCAATTTGGTGAAATATTTGGAAAAATGAATTCCCATAGTTTAGCTCAAAAAAAATCAGTAACATATTTATCGTCAGTTACTTACAACTTTTGAGCTGACCAATTAATTGCGCAAGTAATTTTACTTATTACTTATTCATATGATTCAAAGTTAAAGAGAAGTAGAAAGTCAAGGTTCGCTTATTGTTCCAAATAAGTGGATTATTGTTTCGAAAGAGATAATTTATCGAAAGATTGTCTTTCTGAAGAATTTTACAATAAACAAGCAAATTGGCAAAGCAATGATATAAATGATATTTTAAGCTCTCTGAAGCTTAGTTCATCAGGTTTTAAGGATTAGCGACTACCCATTTTGATTGCTCCTTTATGAGCAAAGGCGGCAATCTTTTTTACTAGTCGTATGGGTGAAAGGATTGCTTTAGATTCTTTCAGCGCTTTCTAAAATATAATTCAAGTAGTATAGATCTGAATCATTTAAACGAAACTTACCCTTAAACTGGACGACTTCGTCTGTTTCCAAACGCAGGGGATCCGTCAGTTTAACATCCATCACTGTTTCTGGGCCAGCCCCACCGCAAAAAAAGCAACTACTGAAAGGGTTTGCAGAAAGGACTAATATGCTTTGTTCGCCTGTTTCCTCGACCGGTATAATATATCCTTGAATAATTACTTTTTGGCCATCGATAGCTATGAGGGTAGAATCAAACTCAGGGTAAGGAATATAATTTTGAACATCTTCATTATAAACGGAATTAAACTTCACTTTGCTTAACATGCGCCAGTCTAACAAAATAGCATCATCTACAAAAGAATATTGGCTACTATCAAATGGAGTACTATCATTTAGGCTTGATTGCTCTACTAATACTTTTTCCGTAGAGTCTGCGCTGAGGATATTGGAATCTGAAGAAGATTCATTGACATTTGGTTGGCAAGCGATAAAAGGAAGAAAGGCTAAAAGTAGAAGATAATTTCTCATGAGGCAAAAATAAGAAAAGGGAAATAACTTTTGCCATTTCCCTTTTTATAAAGTAAAACAAGTTTACTTACTTACCGACTTAATTACTGCTTTGAATGTCTCTGGATGATTCATTGCTAGATCAGCTAATACTTTTCTATTTAACTCGATATCTGCTTGGCTCAAGGCATGCATTAGACGAGAGTAGGTAGTACCATTGATTCTTGCTGCAGCGTTAATTCTTGCGATCCATAAACGGCGGAAAGCACGCTTTTTATTTTTACGATCGCGGTAAGCATATTGCAAACCTTTTTCAACAGCATTTTTAGCTACTGTCCAAACGTTACTACGAGCTCCGAAGTAACCTCTTGACATTTTCAAGATTTTTTTACGTCTTTTTCTTGAAGCGACGTGATTTACCGAACGTGGCATACTAATTAATTTTTTAGTACAGCATAGAGGTTCATTCATTCATTTTGAACACTTCCTTACCTATGCTCTCGTTAAAAAACAGAAAATTCTATCTAAGACCTAATAAACGTTTGATACGCTTTTCGTCAGCCTGGCTTACTAGAGCAGCATCACGAAGGCGTAATTTAGCTTTCTTACCTTTATTTCTCATCATGTGAGAAGTAAAAGCTTGAAAACGTTTAACTTTTCCTGATCCAGTGAGTTTGAAACGTTTCTTGGCACTGGAATGCGTCTTCACTTTTGGCATCCTAAATAATTTTTAATCATACTTCTACAATACAAAAAGAATTTATTTTCTTTTTGCGGACTGCAAATGTAGGCAATTTTACAGGAAAATCAAACTTTATTTTTTCTTTACTTTTTTAGGTGATACAACCACAATCATCCTTCTACCCTCCATTTTTGGAAGAGCTTCAGCGGCGCCAAAATCTTCTAATTCTTTTAAGAAACGTAGCAACAATAATTCGCCTCTGTCTTTAAAGACAATAGTACGCCCTCTAAAGTGTACATAAGCTTTAACTTTTGCTCCTTCTTCCAAGAATTTCTTGGCATGACGTAATTTGAATTCGAAATCGTGATCATCCGTATTAGGACCAAAGCGGATTTCTTTAATGACCGTTTTAGCCGCTTTTGCTTTGATCTCTTTTTCCTTTTTCTTTCGGTCGTATAGGAATTTGTTGTAGTCAATAATTCGAACAACCGGCGGTTTAGCCTTTGGTGAAATTTCGACTAAATCCAGCTCCATTCTACTAGCCCAATCTCTAGCTCTTCTGGTAGGATAGATACCTGATTCAATTTTTTGACCGAGGATTTCGCTCAATTTCTCTAAGTTATCCCCAACCAAGCGAACTTCGGGAATTCTAATTTGCTCGTTTACTCTGAACTGAGGTTTTTGTTCTCTTTGAAAATTTCTTCTTGTTCTCTTTGCCAAATGATGTTATTTTAATTTACGATAAACTAATCCAATTCTAACAATTCGAAAATTGCAAAAAAAGTTCGATAAAGCCAATCTTTTATAGATTATTTACATGTTCTGCCCATAAATTCGTGCAATATTGAATATGAGAAAGCCATAAAGAAGTGAACTTCTCTATGGCTTTCAAGTATTCTAATAGGCAATTTATTCAACGTCAGACTCCACTTCTTTCTTCAGTGTAATCTTCAGTTTAGATTCTTCTACTTCAAGAATTGCTTCAAAAACACTTCCTTCTGCAGGCCTTTCATTCAAGATAAATTCTGCTAATGGATCTTCAATGTATTTCTGAATTGCTCTGTGCAATGGACGTGCACCGAATTGTGGATCAAATCCTTTTTCAGCGACAAATTTCTTGGCCTCTTCTGAGAGCGTCAATTTGTAGCCCATACCATCCAAACGCTTGTGCAAGTCTTTCAGCGTAATATCAATAATTTGGAAGATATGTTCTTGATCAAGGCTATTGAAAATTACCACATCATCAATACGATTTAAGAATTCGGGCGAGAAGGTACGTTTCAAGGCATTTTGAATTACTCCTTTGCTGTGGTCTTCTGCTGATTCTTGACGAGCTTTGGTAGAAAAACCAACCCCTTGTCCGAAATCCTTTAATTGACGAACACCGATATTTGAAGTCATAATGATCAAACAGTTCTTGAAGTCTACTTTACGACCAAGCCCATCTGTTAACTGACCATCATCTAATACTTGTAATAAGATGTTGTAGACATCTGGGTGTGCCTTTTCAATTTCATCTAGAAGAATAACAGAATAAGGCTTACGACGCACTCGTTCTGTCAATTGGCCACCTTCCTCGTAGCCTACATAACCTGGAGGCGCACCAATTAGACGGCTCACAGAGAATTTCTCCATATACTCACTCATATCGATACGGATCAGGGCATCTTCTGAATCAAAGATATACCTTGCTAAAGCTTTAGCTAACTCTGTTTTACCCACACCTGTAGGTCCTAAAAATATGAAGGAACCAATTGGTTTACTTGGATCTTTCAAACCAACACGATTACGCTGGATCGCCTTTGTAATTTTCAGCAAGGCTTCGTCTTGTCCAATAATTGCACCTTTTAAATCAGTGTGCATTTTCACCAATTTCTTACTTTCACTTTGTGCTACTTTACTCACAGGAATGCCAGTCATCATAGATACAACCTCAGCGATATCCTCTTCGTTTACGGGATAGCGTTTAGTTTTAGATTCCTCTTCCCATTGTACTTTAGCAAATTCAAGTTGGCGAACCAATTTGGATTCCTTATCACGTAAGTCTGCTGCTTTTTCGTATTGTTGACCTTTTACAGCTTGATTTTTCTGTTCTTTGAGCTCTTCAATCTTTTTTTCTAGATCTTCAATATGCTCTGGAACGTGTATATTTTTGAGGTGTACGCGTGCACCGACTTCATCTAGCACATCGATTGCTTTGTCTGGAAGAAACCGATCACTAATATAGCGATCACTCAATTTCACACAAGCCTTAATCGCATCATCTGAATAGTTCACATTGTGAAACTCTTCGTATTTTGGCTTGATGTTTTCAAGGATATTTACGGCCTCTTCAGGGCTTGGTGGATCTACCATTACTTTTTGAAAACGTCGATCTAAAGCTCCGTCTTTTTCGATATGCTGGCGATATTCATCCAAGGTAGATGCGCCGATACATTGTAATTCACCTCTTGCTAAAGCAGGCTTGAAGATGTTAGACGCATCTAAAGATCCTGTCGCACCACCTGCACCGACAATAGTATGGATCTCATCGATGAAAAGGATCACATCGCGAGATTTTTCCAATTCGTTCATGATTGCTTTCATGCGCTCTTCGAACTGTCCACGATACTTAGTACCTGCAACAAGAGCAGCGAGGTCTAGCATTACGATGCGTTTGTTAAAAAGCGTACGAGAAACCTTACGTTGAATAATACGAAGTGCTAGGCCTTCTACGATGGCAGTTTTTCCGACACCTGGTTCACCGATCAGAATTGGATTATTTTTTTTACGTCGGCTTAAAATTTGAGAGACACGTTCAATTTCGTTCTCTCGACCGATTATAGGATCTAACTTACCCTCTTCTGCTAATTTTGTGATATCTCTTCCAAAGTTGTCCAATACAGGCGTACGAGATTTTGTGTTACCCTTCCGCTGCTGATATCTACCTTGGCTTTCTTCCTCTTCGAATTGCTCTTCCTGCTCCGATGGTGCTTGCGCAAATGGTTGATCAGTGCTACCACTGAAATCTTGCTCTTGACGCACGTACTCTAACTCAGCCTTGTAGATATCATAATCAACATCAAACTGGGATAGTACTTTTGAAGCAGGATTGTCCTGATGCTTTAAGATAGAAAGTAAAAGATGCTCAGGGCTTATCTCATCACTTTTTAAAATCTTTGCTTCAAGGAATGTAACTTTTAAGACCTTCTCCGCCTGCTTGTTTAGTGGTAAATTACCTACATTGAGCGTAGTGCTAGAAGAGGGCAGCCTTTGGGCTGTATCTTCGACAGATTGACGCAATTCGCTTGCGTTAACATCCAAAGAATCGAGAACCCGCATAGCTAATGATTTCTTTTCGGCCATTATTCCTAGAAGTAAATGCTCGGTGCCTATAAAATCGTGTCCAAGACGAATGGCTTCCTCCCTACTTCTAGAAATAACTTTTTTAACCTTTGGAGAAAATTTTCTATTATTCATATTATTAAGAATTCTTCAAATCCATTGAACTGAATAGGGCGCAAAACAATAATAACATTAATTATTTAACATTACAACACAAGCCTATCCAGAGTTTAATTTTTTAATTTGTTTTAACTATTTAATCAAAAATGATGCCGCATTTTAAAAACGACTTAATTTTTTAGTAAAATTTAGGTTAAAATTTGATGTGTTAGGTATAAAATAAAGCTGAGGTTGAGGGCAAAACTAAAATAAGTCAGTTTTTTTCAGTTTTATTGTTTTTGACAATTGCAATAAAATTACCAATTTAACATTTATCTGATCTATTCACTCTTTATACAACGCAAAAGGATGTAAAGGAGTTTAATTTGATGGCATTATTTATTGTAAGCCTTAATATTTAGGCTTTAACCGACAAAATTTAGCCCTTAGAATAGCAATAATCAAAAATTTGTCAACTATTATGTTTAATCATTGATAATTGATACTTTTGCAACATTCTGAAAAATTAATGGAATAGCTGTATGAAATATACGATTGATAAGCAAGAGAAATATGCTGTATTTCAATTAGAAGAACCCAACTTAAATTCTTTGGTTGCACCTAATCTAAAGTCAGAATTTGTAATTCTGGCCAATGAAGGAATCAGCAATATGATTTTTGACCTTTCGTCAGTTGAGTTTGTCGATTCTTCAGGTTTAAGTGCCATTCTGACAGCCAACCGCCTTTGGAAAAGTATCGGCAATTTTATTTTAACTGGAATTGAGCATCCAAGTGTAAAGAGGTTGATCGAAATTTCCAGACTGGATACTGTTTTGACCATCATCCCTACGGTTGCAGAATCTATTGAATACGTATTCATGGATGAAATAGAAAAAGAACTAAATGATGATAGTGGTGATTTAGCCTAATCATTAAAACAACTTACATCTAAAGGCAGGAAAAGATTATCTTTTTCTGCCTTTACTTTTTAACATATGAAAAATGGCTGTTTTCCAACTCACTATTTTAGGTATAAATTCAGCTGTTCCTGCTCATGGCAGGCATCCTACTGCCCAAATTTTTCAGGTGGGTGAGCAATTAATTATGATTGATTGTGGAGAAGGTGCACAAGCCCAAATTCAAAAGTATCACATCCGAAAAAGCAAAATCAGTCATATTCTTATTAGCCATTTGCATGGTGATCACATCTTTGGTCTTATTGGCCTATTAAGCTCTTATAATTTAGAAGGAAGAAAACAAGACCTAGATATTTATGGCCCAGAAGGCCTAGAAGAAATTATTCGGATTCAATTACAGTATAATGGCGGTGATTTTTGCTACCCTGTGCGTTTTCATATTCTAGACACGGGACGAAACTATACCCTATTTGAAAATAAAAAATTTAGTATTCAAACCATTCCTTTAGATCATAGGATTCCAACAGCAGGTTTTTTAATAAAAGAAAAAAGATTGCCTAGAAATATGATCAAAGAAAAATTAGTTGAATTCGACATTCCGTATCAAATTATTCCTAGTATAAAAGCAGGTGAAGATTATAAAACACCTAATGGAAAGATAATTGCAAATGATAAGCTTACTATAGCACCTCCGAAACCGAGAGTCTACGCCTATTGCTCTGATACAAGATATACAGAGCGCATTATTCCAATAATTAAAGGAGCTGATTTATTGTACCATGAAAGTACTTACTGCGAGGACTACAAAGAGCAAGCGGTCATTTCGATGCATTCTACTGCCATCGAAGCGGCAAAAATGGCAAAAAAAGCTCAAGTAGGACAGCTTATTTTGGGACATTACTCATCACGTTACAAAACAACAGAACAATTCGAGATAGAAGCCCAATCTGTTTTTCCTAATAGTATTGCAGGAATGGAGGGAGGCACATATGAAGTGCCTCGATTGCGCTCAGAAAATTGATTAGCTCAACTTTGCTATATCTCTAATTAAAATACTTCTGCGATTGAAGTAAATTAAATTACTTTTCCTTAGGTCATTTAATACTGATGTAACCGTTTGGCGTGATGTACCAGTAATATTGGCAATATCCTGCTGAGTGAGGCAATGCTTGATGAGCATTTCATACCCAATCTTTTTTCCTTGTTGCTCGGCAGAACTTTTTAAGAAATCAATAATTCGTTCTCTCGCGTCTTTAAAAATTAAAGACTCTAACCTTTCTTCCGCCCTGCGCAAGCGCGTTCCAACTGTTTTTAAAAGACGCATTGAGAGCAGATGGTTCATTTCCATCAGTTTAAAGAACTGTGTGGTTTGTATAGAGCAAATGCGCACATCATCCGTCATGGAAACCGCAAAATCATTGCGTGTCGTCTCTCCTACCAAGCTTAGCTCTCCAAACATAGCCATTGGGTGTAAAACGTGCTTGATGACTTCTCGCCCGTCATCAGAGTGCGTACCAATTTTGATAATTCCTTTGACTAGGAAAAAGATTTGGTCAGACTTTTCTGCCTCTCTGTAAATATATTCATGCTTCGGCAAGACCTTATCCTTGATGATACTGGACAAATGCAACCAGTCCCTTTCTTGCAAATCTTGAAAAATTGGTAAATTCTTTAAAAATTTAATTGGATTCATAACGACACTTTTTTGAGCGCTAGAGATTTTTTTACGATACAAAAGTGCACGTTACTCTTTACAAAAAAAAGAACATAATAGCCTATTTGTTCTTCACTTCATTTAAAAATCAAACTACAAATAACTCATAATCAATATATTAATTCATTGCAATTAAAAATTTTGTTCAAAAGTACATCAAATCATCCATGACAATGCTTTGTACTTTGTAGTTAAAAGTGTCTTTAATACTTTCCACTATTTGGAAACAAAAGCTTTGAAAACCTTGGCGTCTGATTAAATTAGTCGATAAGCTCCATCTCCAATCATTAGCCAAAATCCTACCTTTAAAAATAGGAAGACTCAAATCCTGAATGCTCCCTTTGATTAAAATTTAGACATTCTCTCCACCTAATCTGTACATATAAACCTTTGAGAGCTTCACCAATTATAGCCCATAGCAGAATAAGATCAAAGTCTACAATTTGAGATTGTACTCGATTAATTGCCATACCATGTTGGATATCTATTGATCGGCTATGTTAGTGAAAGGGTAGTTCTGAGATAAGAGTAGTTCTTCTATTTGGACCATACCGAGTTTAGTTGAATATACTGCAATTTAAGTAGGATCAAAACCCTCGGAGCTGCCTTTACAATGGATAGGTCATTAAGTAGTAACGGAAAGTTTAAATTGTTGCTCAGACTTTTATCATTCTCTTTAAAAAAGTACTTTTACAAAGTATGGGAGAACGTAAAATCATTCATATAGACATGGATGCCTTTTATGCTTCTGTGGAACAACGTGATCATCCAGAGCTTAGAGGCAAGCCCGTAGCCGTGGGAGGCTCAAGTAGGCGAGGTGTTGTAGCCTCGGCTAGCTATGAAGCTCGCCAATTTGGCGTACGTTCAGCTATGCCTAGTATTACAGCAAAGCGACTTTGTCCTGATTTAATTTTTGTAAAATCACGTTTTGAAGTTTACCGGAAGGTCAGCCGACAAATTAGAGCTATTTTTTTCGAATATACTGATTTGGTTGAGCCTCTTTCTCTTGACGAAGCTTACCTTGATGTCAGCCATCCCAAAAAAGGACCTCTTTCAGCTACTTTAATTGCAGAGGACATTCGGAAAAAGATTTTTGAATATACACAGTTAACGGCCTCTGCCGGAGTTTCTTTTAATAAATTTTTGGCAAAAGTTGCTTCTGATATAAACAAGCCAAATGGTATAAAAGTAATTTTGCCCCATGAGGCAGGAGCTTTTCTAGAAGCCTTAGCTATTCAAAAATTTCATGGTATTGGAAAAGTTACTGCTGCAAAAATGCACCGTATGGGCATATACACAGGTAAGGACTTGAAGTCCTACACCGAAATCGAACTAGTACAACACTTTGGGAAAGTAGGAAGGCACTACTACCGTATCATAAGAGCAGAAGATCATCGCCCTGTCAATCCAAACCGTATCAGAAAATCAATAGGTGCAGAAAGGACTTATTCAGAAGATCTGGCAGATATCCCTGCTATGAAAGAAAAACTTAGCCACTTATCTAGTGTTGTGCATGAGTATATGAAAAAAGCTGATAATTTTGGACGAACTCTAACAGTAAAAATTAAATCTTCTGACTTTAAGATTATTACTAGAAGCAGGACCTTTCATAGCGAGCTTCGCAAGCTAGAAGATCTTATTCAAATCAGCCATGAGATTTTGGAAAATACTAAAGAAGAGATAAAAAAGGTAAGGCTTTTAGGTATTTCCATTTCTAATCTAGAAAAAGAAAGTCAGACAGAAGGTATCCAGCTAGAATTTGACTTCGAGAAATGAATTCAAAAAAAAATATATGAAGCTAATCATTTTTGATATTGATGGTACCTTAGTTTATTCCGACAAAAAAGACAGTCAATGTTTTGCGGATACTTATCAGGAAGTTTATCAAGTTCCCTTTCCAAGCATTGATTGGTCAACTTACCCACATGTAGTTGATGATGTTATTTTTAAAGAGGTCATACAAAACCATTTCAGCCGTATTCCTGACCAACAGGAAATAGATAACTTTCAAAGTCTTTTTGCCCAAAAGATTCAGGAAAAAAGGTACCGACAACCCCATGATTTTTTGGAAGTACCTGGCGCTAAGCAGATGATTGATCATTTGTTGAAACACCCTAATTTTGTAGTTGGTATTGGAACTGGAGGATGGTTACAACCTGCAAAGATTAAGCTTAGACATGTAGGTATACCCGAACAAAAGTTGATCTTAAGTGCTGCTGATCAGCAAGTATCTAGAGAAGGTATTTTGCAATATGCGATTGATCAGGCACAGCAGGCGTATGAACAGTTTGAGCAGATCGTTTATATAGGTGATGCACTGTGGGATGTCAGAACAACTAGAAATATGCAATTGGACTTTATTGGCATCAGACGCAGGAATGATGTGGCATTTTTACAAAACGCTGGAGCAACGCAAGTGTTCGCCAATTATTTGCAACCGAATCAATTCCTAAAAGCTATCGATCAAGCACAGCCTCCTTTGTAATTTTTTTTATTTCCGGGAACTATCTTGATATATAAGCTGTTATAGCAGTATCTTACGAATGAGAAAGAAAAAAAACTAAATTATTTTCCATCTCATTTGCAAAATATAAATAAGCCTTTTATATTTGCATCGCCTTTGCAAGAAGGGGCAATCAAAAAGAAAAAATGAAAGTTTCAAGCTAACATTTTTCTGGTAAAAAATAGGATTCCGTAGCTCAGCTGGTAGAGCACTTGACTTTTAATCAAGGGGTCCTGGGTTCGAACCCCAGCGGAATCACTACCATTTAAAAGCCTGTTCACCTTCGTGGATGGGCTTTTTTTATCTCCTGAAATCTGCAGCCTATATTTAGTCCTCCCATAGCTCTACTCTTTATTCATCAAGACATTATTTTAATTTCATTAAATTGTAATCTTTCGGAAAATCCAACTGATCATACCCCTAATCAGCCAAGTTTCAATGTAGTCCATTAAAAACGCCATTCAAATATCCTAGTATGAAATACTTAAACCCGCTTTATATTTTCATCATAGGCTGTCTAATTCTGTTATTCAGTCAATCATTCCACCAATTATTTGCCATTAATGGTATTATACAATTGTTGTTGTTCGCTTTAGTGGTATGTTGGCCTATTTGGAAAACTGGTAGACTATCTTATGTGGATATTGGCTGGCCTTGGGGCCTTTTTTGTATTGGACTAATAACATGTTTATTTGGTGGAGGATATGTTTGGAGAGTAGGTGTAGTAGGCTGTATATATATGTTTATTGGTTTACGAATGGGGATAGGTGCCTTACAATTATGGTGGAAAGGGTATATGAAAAAAGAATTTCCTAGATACCAATATCAGCGTCGTCGTTGGGAGCGAGCGGGTAAAACGAATATTACTTTAGCAATGCAAGTCGATGCCTTAGCTCAGGGGATAGCAAATGCTTCCTTTTTGGCTTTTCCAGCATTTATTATTGGTTCGAATCCAAGTCCTCATTTTTCTGGGTTTGAAATTATTGGTCTTATCCTTTGGATGTTGGCATTTCTAATGGAAACCATAGCGGATGCGCAAAAATTAAAATTCCTTCGTAAAATGTCTGCCTTAGGCAAAAAGAATAAAGTGTGTGATGTAGGTTTATGGCAATACTCTAGGCATCCTAATTATTTTGCAGAGTGGATGGTTTGGAATGCTTTAGTTATTGCAGCTATCCCATCGTGGATGGCATTGTATTCAGAAGAACATTTAGTCATTTGGATATTGTTAGGATTAGGTCTTTTATTCGTTTCTAGAATTATGTATTTATCCTTGGTTTATTTGACAGGAGCAGTACCATCAGAGTATTACTCCTTAAGGAAAAGGCCCGATTATGAAGCCTATACCAAACGAGTGAATATGTTTTTTCCGGGTAGGCCTAAATAAGTCCTTTTTCTAGATGCCAAGCGTAGAATGTTCAACTCAATTACATATCTCCTATAGAGAATCTTAACTCTTATGAAAACTATATAACCACCTTTTAGTATTTCTAAGAATGAAGTTGTTTAAGAATGATTTCTGATTAGGATGAGCGAAAAAGCTAGATGATGTAAACTCATCCATGTTTGAGTCTTCGTTTCGAACCTGATGAGGAGCGCTTTAAAAGCATCCATCCATGCATTTTCTTTACAAAGCAAATCATCCAAAAGAGGTTGATTATCCATGTTTTTTTTGACAACATCACACTATATAAAACACTCGTTTTCAAATAGATAAAATTCGAAAACTACCATTAATATTTCGATCCTTTCAAGCGATAAATATTGCCAAATAAATAAATCAATTGCCTATGATTTTACAAAACAGCCGATTTTAGTCTCTTTAATGATTAAACCTTAGCAATTTTTATGACTCTATAGTTCAGATAATAAATCCTGTAACATTTGATTAGATCAACAAATTAGATTTATTTATTATAACGCTACACTATCAAAAGCTACTAATGATGAATTTTATTGAAACATCTGTTTTTTTAATTTTATTTTCACTGCTTGGATTATCAAGTATTGCTCAAATCAATACAGAGTTTACTCCAATTCCTGCAAGTTTTGGTATTAATAGTGCGAATCCTATTTATGCTTTAGATATCAACTATGACGATATTGATTTTGAAAAGCAGGTATTTCATATATTCTTACCTGATACTGTTGGTAATTACCCATTAGTTGTATTTATACATGGAGGTGGATTTGTTGGTGGTTCGCCTGATGGTGCCATTACTGATCCTGCAAAGCGTGCAGATATTAAATACTTTCTGGAAAGAGGTTTTGCTTATGCAAGTTTTGGCTATCGACTGATAGAAACTACCCAAGCTGATCCAGATGGCGTAATCAAGTCGCTAAACGATTCAAAACGCGCCCTTCAATTCGTTCGTCATTATGCTGAAGACTTATATATCAATCCTGAAAAAATCGCATTAGTGGGTAGTTCGGCAGGTGCTGGAACAAGTCTGTGGCTAGGTATACGTGATGATATGGCTGAACCAGATGCCGATGATCCCGTTTTGCATGAATCAACAAGGGTTTGTGCAGTGGTTTTAAATGGGAGTCAAGCCACTTACGATTTATACAAATGGGAATCACAGGTCTATAATAACTTTGATGGAAATGGAACTACCTATACTTTAGATAGTCTTGAAAATCTTTTAGGCTATGACAGATTTTCCAACTTTTATGGTGGTGTTGATTCTCTAGGACAAATATTTACTGACCCTGCACTGATTCAATATAGAGAGGATGTAGATATGTTATTTCACATGTCAGCAGATGATGCGCCAATCTATATACGAAGTACTTCTTTGGCCATTCATCCTAATCAAAACATCTTTCATCATGCTTTCCATGGGCGAGAAATTTATGAAACAGCCCTAGCGGCAAATGTTTCGGAAGTTAAAGCTGAGATACCTTACCTTTCGGTAAATACAACAGCGGGAGAAAGTAGAAATGAGTTTCTAGAAAGGCATTTGAACGAATGTACTCTATCTACATCAACCACTGAAAACATTGCCGATTCAAAAGAACTAAACATCTATCCAAATCCAGCTAATACGCATATACAAATTGATTTACAAGAAGGGCAAATCAATGAAATAGAAATATTTTCTATAACTGGACAGTTAATGAATCGAATAAATAATATAAAGTCAAATACTGCCGAAATCCCAGTTTCAAATTTACCGCTTGGAACTTATATGGTTAGAGTTACTACCGAGAATGGATTAAAAATTAGTAAAATAATTATCGTACAATAGTACTATAGTGATGGATTCAGTTGATTTCGAGATTAGCTGAATCAATCTTATTCTAAAATTTTGTTCTACTATATTCTGCCTCGAATAAACTTTCCTGTCCTTGATAAAATTCATCTTCATTTACCTTGTACCAGTTTGCATTAGTATCATGCTTATAAGCTGGCGTAAATACATCAACTAATTGGGTAAATTCATTAGGCATAACGGAATGAATATTGCCATCATGTGCGTGAAGAGCGCTTACATTACCCGCTTTTACAATTTCATTGCTAACTTCTCGAAGCACACATTTTTTTATTATTGAAGTCTGCCCACCTTTGACGACTTCTCTAGAAGATGGCAATTGCTCTTCTATTGTATAATTCTTAGTCAAAATGCTTCCAGAAACTACATTTAGAACGCCTGTCATTTCGGGATGATCATGATGAGGGATATACTCGCCTTTTTCAAATTGAAATAAAGAAACCTGAAAATCTACTTCATAATGCAAACTTGCAGACTCAAACCAATTTGGCCGTCTATTTTCGTAGGCTTCCATTTCTCTTTTAATGTTTTCAAAAGCGGGAAAATCACATTGTAACAGTAACTGTTTTACTTGATTGGTATATTTCTTTTCATCCCAAGGCAATTGGTATTGACTCTTAGCTAATTGGGTTAACCGCTCTAAAAATGCATCCCAATTCAGTTGGGTATCCGCATTCCATCTTCCTAAATGACCATTTGCTTTTTGAGCATAAGAAGATATAGTATTAAGCTGTAAAGCTATACTGGCAAAGCCTAAAGCACTCAACTTGATAAATTCCCTGCGTTTAAAATCATTCATGATTCATCCTTGGTTTTTAGCTTAAAAAATGGACAATATAGCTTTGTTCCCAAAATCGACTTATTGAGGTGATAAGAAAAAATATCACCTCAATATTTGGGATCGTCTAAACTTCTATTGTAAAAGATGAAGTTGATTCATTTTTTCAATTAGATCACCTTTAATGGCCACTACTGCAGGCTTTGGAATATTATCTCTATCGAAAGGCCACTTACTGCTTGGATTTTTTTTATCTTCCGTTTGCTCACCTGGATGTTGAACACTTAAAAAGAGAGTTTTCCCATCCGGAGAAAACCAAGGCCCTGTAAGCTCAGCATCTCTTGGAGCTGTCGCAACGCGAATCACTTTCCCTTCATCTTTTCCATACCGAGGAATCACAAATAAACTATTATTCTTGAATGGCATATACGGACGACCAGGCTTATTCATCATACTACCTGACATATCTGTAGTGATCCAGAGATTGCCTGCTAAGTCAAATGCTAAATTATCAGGGCATGAAAATCCGTTCTCTTCACCACCTGCTTTATACGTAGAAGCTTTGAAGGTTAAAGCATCAAAAGCGCCATCGGTTTCTTCGACTTTTAGGATAGAACCGTGATAGTCTTTCTTAGTCACATTGTTGGTCAATGAAACGAGAATATGCCCAGTAATTGGATCAATTTCAATATCTTCTGGGCGGTTTAGTTCTGTTGCACCTAATAACTTGGCTGCTTCTCTCACTCGAATTAAGACCTCTGTTTGATCTTTAAATTTATTTTTTAGCACCGGTTGATTTTCCCAATCTAGCGCGAGCCATTTACCATTGTCTATATCCGCTACATAAAGTGTTCCTTCCTTCAATGAACCTGGCTTGGAAGAAATGAATTTATATAGGTGCTCATTAACTTTATCATCTCCAGTGTAAGCGACTACTCTCTTATCTTCTAACTCATATAAAGTACAGCACTCATGTGCAAATCGGCCTAGCGCCACATGTTTTTGAGCAGAACCGTCCTTGGGATCGATTTCTACTACCCAGCCGTAATGTTCTGGTGGATGATTATGGACTTTTTCCCATCCATAGCTACTTGAAATATGCTTAGGTACATCATTTTCATCATACTCAGTTTCTCCATAAAAACTGTCATAGTTCTCCTCACAAGTGAGGAAAGTCTTCCAGGGAGTAATTCCCCCTGAGCAGTTACTATGTGTCCCAATAACAGTTGTTTTTCCTTTAATAGGGGTATCCCAATTTAATTTTATTGGCGTCTTTGCAGTAATCCTTCTATTAAATGGATCATTTTTTACAATTTTCCATTTGCCCTCTTCTTCTCTAATTCTTACAATTGTTCCACCAACATTATACATTTCTTTGTCTATCTGAGCAGTGGTACGGGGCTCTTTATATTCTCTACTTGAAAAACCAGAAACAAATAATGGATCAATATATTCATGATTTACCCACAATAATCCATCCTTCGGATTATTGTCATCAAGTGGAATAAAACAGGTAAAATCGTTATTAAACCCAAAAGTATCCTTCCTACTTATTTTATCTCCCCACTTAATGATAGTATGATAATCTAAACCTTCTGCCAACAACAAATCGTCCTTATCAGAAGGAGGCATTGCAGTTATGGCTAAGTTTTTTAACTTTTCAAGTCTTTCCTTTGGAGAAAGAACTGGGGTAATTGGCGTGGCCATACTGCCACAGCTAGTTAGAAAAGGAGGAATAAGCATAGTTCCCAAACTAGCCTTACCTAAAAAAGAAATAAATTCTTTTCGATTATAATTTTTTTTATTGGTATCCATCTAGTGCTTTTATTTTTGATAATGTTAAGTAGTTAGGCTAGAAAATCCAATCTGTAACAAACATCAAATTATGGTCTTGTCTTTGTAATTTAAGGCTTATCGATCTTTTCCAGTTGTTTTTTCATTAATCAATAAGCAATAGCATTAATGCTTATCATACCAAGCATTAAAATGTTTAACAATTTAGATGAACGCCTTATTAAAAAATAGAATTGATTCTGTTCTGTACCTTTTGAAACTTTACACAACGGAAATTACAAATACCTCTTAATCACATTCTTACCCAGCTGATGCATATGTACCTCATCTGGGCCATCGGCGAGGCGTAGGGTACGTGCACCGGCCCAATAGCTCGCTAGTGGTGTATCGTTGCTGACACCCAGTCCACCGTGAACTTGGATGGCACGATCGATCACCTTTAATGCCATATTAGGTGCAACAATTTTGATCATGGCAATTAAATCTTTGGCAGCTTTGTTGCCTAAGCGATCCATTTTATCAGCTGTAGAAAGTGTTAGCAGACGTGCCTGCTCTATTTCACAACGAGACATGGCAACATCCTGACGGATGCTAGAAAAGTCTTTTAGGCTGCGGCCAAATGCAGTTCTGGAAGCAGCTCTACGGCACATCAGTTCTAAAGAACGTTCTGCCATTCCAATCAAACGCATGCAGTGATGGATACGACCTGGCCCTAGGCGTCCCTGTGCAATTTCAAATCCTCTTCCCTCTCCTAGTATCAAGTTTTCTTTTGGAACTCTTACATTATTTAACTTCACTTCTGCATGGCCTTCTGGCGAATCGATATAACCAAAAACGGGTAGTGGACGAACCACTTCTACCCCTGGCGTATCCATAGGCACTAAAATCATACTTTGTTGTTGATGGCGGGGTGCATCTGGGTCTGTTTTCCCCATTACAATGGCGATCTTGCAATTTGGATACATGGCTCCTGAAGACCACCACTTATGACCATTGATAACATATTCATCCCCTTCTCTTTTGATGGAAGTTTGGATATTGGTTGCATCTGAAGAAGCGACATCTGGCTCTGTCATCAAAAATGCAGAGCGGATATCTCCGTTCATCAATGGTTTTAGCCATTGTTCTTGTTGAGCTGGAGTACCATATTTAGCCAATACTTCCATATTCCCCGTATCTGGGGCACTACAGTTAAATATTTCAGAAGCCCAACGTACCCGGCCCATTAGCTCAGCTAATGGCGCATATTCTAAATTCGTCAAACCAGGGCTTAAATCGCCATAACCTTTAGGTAAGAATAAATTCCAGAGTCCTTCTTCTTTTGCTTTTTCTTTTAAGGCTTCTATTCCCGGCCACACCGTCCAATTATTTTTAGGATCTAGGTTGAATTCAGCCACTTCTTTTTCTACTGGATAGATATGATCCTCCATGAAGGCCTGAACGCGTGCTCTTAGCTCTTTTACTTTATCAGAATACTCAAAGTTCATAGGTTAGGGTTTAATTATCCTGCAATCAAATATCCACCATCGGCAGTATATACACCACCGGTCATATAGGCACCAGCATCGGATGCTAACAGTACGACTAGACCTGCCATTTCATCTGGCATACCGATACGACCAGAAGGAATATTATTTTCTAAATGTTTTAGAAGGCCTTCATTCTGCCATAAGGCAGAACTGAGTTTTGTTTTGATCAAACCAGGGCAAAGTACGTTTGAACGAATGCCATATTTACCCCATTCTTTGGCTTGATTTTTTGAAAGCATTAGGATAGCGGCTTTACTCACACTATATAGTCCTAATCCCATTCCAGGATGCATACCTTCTACTGAACTGACATTAATGATACTTCCTCCCCCCCTTTCTTTCATAGAAGGCAATGCTAAATTGGATAAAGCCCAAGGAGCTTTTACATTGACATCCATCAATTTATCAAAAACGATATCATCTGCTTGTTCTATTGGACCAAAAACGGGATTGATAGCTGCATTGTTCACTAATATATCTACGCCACCATAGTGTTCGATGGTCTTTTTCACTAATGCTTCTCTTTGTTCTGCTTTTCCTACGTGGCAAGCAATACCTACGGCTTCTAAACCATCTTTTTTAAACTGCTCTACTACTTCATCTACTGATTCTTGCTTCCGGCTACTAATGACCACTTTTGCACCGTGCTCTGCTAGTCCTCTGGCAATCGCTTCGCCAATGCCTTTACTTGATCCAGTAACGATAGCTACTTTACCTTTTAACTGGAATAATTTCTTTATTCTATCCATACAATTTGGTTTGAAATATCTCCTAAAAATAAAGACTTCTGAAGTAATCTCCAGAAGTCTTATTATTTATCTTGTTTTTATTTTTATGCAAATACTTCTTCCTCATTTGGGATAGTCAAAACATCCTGATCTTTCAGGATTTCTGCTAGGGAAGAGGTTCTTGATAATTCGTATTTGAAGTAGAACTTCATGGTGTGAATCTTGGCGTTGTAGAATTCTTCGCTGTAATCCATATTAGCGGTAACTAAAGCATGCTTAGAATGTGTTGCCATCTGTAACCACAACCAAGAGATCACCACTTTACTAAAGAATTCCATGAAGATCGTTGCGTCTGCGATATAACGCTCGTAATCTCCTTTCATAGCGAACTGACTAAGGTGCCCCAGAACATCTTGTGTAAGTTGTAATTTTGCGCCAAGCTTAGCAGCATAAGGCTTCAAGTCATCATAAGTACTAGCGTCCTTCATCGTTTCCTTCATTTCATTCGCTAAGAGCATGAGTGCTTTACCCCCTTTCATTGCCACTTTACGACCTAATAAGTCCAAGGATTGAATACCTGTCGTACCTTCATAAATAGAGAAAATACGAATATCTCTATAGTACTGTTGTAAAATATACTCCGAACAGAAACCATATCCACCTAGCACTTGTAGACCATTATTGATCGAACGCATACCATCTTCAGATGGGTAGGTTTTACAAATTGGGGTAAGTAATTCTAGTAACAAGTAATACTTTTCTTTTTCTTCTGGATCTGTAACAGTCTGGTATAAGTCTGCATAAATAGAAGTTAATGTTACGAGACTAAGCGAACCTTCAGAAATGGCTTTCTGTAGGAGCAACATTCTACGAACATCAGGATGATTGATAATCAATGTTTGTTCTTGATTAACATCCTTTGTTCCTTTTGCCGAAAGGCGACGCCCTTGGGGTCTTTCCTTTGCGTACTCTAAAGAAGCATAATAAGCAGCTGTACATATACCGGCACCGCCTCGTCCTACTGCGATACGAGCACCATTCATCATCAAAAACATATACTTTAAGCCCTGATTAGGCTCTCCTACTAACCAACCTTGGCAATCATCTTGCTCACCAAAGATCAGATGTGTTGTACAATACCCTTTTTGTCCCATTTTCTGGAAATCACCAGCTGTAATTACATCATTTGAAGTAAGGCTTGCGTCATCCTGTATTTTATTTTTAGGAACAACAAATAAAGAAATACCTTTTGTTCCAGCAGGAGCGCCATCAATTCTTGCAAGCACAAGGTGCACGACATTATCTACATATTCATGATCGCCGCCTGAAATAAATATTTTTTGCCCTTTAATTTTGTAAGAACCATCATCACTAGGCGTTGCACTTGTTGTTATATCAGACAGCGAGCTACCTGCTTGTGGCTCAGTTAAGCACATCGTACCTGCCCAATCACCTGTAAGCATCTTTGGTGTATACTTCGCTTTTAACTCTTCACTTCCAAACTCAACAATTAGTTCGGCAGCGCCCTGAGTCAGGCCTAAATAACCAGGCAAGTGATTATTAGCTGCATCCATAATGTAGTAAGCAGCCGTCATCGCTGTCAAGGGCATTTGCAAGCCGCCATCCTCAAAAGAGAAACAAGCTGAAATCAATCCTAATTCTCCACCTTCTTTCATTACTGTTTCTACGACAGGAGGTACTATAATCTTTCCATCTTCAAAACGAGCGGCATGTTTGTCCATGTCTTGGAAAGTAGGATACAATTTTTGGTCAGAAAAATCTTTTACTGAAGTTAAGAACATATCAACCGCTTCGCGATCATAGTCCGCAAAGTGTTCTTGATTAAGCACATCTTCAAATCCATGGATATCGTATAATAAATACTTCAACGAATCCATATCCACATATTGATTGGCCATTTTATGATCTGTTTAGTTAATATTTTAATTACTTAAACCAAAGAAAAAGATATATTGCCAAATCTCCATTAAACGAGTTTAAGAAAATGGATTGGTTAATAGTTGTTGAATAGTTAGCCAAAACGAACAACAGGCCACTGACCACCCAAATATCTACCTCGACAATCGACGACGAATTTTGGAGAGACCAACAGGCGTAACACCAAGGTAAGAAGCAATCAAGTATTGCGGGATGACTTGAGTAAGTTTTGGGCGCTTGTCTATAAAACGCAGATAGCGCTCCTCAGCCGAAAGATTAGTCACACGCCCTACCCTCTTTGCCAATTTAAGGAACTCATCTTGTACAAATAACCGACCAAAGCGCTCTAATTCGTGATGCTTGCGAAAGCATTCCTCTATATCCTTTTTTGAAATGGCATACAACTTAGAGTTTTCTAAAGCTTTAATGTAGCAATTGGACGGTTTTTCTTCCACATAATTGGGTAAATCAGTAAATAAATCACCATTTGTAAAAAACTCCAATACTTGCTCGTGGCCTTCCTTCAAGGTATAATAAGACAAACAGCCTTCATTCAAAAAGAAAAAATGTCGAATATACTGCCCCTCTTTTAACAAAAAATCACCCTTTCGCAGTTTGACTTCTTTATAAAACTGCAAAAAGAAAGATATAACTTCTTCAGAGATAGGAGCAAAAGAGGCTAGTTTTCTTTTTAATGTTTGCATATCTAAGTTATTGGGCTAAGTTGTCTTAACTCATTTTTACGCCTGCACAAATAAATAAAAACGCTTTGACTCTGCCTTAAAGGTACGTATTTGTCTGAATTATTCCATTATTGAAAAGGACTGAAAAGATATGAATGCTCCATAATTAACTCTTTTTTCTTCTTATCCTCAATGTCCATGATATTGAATTATATAATTTAAATCCATTTAAGCAGGTAACCATATTAAACTTTGTAATTGAAAAATAAATATCATTGATAATCAATTATTTAAAATTTTTTATT
>JAKVCU010000020.1 GCA_022448955.1 Saprospiraceae bacterium
GGGTGTGTGGGAGAATTGGGGCTTTGGCATCACGGCGTTGGGTTATCTCAGTGTCACGTTGAGTTACACCTTCTACTTCAAGCAAGTTACTGATATCGATCGTATACATTTTGCCAAAGCCTGCTAAAAACAAACCAATTGGGATAGTAGGGTACCAGCCGGTACCTAATTCAAGCACTTTAGTCGCCTCTAATTCTTTGGTCCGATAAGCTTGATAAAAAGAGTAATGCTTTCCTAAATGAATTAAACGATCATCAAAATACTCATCAGATAATTAACCACCTTTAGTTACATACTTTTGAAAAAGGAAGTTAATTCGATGCTTAGGAAATAAACTTCTGTACTATTGCCTTGATGATCCACTTGCTCATTTACTGAATAAATTATACTTCAAAATACAATAAATGGCCCTAAAGCCATCTTTCCAATCGATTTTTTTACCCTCATCATAAGTACGGCCGTAATAAGAAATACCTACTTCATAAATGCGAATATTTGGAATCCGAGCAATTTTGGCGGTTACTTCTGGTTCAAATCCAAAGCGATTCTCTTTTAAATCTAAACTTTTGATGATATCCGCTCTGAATAGCTTATAACAAGTTTCCATATCTGTTAGGTTCAGGTTGGTCATAGCGTTAGAGAGGAAAGTTAAAAATTTATTTCCAATAGAATGCCAAAAAAATAAAATGCGATGCGCATTTCCTCCCATAAAACGAGAACCATACACTACGTCTGCCACATTATCTAAAATCGGTTTAAGCAAGATATTAAATTCCTCTGGATCATATTCTAAATCTGCATCTTGAATAACGATGTAATCTCCTTTAGCTTCCTTTATGCCTGTATGTAATGCAGCGCCTTTCCCCTTATTCACCTGATGCTTGTAATATTGAATGTTCAAATCTGCATTTTCGGCCATATACCTTTGAATGGCACCTTCTGTATCATCTTTGGAACAATCATTGACAACAATCACCTCTTTGCTCAAGCCTCCAATCAATTGAACAGCTTTTACCTTATCTAAAATGAGATGAATAGTAGCTGCTTCATTATAAGCGGGAATAACAATGGAGAGCGTTGTTGACATCCTAATCATTTATAAATTTTCCTAAAGAAAACATTTTTTAGACATTCTAAAAGACTTACAATGATAGAGAATTTAGCACTAAGAATGTTTCTTTTTTATTTCTTCTTCGCAATTTGACAACCAATTGGTGTATTTTCTCGTATTTAACATAAAGACAGGATTTTTGAGTAGAGATTTTGCTTGATATCTTGTATTTTTGTAACTAAGATGCTCTACTTGCGTCTAAAACAAAAACAACATTTGATAACACCCCCAAGTGAAACAAATAAATATGAAGCACATCTTACTCTTTTTATTACTCCTTTCAGGCAGTTATCTCAGTGCTCAAATAGAGATTACGGATGCTATATTTCCAGAGGCAGGTGACACCTTGTTTACAGCTGTGGATAATCTACCTAGTTCTAATATTGAAATAACGGCAGCTGGTGGTGATCAGAGTTGGGATTTCACAGCTCTACAGGCACCATTCACACGCCAAACTTTGGTACTAGATGCATCTGAAGGAGACTTTAGTGCTTCTTTCCCCAACACCAATCTGGTGTATAAAAGTGGGCTAAACGCTGAAACTTATTATTCAGTAAGTGATGATGAAATCCTATTGGTTGGATTTACTGGTGCAGACCCTGTAGGTATTGGCGTCGAATTAGTAACCAAGTTTGAGCCCGCATACTCTAGCCAGCGAGCTCCTTTAAATTTCTTTGACGTCAATCAATTTGAAAGTAACCTAAACATTCCATTTGCAACGGATGAAATACCTGGGGATATTTTTGATAATTTGCCCATTACTCCTGATTCGATTCGGATTCGGATAGCCATTGACCGTCTGGATGTTGTCGATGCTTGGGGTAATTTAACCATCCCGGGTGGAATCTATGATGTATTACGCGAAAAGCGTACGGAAGTTAGGGATACTAGACTGGACGCCAAAGTGGGCTTTTTTGGATGGCAAGATGTAACAGATATTATTTTGGCAGCTTCAGGGGAGTTTGGTGATATTGCAGAGCAGTTAGGCACAGATACCATCGTTAGCTATCATTTTATTAGTGATGAAGTAAAAGAGCCTATTGCTATAGCAACCATGGCGCCAAATGAAGAATCAATTTTACAGGTGGAATATAAAGCAAATGATGTAGTGACAAATGTTCAAGATGTTACTAGATTAAAGCCAGGTGTTTATGCTTCTCCAAACCCTGCTATGGCAAATGTTCGTTTCGAATTTTCAAATTTGGAGACGGGTTTATATACACTGAGAATTTACAATATTTTAGGAGTTGAAGTTTGGAGCCAAAAATATCAAATAAATGGTACCCGTACTGAAAAAGTGAATATCTCTTCTTTAAGGAAAGGAACTTATTTATATAGCCTAATAAGCCCTGCAGGCAAAGCCTTGACAACCAAACGCCTTATTGTGATTCGTCCATAAATACTAGCACATTTTTTCATGAAAATAAAAAGGCTAGCATCGATGATGCTAGCCTTTTTATTTTCACGAAAAGTGTTAAGAAATACTAAGAATATATCTTTTCCGTTAATGATTTCTCAAAAAGTAGGGGTTATACTGTACTGTTTGCATCTTATGTACATAAATCGTCGCAACATATAAGAACTGAATAAAAAACAATCAAAAGAAATCAACATGAAAAAACTAAGCCTTTTTGCTTTTTTATTGGTTGGTGTTTCCACATTATTTGCACAAAGAGCAGAAACTATATTTGGACGCAACAGCCTAGGCCTTACAGGAGTTTGGGGCGCTAGCACCCAAAATTTTTCTTTCTATGATGGAAGCGACCAAGGCAATTCTGCTTATATCCGTGGCGGCTATGGTGGGTTAGAATTTGGACGCCGTGTATTTATAGGATGGGGTGGATTCAAAATGAAAGATTTTGTAGATCTTGAAAATGGGGCACAAGATTTCACGCTACGCTATAATGGCCCTATGATCAGTATAGCTCCATTAGCAGAAAAAGTCGTTCATCCTCGCTTCGGTGCTCTATTTGGCTCCGGCCGAGTAAAACTAACCGATGACTCTTCTGATAAAGTAATAGTCATTCAGCCTACCTTAGGTATGGAGATCAATGTACTGAGTTGGTTTAGAATTGGACTGGAGGGGGGTTATCGTTTTGTCACTAACGAAAATATTCCAAATCTAGATTCGGAAGACATCTCCTCTCCTTTTGCTCAGGTAGATTTTCGATTTGGAATCAGCTGGTGAACATAAAAATCTCTGTAAGCAGGAGTCATCCCAATGGTTCTAAAGGCATCATACCTCAGTTATAAACAATTAATAACCAGTATTTAAAATATAATCATCCTTTTTTATCAAGGGAAAGGAAGAAGAAAGGACTCAAAAACAAGTACTTACAATAAGAGGGGAATTTTCTGCATAAAGAAGTCCGAATTTTAGACTAAGTCGAAAATTCGGACTGACTCATATTTATACTTCTGCATAGTTTTTGCAAAACATCCAATTTTACTATCCTAGCTTTCAAATTCATTTCCTATATTTTAGCACCTTTCCTTAATAGTTGCCCCTATTGTCATGTATCAAACGAAATAGACTTTATCGATTCAAATATTTGCATTACTAAGTAGAAAGATGCTTATTCCAAGCATCCCAAAATCTACAGAATATAAGATTGCGACTTATCGTGTAATAATAATTCCACCTATTAATAATGAATTCTTTCTCAATGGTAAAGAACGATCAAAATCGACTTACAAAAAAGGAAGAGCTACCATACGCTATCTAGTTAGAGAATAGCCTATGAATATGCCTTTCACTCTTATGAGTAAATATTTGTGTTCAATAAAATTAAATAGATTAAATATGACATTAAAATCAAAAGTTACGCCCGTTCTTATTTTAGCCCTTTTTGCTTTTGCATGGACTTCATGTGGCAATGATGATGATAACACATCTGATGGAAAAACAAATCTCGAATTACAACTTAGCTATACCGTCAATGGAGAAGCATACGAACAAGATGCTGTATACAATATTGGAGGAGTGAACACCTCCTTTAATGTAGCTAATTTTTATATTTCTAATATTCGGATAATGAATGAAGATAGTGAAATGGCGATATTCGAAGATCTTAATCTATTAGCAACGCCTGAAAACACTACCTTCGAACTAGGTGAGATAGATATAGATCACTATCACATGATTCGTTTCAACATCGGTGTTCAAGCCGAAGAAAACAACCAATCTGAAATAGACTTTACTTCTCGCCCAGCTAGTGATCCATTAGCTATGCAAACACCTGCTATGCACTGGAACTGGAATGCTGGATACCGCTTCTTACGTGTTGATGGTTTGGTAGATACGGATGGTGATGGTACCCCTTCTGATATTCTAGAAATACATATTGGAACAGACAATTTCTTAACAGAAGCGGCTGTAATGCTACAGAAAGATGCAGAAGATAATGACCAGAACATAATCGAACTAGAATTTGATATAGCCAACTTATTCACCGATATAGACTTGACAACTGAAAATATTACACATACTGGTGACTATCCAGATCTAGCAATTAAAATTAAAGATAATATTCCTACTGCTTTCACTAAGAAGTAGTAGTCAATTGATGCATTTAAATAAAAATGGACAGGGATATCTGCGGTATCCCTATCCGTTTACAACTCATGAAGCAATATCCTCAAATTTTAATATTCCTCTTTCTGCTTGCCATGGTATGTAAGAAAGAAATGAATACCCAAGCACAAGAGGTAGGTTTAAAAATACCCAAAGGCTTTCCTCTACCAAATATTCCTGATAACAACCCGCTTACCCCATCAAAAATCGCATTAGGGAAGCGTTTATTCTATGATACTATACTTTCAATAGACAGTACCATTGCTTGTGGAAGTTGTCACAAACAAGAATTCGCTTTTGCAGACAACAAATCCATTAGCCCAGGCATAGAAGGAAAACTAGGTTTCCGCAACGTTCCTTCCTTAGCTAATGTAGCTTTTGTAGCGCATTTTAATAAAGATGGTGGAGTGCCGACCCTTGACTTTCAAGCCCTAGTTCCTATTGAAGATGATTTTGAAATGGGCATATCCATACAAGATTTGGCTAAGCGCCTGAATGCAGATTCTTCTTACCAATCTGCTTTTGAATATAATTTTGGGGATGTCGCAAGCCCATTTACTATTACCCGTGCACTAGCTGCTTTCCAGCGTACGATGATTAGTGGAAACAGTAAATACGATAAAGTGATGAGAGGAGAAGAAACTTTCTCTACACAGGAAAAAAGAGGGTATGACTTATTTACGAGCGAAAAAGCGAACTGTAGTAATTGTCATAGCGGATTCAACTTTACCAATGGCGAATTCATGAACAATGGGCTTTATTTAGACTATAGCAAGGACACTGGTAGGCAAAGAGTAACAATCGATAGTGCTGATATTGGTAAATTCAGAGTGCCCTCTTTGAGGAATGTAGAGCTTACAGCACCCTATATGCACGATGGTAGTTTAGCTAGCTTGGAAGACGTCATTACCCACTACAAAAGTGGAGGACAGCCACATCCTAACAAAAGTTCTACTTTGCGACCAATTGCCTTAAACGAAAATGAAACAGCTGACCTCCTAATATTTTTAAAAACGCTTACGGATACTACCTTTATTAATAATTCAGATTTTCGGTAAGTCCCTAAATTATAGTACCTGGTGTAATTTCGAATATAATCGCTGACCACTGCTTGGCCGTGGCGCATTTTTATCAACTACTTTTCCATTGCGATCAATAATTACGTAAGTTGGAAGGCCCATTACTTTACGACCATCTGGATTTACGCGCTTATAAAATCGCGATCTTAAATCAGCAACTAAGTCTTGGTTAGCAAATACATGATAACCTGTCAGCTTGGCATCTTTAATCATCTTTTGCCATTTTTTCTTAGCGTTATCTGTTTGGCGATCAATGTTTGCATACACCAATACAACATCTTTATCCTCAATATATGACTTCAGGCCATCTTTAAATTGAAACTCTCTTCTACAAGGACCACACCATGTTCCCCACAAGTCCAATAAAATCACTTTCCCTTCAAATCGTCCGACTAGTTCATCATAACTATCAATCCCTTCATAATTATCCAATACAACAACTTTCTTCGGATTTGCTCCGCTTTGAGCGAAAGCTCCTAGGCAAAAGAAAAATAAGAGGCCTAACGTAAATACTGTCTTTTTCATTCCGTCTTAATTTTTGCTTCCTTTCCTTTTAGGAAACATGGTTACTGTTTTATTTATACGTGAATTTCAATGTCCATGTACTAGTGAAACTGTGCATTCCACAGTTCTTGTATTTTCTGGCTATCCTTTTTTAAGGAAAATAACCTTCCATTCACTAAAATATGGCTAACGACATTTGATTTCTTAATAATTAAAGTAGGATTTCCCCCCAAACGAACTTGCTTATTCCTTGTCTGATCTTCATTAATGATTTGAAGCGGCAATTTACTTGCTTTAATCGCACTTATCCCATTTCTGACACGGATCGAACTGATTCCTCTCTTAATCAATTCAATAGGATTTATTCTAGCTAACTCACTCCAGTGATCAAAAGTTTTTTGATATACTTCTCCTTCATAGGCTTTTGCTCCATTCAAATTCACATCTTCGTAAGCATAATAAACAGATAGATCGCCAATATCACTAATCCCTGCTTTAGGATAGAAGTTGGTAGCACCTTCTGTATCAATTTCCTCATTCCGGAACCCCAGAT
Organism: Saprospiraceae bacterium; assembly: GCA_022448955.1. Classification (GTDB taxonomy): domain Bacteria; phylum Bacteroidota; class Bacteroidia; order Chitinophagales; family Saprospiraceae; genus JALEHC01. The sequence goes on from JAKVCU010000020.1 coordinate 6,822, forward strand.
CTACCGTGTACCAATCGCCATTTCGCTCTATTTGGACTTCTCGAACTAATAAATCCATAAATCGGCTACTTCTATTAAAGGGAATTCTTTTGTAATCTTTAATGGATTCATTTTTATACCAGCCCTTTGCAATGGCATCGAAAGAAGAAAGTAAGATGACGAAATGTAGCTTTCGCAAATATTGTTTTTCCAAATCATCCTCCAGTCCGCCAGATTCAATCAGAATAGTTCTAGTGCCCCATTTTTGAATATTATCTCCAAAAGCTCTAGGCTCAAAGCTGTCACTATACTTAGCTACTTTTCCAGGGATATATTTTTGAAGGATACGGTTCATCCCAACGATTAATTTCATGGCATCACCCCTAACGGCATTAATATCCTTGTTGTAGTTAAAAGCTGGTGCTAAGAAAGAAATAGAAGCTGTATATGGAGTGGAACCAGCACTGTAATATCGACTCTGATCGTGTAAGTTAAAGCCCCAATCTGCATCTAATTGATCTCTAATACCTTTAAGTATCTTTGCTTCAGGAGTTTGTAGTCTAACGGCATCGCGATTTAAATCAATGCCAAGGGCATTTCTTCGCTCATACCGCTCTGCACCATCTGGATTAAGCATGGGTACAAAAACGAGGGTTACTTTCTCTAAGATTCGCTCTTTGAAGCGATCAAATTCATCACTCGCTTTAAAAAAATTAAAGATATCCATTATAGCCATTGTTGCAGTAGGCTCATCTCCATGCATTTGAGACCATAGGAGCACTTTTATTGGCCCTGAGCCAATACTCACACTGTAAATAGAACGTCCCTCAATCGATTGTCCCAGTTCTTTGACCTTAAATTTTTGTGGAAGCGAATGAACAATAGAAGTGATATCGCGATGCTTAAATCTGCGATCTTTAATCCTTTCTTCAAGGTATTGCCCATGAGCTTTATACAAATCGGTATACCGTACCGTTTTTTGCTGAGCACAACCTAATTGAACAAAAAATAGAAAACTAAAAAATATGGATAGGCGCATATTGCTTTGAATTACTTTTGCAATATAAGTATTTCTATCATTTGAAAGGAGGATGAATAAAACGGAGACTTTTGTTATCTCCGTTTCATTCAGGAAGAAGACATTATTTTGCAATCATAATATCCAATGTACTCGTACCAGCATTACTTGTAATGCGGTAGAAGAAAATTGTACCATTCAAACCTTGCACATCCACATTTAATTGATGTACACCAATTCCTAAAGTACCACTAAAGACATTCTGAACAACTTGGCCTTTCTGGTCAATAATTTCGATTTGAACAGGGCTTGCTTGACGCAAATTGAACGCTAGCGTTTGCATGGTTTTTGCTGGGCTCGGGAAGGCTTTCGCCAAATGAATATCTGTTGAATTCAATTCTTCTTCTTCAATTTCTGCAGGAGTCGTAAGTAAAAACTTTAATGCGTCTGTTGCCACAAAGTGGTAAGTAGGCGCTTTTATATCTACCTCTTTGAAGTATGGGCTATGCTGAAATTCTTTTTCAATTATTTCGTGCCCTTTTTTTAGTTCAGCAAATAAAGCTTTAAACCCAATTTCTTGCTTTTGCATAGCAGGCATATATTTCTCCGTCATATTGACCATTTCTTCAATTATTTCTTGGTCAAGAAAACTGCCGTAAACAAAATCCATTATTATGGGCACTTTCTTAAGTCCTTCAAAAGCATATTGCACCGCCCCTTCCATTTCCGTTTTTAAAGCTTCATCATGTAATGTTATATTTTGGTAAGTATTCCTTGATCGATCTACCTCTTCTTCTATTATTGCATCAATAGCCTCGTGAAGTAATAATCGATAATGCTTTACCTTACGCTGATCACTTGGAGACAATTCCTTTTCAAACCGAGCACGTAATAGCTGTAACTTTGGAGCAAATTCATCCACATAGAGACCTATAAAGGCTTTCATGATAGGTAGTTCACCTCTAAGTGTTTCTTCTAAAGCTGCCACTTCATTTAATGCTCTATTCTTATGATTCTTTTCAAAAAGTTGGAACTGTTGAGAACTAAGCACTCTTTCCATCTGAACAAGTTCTGATTTCTTCATGTCTGTAAAATCATGCCCTTCCAGTACAATTTGACGATTATTAATACTATCTATTAATGAAATATAGTGCTCCACTTGATCCATCGTCATATCAAGCCCTGGATTTTCACTATTCCATTGATTTAGTAAAGATTCATTAGCAGCGATTCTTTCTTCCTCAAGGCTTTCTTCTGCAATGCCAATCAATTGTTCATACTGTGTGTCTGTCAAGACTTTCTTCAATGCTTCAATTCTTAAGGTGAAATAGTCTGAATCATTTACTTCATCATTATCTAATCGAGCTTCCCAAGCTTTCATCAATAAAGAATCAAGACCTTTCAGTTGATCTAGCTGAGCTGGTGTAATTTCTAATAATTCTGCTTGCTCAGCAATGAAGTAATATTCTAGTAAGTATTCTGGTTTCTGAAATTGTGCAGATAGCAATTGAAAAAAACAAAGGAAGGCGATCAACAATAGTATTCGCGATGTTTTCATAACAAGTTTTTTTGATGGAAAATGAAATAAGTAGTAAGTCCGAAACCGCGTCTGCCGGCAGGCTGGAATTAGTACAATAAAATTGTCTAGGTACTTGAGTATTCCTACAAATAACCATAAATAGCACAAAAAAACTCACACTCTTTTGTTGCTGTTAGAAGATCGAGCTTTTTCGATAAAGATGATTTATTATTCGAAAGCTTTATCCTTTTTTTAGCAATAAAGACTAGCTATATCAATTTACTAGGCATTACAATAATTTAACTTGTATCTTTGTCCGATAACGAAATGATACCATAAATAATATGCCCGAATCGATAACAAAAAACTACCAGACTTATTCGGTAGAGAATGATTCATTGAATGTACAAATATACCAGCTGGCCAATGGCCTTACCCTATATCTTAGCGTCAATAAAACAGAGGCCAGAATCCATACGAATATAGCTGTTCGTGCAGGCTCCAAAAATGATCCTAGTGATACGACAGGCTTAGCGCATTATATGGAGCATATGCTTTTTAAAGGCACTTCTAAGATAGGCACTATTGATTGGGACAGAGAAAAAGAGTTGATTGATCAAATTTCCAATTTGTTTGAACAGCATCGCCAAACAACGGATGAAGTAAAAAGAAAAGAAATTTATGCTCAAATTGATCTACTCTCTTCAAAGGCTGCACAATACATATCTCCCAATGAATATGACCGCTTAACCACCGCAATTGGAGCAAAAGGAACCAATGCATATACTTGGTTAGATCAGACCGTCTACGTCAATAATATCCCAGCCAATGAACTAGAACGCTGGATGGAACTGGAATCTGAGCGATTTAAAATGATGGCCCTTCGCTTATTCCATACAGAATTGGAAACGGTATATGAAGAATTTAATATTAGCCAAGATAAAGATTTCAGAAAGGCTAATAATGCCATTCGACAAGCATTATTCCCCAAACATCCTTATGGCACACAAACAACACTTGGAAGTGCTCAGCACCTCAAAAATCCATCTCTAAAGAAAATTCAAGCATTCTTCAAAACCTATTACGTCCCCAATAATATGGGTATCATGCTTGCAGGTGATTTTGACCCTCAAGAAGCTATTGCGTTAGCAGAAAAGTATTTTGGTAACTACCAATCATCAGATTTTCCTACTTTTTCGCACCTTGAACAGCCAGCAATCAAACACCCCATTATCAAGGAGGTAATAGGTAGAGAAGCTGCTTATGTTGAACTAGCATGGCGTTTAAACGGTAGCCAAACCGATGATCCTATGATGGCAAGCCTAATCCGTTATCTGTTATATAATGATCAGGCAGGTTTACTAGATGCTAATTTAAATCAAAAACAATTAGTACTTGAATCTGAAGCATGGTCTTGGACTTACGCGGATTATAGTGTTTTAGGGCTCTTTGGTAAAGCACGTGAGGGGCAAAGCTTAGAGGAAGTGAAAGATCTTCTGCTACATGAGATACAAAAGATCAAAAATGGTGAATTTGAAGACTGGCTCTTGGAAGCAGTACTCAATGAAATCAAAATATACGATATCAAAGCAACAGAATCTAACAATGCCCGAATCAATGCCATGACAAATACCTTCATATTAGGTATCCCTTGGAAGAAATACGTGAGCAGAGTAGATTGGCTCAAAGCAGTTACTAAAGAAGATATCGTTGCTTTTGCGAAAGCAAATATCCATGATGGATATGTATTATTATATAAGCAACAAGGTGAAGATGATCATATTATCAAAGTAGAAAAACCTACCATCACGCCAGTCGAACTGCAAAGAGATAATTTATCAGATTTCGCAAAACAATTCTTAACAAAAAAAACACTTCCCCTAAAGCCTGAATTTGTCAATTTTAAAGAAAAAATTCAGACGACTTCTCTCTCCAGTGGTATCCAACTAGACTATGTCTATAATCCTAATAATTCACTTTTTAGATTGGACTATATTTTGGATATGGGGAAAACAAGTAGTAAAGCCCTTTCCATTGCATTGCTCTATGCTCCCTATTTAGGAACCACAACATACAGTCCGTCTGATTTTCAAAAAGAACTATTTCGACTGGGTTTATCTTTGGATATCATTTGTTATGAGGATAGAGCTTACCTTACTATTAGTGGTTTAGAAGAAAACTTTGAAAAGGGACTGCAACTGATGGAACATTTTATTTATCATCTAAAAGCAGATCAAGAAAAGTTAGACAATATTGTTTCTGATATTCTTATCAAACGAGAAAACGCTAAAAAAAATCGCAACTTCATTTTAAAGAATGCGATGATGAGCTTTGCTCGTTATGGTGCACATTCTTCATTTACTGATCGATTTTCTGAAGAAGAGCTAAAATCATTAAAGGCAGAAGACCTAACCCAATGGATCACAGATATTCCATCTTACGAACATCGAATCTATTATTTTGGCCAAAATAGCCTTGAAACGGTCACTAAGGTATTAGAGCAAAATCACTCTTCATCAAATAATCGAAAAGCGCGTATTCCTAAGACGGTTTACGAGCAATTACCGACTACAAAAAATACCGTTTTATTTCTTGATTTTCCAATTGTTCAAGTTGATGTAATGCTCAGCTCAAAATTGACCAATAGTTTTGAACTTGATATTTATTGTATGCGCGAACTATTCAATGAATATTTTGGATTGGGACTTTCCTCTGTGGTTTTCCAAGAGATTCGAGAAGCAAGAGCTTTTGCCTACTCCACTTATGCTATGATCGGAGCACCAAGAGAAAAAGCAATGGGGCATTATTTCCAGGCTTACGTAGGTACTCAACCTGATAAACTTCAAGATGCCGTCTCTGCTTTACAGCAGATTATACAAGACATGCCGGTAAGTACTGCGCAAATTGAAAACGCACGTCACTCTTTGATGCGAAAGATTGAAAGTGAGCGATTGACAGATCGAAAAGTATTCTGGGAAGCCCAAGCTGTACAACAGTTGGGATATGATCGTGACTTAGCACAAGATGTCTATCATCAATTAGAAAATTATACAGTACAAGATATACTAGATTTTTATAAAAAATATGTTCAAAACCAGCATTTCACTTATCTCATTCTTGGTGATAAGAAACGTTTAGATATGGATTTCATCCAATCACTTGGTGAGTTTAAGGAATTGACACTTACTGAAGTTTTTGGTCATTAAATACACTGTGATCTAAATTACAGTGTATTAAACTCAAATAATTATAGTTGATGGTTAATCGTATAACTCATTATTCGAAAGATTAACCATTGACTACTATCCAAATATGATTGATCTACTCCTAAAGCATTCCCCCTCTCCTATTCAAAAGCTTTTTAGCTCGCTTTTAGAAGAAAAAGAAGCCCAACTTTTCGTTAAACGAGATGATCAATTGCATTTAGAAGCAATGGGCCATGATGATGCCTTTTGTGGTAACAAATGGAGAAAGCTGAAGTACAATTTACTAAAAGCTAAAGAACTTCAAGCAAGTACTTTACTAACTTTTGGAGGCGCATTTTCTAATCATATCGCTGCAGTTGCTGCAGCCGGTAAAATTTTCAATTTCAAAACGATCGGTATTATTAGAGGAGAGTGTCCTCCTACTCTCAATCCCACACTTCGATTTGCCAAAAGCTGTGGAATGCGACTCAAATACGTAAGTCGTTCCGCTTATCGCGAAAAGGATAGTACAACATTCAGGTCTTCATTGGTTGCAGAATTTGGCAGCTTCTACTCTATTCCAGAGGGTGGGACAAATGATCTCGCACTCAAAGGTGCGGCAGAAATACCAGCAGAAATTGAACAACAGCTTGGGCGACTTCCCGATTACATTTGTGCTTGCTGTGGAACAGGAGGAACACTGGGGGGGATGATTGGAGGTTTGCACGAAAAAAGTAAAGCACTAGGATTCTCTGTATTAAAAGGAGATTTTCATACTCAAGAAATCCAGCGACTACTTTCGTCAAAGTACGATAAAGTTCCTATGAATTGGCAAATTCAAACCAACTACCATTTTGGTGGTTACGCCAAATATAAAACTGACCTCATTGACTTTATCAATCACTTCAAAAGTAAGCACCACATTGCACTTGATCCCATTTACACCGGAAAAATGTTTTATGGTATTTTTGACCTTCTTCAAAAAGGCTATTTCCCGAAAGGGAGCACAATTGTAGCTATCCATTCTGGCGGATTACAAGGTATCGCAGGCTTTAATGAAAGATTTGGGGACTTAATTGATCTATAAATAACCTTGTGCCTGTAAACGGAATAACTCTGCATATTTCCCATCTTTTTCCAAGAGTTCTTTATGACTTCCTAATTCTAATAACGCTCCATTTTCAAGGAATAGAATTCGATCAGCCATACGAACAGTGGAGAATCTATGTGAAATTAAAACCGCCATTTTCCCTTCAATTAACTCTGCAAAACGCAAAAATACTTCATGCTCCGCTCTTGCGTCAAGCGCGGAGGTAGGCTCATCAAGAATGAGCAATTGTGCATCTCGCATATAAGCTCTTGCCAAAGCAATTTTTTGCCATTGTCCCCCAGAAAGCTCAATACCATTCATAAACCGCTTTCCAAGCATTTGCTCATATTTGTCAGGAAGCGTCTCCACAACTGTATCTGCAAGGCTTTTCTGAGCCGCTTCTTTTATACGATTATCTTTTTCTAATGCTTTTATATTGCCAATAGCAATATTTTCAGATGCTTTTAATTGGAATCGAATATAATCTTGAAAAATAATGCCGATTTGATTTCGAAGTTCTCCAAGGCTAATATCTCGGATATCCACTCCATCTACCAAAATTCGGCCTTCTGTTGGTTCGTAAAGACGAGCCAACAATTTCACCAAGGTTGTTTTTCCTGCTCCATTTTCACCAACTAAAGCTAGCTTTTCACCTGCATTCAAATGGAAGGATAAATTTTTAATGGCAAACTGATCACTATTAGGATATCGGAAACTTACATTTTCAAACTTTATCCCACTTTGGATAGTTTTTGGAAAAGCTATGGGTTGCTCTGGACTTGTGATACTCGGTTTGATCTCAAAAAAGTCAAATAAATCTTGAAGGTATAAGGCACTTCCTGCAATTCTTGAAAAATTATTCATAACTGCTTGTAACATACTCCGCATTCGACTGAAAGAACCTGCTAGGAAAGTTAGCGTACCTACGGTAATAATTCCTCCTACCGTTTGAATGATTATAAATAAGTAAGCGCCATAATAAGCTAGAGTAGCTAAAGAAGAAAGTAAAGTACCCACTGCTGCCCGTTTAATAGCCAAGGAACGATTCGCCTTATAATATTGGATGGATAGCTCTTCAAAGCGATTGGCTACAAAATCATCTAGGCCAAAAATTTTTACTTCTTTGGCCATTTGGTCGCTTGCGCCAATATATCTCAGATAATCGAGTTCTCTCCTTTCTGGTGTCCATGACCGCGTAAGGGAGTACGAACGCTGGTTAAAGTGCGTTTCACCTAAAAAAGAAGGAATAACCGCTAATATTAAAATCACTATCAGCCAGGGGTTAAAAGCCACTAGGCCCGCTCCCAAGAATAAAATGGTAATGATATTTTGCATTTGCGTAAGCACCTGTGACATAAGCACCGTACGCCCCGTAGTTTGTCTTCTTGCCCGTTCTAACTTGTCGTAAAATGCTGGATGCTCAAATTGAAAAAGGTCTAATCGAGCAGCATGGCGGATGAGTTCTACTGAAGTTTCATTGGCAACCAAATCACCCAACAAACTATCTAACAGAGCGATAAGACGATTCATTATTTCAGACAAAACAGCTAAGCCCAGTTCTAAACCTAACATTAGCCACAGATAACTCATTTGTTGATCTCCTATCTCTATCAAGCGCAAAATTTCATCAATAATTTCTTTTCCTACATATAGTACTGCCAATGGAATAGCAGCTTTTAGCAAACGTAATACTACATTTGCAAAAGCAAGAGAAGGGCTCGTTTTCCAAATGAGACGGAAAAATTTTGGAAGATTACCTAGTGCTTCGAATTGTTGTTTAAAAGTTTGATTCTCTTCTTTTTGGGCCATTGAAATTAGGATTTTCAAAAATAAGGAAAAGTTCAGCTGCAGATTTAACAACAATACACAGCAATCAATAGTTTCTTTTTCGTTGTCTATTGAAAATAATATACCGCATGGCTAAAGACTTGAAAGAATTTGAGGAGTTACTAGAGCTTTTATTGTTAGAAAAAGCAGAAGATCTCGAGCAGTTTAAGCAAAAAATACTCAACTTATCTCTGGAGGAAAGGAAAGATCAGGGTTACTCTTGGTATCCATTACAAGTAATAAAATCAGGATACACTTATGGAGAAAGAGCATATGTAGTCGTTGAAAGAACATCCAAATTGAACGAGCCTCATCAGTTTAGATCTGGTAAAATTGTACAGCTATTCACCAAGCAAGCTGCTGTAAAAAGACCAGAACAAAGTGGCGTCATCCAATATTTGGATAGAAACAAGATGAAAATTATTTTGAATAGTAAGGATTTACCCGATTGGCTTGGCCTTGGCCTAATTGGAGTGGATCTGCTATTTGATGATACCACTTACCAAGAAATGGAAAAGGCCTTGAAAAAGGTAATGAAAGCCTCCAAAGATCGATTAGCTGAAATTAGAGATATTTTGATGGGTAGACAGCAATCTAAGGCTGATATTTTTATTCAGCCTAAAGATATTATCACACTTAATCCTTCTCAGAACAAAGCTGTTCATGCCATTTCGACGACCCTAGATGTGGCCATTATCCATGGCCCTCCAGGTACTGGCAAAACGACCACACTTGTCCAAGCTATCAAAAAGACTGTAGAAAAAGAAAACACTGTACTAGTTACAGCACCCTCTAATACTGCCGTAGATTTACTGACAGAGCGCCTTCATGACCAAGGACTTCGAGTAGTACGAGTAGGTAATATTTCCAGAGTTGATGAAAGTATCATTAGGCATACATTAGACGTGCAGATGAGTCAGCATCCAGATGCTAAGAACATAAAAAAAGTTAAGATTCAAGCGGCAGAAGCTAGAAGAAATGCTAGAAAATACCGCCGTAAATTTGGTGCACAAGAATATCAAGAAAGAAAACAATCATATAAAGAAGCCGGAGAACTCATGGCGTGGGCTAACCAGTTAGAAGAGCGGCTTATCCATCAAATCCTCGATGGGGCACAAGTAATTACATGTACATTAGTGGGTTCTGTTAGTAGGGTCCTAGACCACAAAAAATTTAGAACGGTATTTATTGATGAGGCAGCCCAAGCACTAGAGCCAGCTACTTGGATTCCTATTACAAAGGCATCGAGAGTAGTGTTGACAGGAGACCCATTTCAGCTGCCGCCAACTGTTAAGTCTAGGTCAGCTGCCAAACTAGGATTCAATGTAACGCTGATCGAAAAATCCCTACAAAGGTTAGATCAAACCTATCTTCTAAACACCCAATATCGGATGAATGAAAAGATTATGGGATTCTCTAATCAACAATTTTATGATAACCATCTAAAAGCGGATGATTCCGTAAAAGACCATCAATTGAATGTTCCTTCCAACCAACCACTTGTGTTTATTGATACTGCAGGTTGTGGGTTTGAAGAAAAAATTCAAGAAGCTTTTCAAAGTCGCTATAATCCAGAAGAGTTTCAAATTTTGTGTGAACATCTATACCGCTTAGTAGAAGAACATAAAGAGCAGGCATTACCTAGTATTGCCATTATATCACCCTATCGGGAGCAAGTAATACATATCAAAAAAGAACTAGAAGAAGATCATATTCTGCAAGAAATTGATATTACAGTAAATACTATTGATGGCTTCCAAGGCCAAGAAAAAGATGTCGTTTATATCAGTTTGGTCCGATCAAATGGGAAGAGTGACATTGGGTTCTTAGGAGATACACGAAGAATGAATGTCGCTATGACTAGGGCTCGAAAGCAATTAATTATTGTAGGAGATAGTGCAACGATCGGTGGGCATTCATTTTACGAAGCCTTTTTAAGTTATTGTGAAAAAAACGGACAGTATCAAACTGCTTGGGAATATATGCAATAAGAGTATTCAAAGTATACTAAACTTAAAAAGGGCTTGCATCATTCATGCAGGCCCTTTTTATATGTATAGCTTATAGCTACTACACTAATCATGTATCAATTAATAAGACCAAAGATCATGTTCGAAGTTAAAGATTTCTTTACGAATCTTATCTGCTTCAAGAAGAAGATCTACACCTGATAGATACTCTTGCAATCGACGGTCAAATACATTGGATTCTTTGTAAATGTAACTAGAGAAGAAACGCATCTCTAATAAGTCTTCCCAAGTCATTGGAGAAGAATCATTGAAGATATTAAACACTTGTTGTTTAGCAAGCATTTCTCTTGCTTCTGGATAGTAGATCCAGAACATTGGTTTCTCATAACGGAAGTTACCATTATCATCTTTCACATCGATAAGTGGCGCGATACCAAGAATACGCACTTGTAAGGTAGAAGTTTCCTCATCAAAGAACCAAACTTCTTTTAAACGGAAGCGCTTAACGTCTTCTGGATTTACCTCATTAGGAACAATTTGGAAAGTTTCTTCGTAAGTTTCTGGATCAAGTGTTGAAATGGTATCAAGGCTAGCACCCATGGATGCAACTTCGTCTGGTGTAAGTTCGATACTGAACTTATCATCTTCTGTACTGTATGCCTTAATTTCGCCAGTTTTTGCAGCATCCATCAAGATCTCGAAGAATGTACGTTCAGGATAAGCGAATGGCAGATTCATTTTCTCACGGATATCAACTACACGCCAGATTTTTTTCTTCCAGAAAATATCTGCCTCACGCACATTGTCATAAGGAAGGATACGTTTTCTTCCGATAGTGTTGCTTTCGACAACATCATCTAGAGGACGATTAGAATTATCAGCGTTATCATCCGGATCCGTAAGAATAATGTCATTTGGAGTTTGTGCAGCGATTGGATTGATGTGTGCTGTACCTAGCACTAACAATACCAAAGCTAGCAGTTTCAGAGCGATCTTCATGACTTATAAAAAATTTAAATTAATGTGTAGTGTTTAAATGCGTATGGATAAAGATAAGCTAAAAGGTGCGAACCCCATATCCCAGAGGCACTTAAAGTGTAAAAGTGCACTCATTTAACGGAATAAACAAGCACACTATTACACTTTAACATCAAAATTTTATTTAATCTTAAATACCATAGAGTTAATTGGACGACCAACCTTATCTCCAGGGCATCTTGCTTTTACATTATCAAAGTAATAAATGTCACCTGGCTTAGCTTTCATCACTAAACGCTTAGACTTATCAGTGTAGCGACCGCCTCTGTTCACTGCCTCAACAGGATCCTGACGCTTAGCCACATATACTAAGTTATATCCTTGGATACTACATTTTGCATCAAAATCAAAGTTATCAAGGAATGCACCAACACCACCTTGCGCTTTAAACTCACCATTACCCATTGTACCACCCGCCTTTTTGGACAAACGTGCAACAGGATCAGGAATACGCTTCACACGGAATGGGAAAGACTGGCTTACCCCTTCACCACTAATAGTGATTTTTGCCTCACCTGGCTTATCAACGTTCACCATATATCCGCTCCCAGAACGTTTGATCTTTCCACCACCGCCAGACATACCAACTCTCAAAGAACTTGTAGGTACACCAGCTGCAGCAACAGATACAGGGTTGTCAACACCAATATAGAATACATTCATTTTATCCGCAGAAACAGTAACGGAACGAAGACCTACTTCATAATCATAAGTTGCTTCACCTTCCGAAACTTCCCCCGTAAGCGGGTTAGTAACTTCTGCTTTTAGGCTGATGGATTGTGGTCCAATTTTACCAGTAGAAGTTGTGAATTCAGCTGTCCCGTCTTCACCTACCTTCAATAAGCTACCATTTGCATAAAGCTTAATATTCTCAGGTTGGATTTGAGAACTATAAGTACCTACAGAAATTTTTGCTTCGAATGGCTCGCCAGAGATAACGTATGCTTTTTTCGCCTGTACTACAGGGAAGAACTGATCAAACTCGATCACACGACCACCAGTTAACTCAGCCATAGCATTTATTAATGCGGCTTCAGAACTCTTTGAGTCAGACTGCATCTGAGACATCAAAGGTAATACCGCTGCTAAAGGCATTTGGCGGAATTTGAAATCAGCCCAACTATTTTTTCCTTCTACTTCCTTCCAAGATTCATCATCCACCTTTAAAGGAAGATTATCAGACATACTTGCCACACGTTGATCTATTTCTTCTTTTTTCAAACCAAAAGTATCCCCATATTCAGTTAGAAGTTCGGTATAAGTTCTTAAGATATCATCTTTAGTTTCGATAATCTTCTTCTTTAACTCTTCTCCCTTTCCTTCATCCACCAACATACGAGTAGTGATATCTTTATTTTTCTTTCCTTTTGGAACTGTTTTCCCGTAGCTGACAGTGTAATCACCATCATCTTTTTTACCATTTTTATCCCCTGCTGAGTCGATTAAATCATCTCTTAATACGTTGACGTATTCGTTAAATTCAGCAATTTTTGCTCTCACTGCATCGATTGCAGGTTCGATTGGCTTATATTTTCTTTTTGATTCGTCGCTCAAAAGGTCTTTCACCCCTTTCACGGTCGCTGATAATTGAGTATCAACTGTTTGTATACTTGCTTGATTACCTTCATCTAAGGTAAAGAAAGCGTTCATTACCTCCGCAGATACATTCAGAGCCAAAAGCGCCGTCAGTACCAAGTACATCAGGTTAATCATTAGCTGCCGCGGTTCCTTAGGTATGGACATGGCTTTTCTTTTTTAATTTTTAATAAATACGCACAAACCGAGTTTGTGCAAATAACTTCTTAATAATCGCTCAAAAATGGTTATGATTAACCGTTTTTCACATTTGACATAGCTGAAATTACATTGCCATAAACAGAATTCAAAGAACCGTATACGTTGTTCAAAGAACTGATATTTTTGTTCAATGCAGATAATTGATCTTTGTATTCTTTAGTATCCTCTAAAGAATCCGTTAAGTCAGCCATTGCCTCATTCAACTTAGCGTAGAAGTTATTCATCGAGCGGATCTGATCGCTAGTACCAGAGAAATCAACTTCTTGAAGAGCTTTCAAAGAAGATAAGCTACTAGACATAGTTTGAAGCTCTGTTAACATACCACCTAGTTGCTGCTCTACCACTTCGCCGTTTAAACCTGGTGTTGCAGGACCTTGGTCACCAGCTGTTAGTGGTTGGATATTGGAAGAGTATTTGTCCAAACCTGGATATAATTTCTCCCAGTAGTAATCTTTTTCAGGACCGATAATACCTAGGAATAAGAAAATTAATGCTTCTACTGATAATCCGACAATAAGCATTTCAGAAGCTAGTGGCCAGCTTTCTAATTTAAAAAGTGCACCCATTAGTACAATTGCAGCACCTACACCAATAAGAAGGTTTTTAATGTATTTGAATCCTTTAGACTTTACGAAACTCATTTGATAATCTTGTTTTTCAGTTATTTAATGTTGATTCATCATGTAAGGTTGCTCTGGAACCCACCAGTATAATGCGAGGAGAACAAAAAGTAACACAGCTAGAATAAAAAAAACATGATTTTTTTTGCTCCTTCTATTTTTTTTTGAAATTTTCCTTCATCACAGCTTCTTTCGTCAAAATTTTATGCTTTTCGACTAATTGTTACTCACAATAATGTGCAACAGCTCAGAATCATGACTGAGTGCTACTATATTTATTCATATCTAATCCTTGCTTAATACTTTTTAAGGCTATGCTAAGAGAGGAAATAATATGTGGAGTTTTGTCTGTAGATAGAAAACAAGTAAGGATATTGCAGATTTGCAATATCCTTACTATAAGAGGTTTCTTAGAAATCGTTGACAGAGCGACCTAAGAAGGTCAAAACGCAACGGAAACCTATGTATGATTTTGTTGTATCTTGATACTCATAATGACGAGAACCAGTCTGAAGGAAGTGAGACACATCTTTCCAAGAACCGCCTCTTGTTACTTTACGCTTATCTGCTTCAGGATCATCATCCTTAGCATCGTAACGAATATCAGGGTTCAAATCATGGATAAATGAATATGCATTTTCGTAGAATGCTGAAGAAGTCCATTCTGCAACATTACCAGACATATTATACAAGCCATAATCATTAGGGAAGTAAGCATCTGCTTTTACAGTGTAAAGGCCACCATCTTCTGGATAATCACCACGGCCTGGCTTAAAGTTAGCTAACAGACATCCTTTGGCATTTCTAGTGTAGTACCCTCCCCAAGGGAATGGAGCAAGGTCTCTACCGCCTCTTGAAGCATATTCCCACTCATGCTCCGTAGGCAAACGGAAATCTTCAGAGGTGACGCCACCTTCATAAGCGTTCCACAATTTTGTTCTCCAATAAGAAAACGCATTAGCCATATGCCAATCTACGCCAACCACTGGATAATCATCAAATGCGGGGTGCCAAAAGTAATTACGAGCCATTGGTTCGTTGTAAGAGTATGCAAAGTCACGCACCCAAACCAATGTATCTGGATAAACATTTACTTTCTTTCTTTCAATAAAGGTATTTCTAGGAGAATTACCTTTGTCATGTGCAGCAGCTTGCCAATCGAACCATTCGTATTCGAAAACAAGATTGTTGATATCGATTTCGCGGCGGCCAGCTAAGACGTCATCACCTTGATAGAATAATTCTTCAAGTAGTTCGTCTTCCCAATCGATTTCGTATTCCCAATCGATTCTTGGCTCGTCAAAATCTGAATCTTCATCTTCTTCCATGAAGTGTTCTAGGTAAGTGTGCGCAATCGAATCTTTTACCCAATATACGAATTGGCGATACTCATTATTTGTAATTTCTGTATCATCCATATAAAATCCTTGGATAGAGATTGCTTTTTGACGTTGAACGAAAGTGTTGCTTACATCTTGATCACTTGGACCAATGTGCACTGTTCCTGATGGTACATATACCATTCCATAAGGATTAATACCTTTCCATGCTGGACGATCTAGGACGCCTGTTAATTGCCCACTTTGTTGTCTTCCGCATGATGCGATCGTTACTAGTACCGCTAGTAACAGCGAAATTTGAAATAATCTTTTCATGTTAACACCCGAGTTTTCCTTCAGATTAAGTATGATCTTTTAAGCGACCGTAAATATAGGTTCTTTAAAAAACTTATCAAAAATTAGAGTTTTGTTTTTCTGTCGATAGTGCGGAAAGCTGACAATTGTTATCTACAAAACAACAAACATCGATTTCAACTACAACGAATTGTCTTACAACACTTTATACGAGTGTTGATCCTTGAGGGCCTTCTCATTTTAGAAAAAATACATTGATTAGAAAAGGGACAAATTAGTTGACCCCTTTTGCACGTCTTGAGGAGTAGTAAATTTTCAGATAAGCACGAAGTGTTAAAGATTTAACGATTTTTAAACGTTCTCTTTTTTTATTTATTCTGCAAGAAAAGCATTTTTTTTGATTTTTTATAATGATCTTGGATTATAAATAATTTTTGGAGGTCTTCCTTTACCAACTGGCTTGTTCAAATTATAATTAAGCATAATTTCATGTGTACCATAGCTTACAGCATTCAATCCTGATAGTGTTAAATCGTAGGCATAGGCCATGGAGATGTTTTCTCCGAGCTTGATTCCTGCAATAATAGCCACTGCGTCTATCGAATTTGTATTATAACCTCTGAATGAAGTGCCTGCTAAAAACTTTTCATTATATCGCATTAACAAGGATAATTCTGCTTGTGTTTGATTGATGTCCGATCGTACCAATGCAGATGGCATTATAATAATATCTCGACCGATCTCAAAGTCTGTTCCTATATTAAATACATAATGGCGTACTAAATTTATTCCTATGGTACTAAAGTTTACGCTTGGCTCTGATAGGTTATGAATTGCAAAGCCCAATTCAATAGCTTCTGATTGATAGTACACACCTGCGCTGAAGTTAGGCGTTGAAGCATTTTCTTTTGTTAGAGGCAATAAAGGATCTTGGTGGTCAAATGTCCCTGGCTCTAAATAGATGCCATCGGGTGTGCGAATTTTTGTACCATCTAATGATCTTTGAATAATTCCTCCTGCCAGCCCCATAGAAAGAATACCATCACCTAGGTATAATTGATAATTATATGCAGCCATGATCGATGTATTAGCCTCGGCTCCTAGAACATCATTTTCCAACATCAATCCAAAACCACCACTCGTATAATTGATAGGTAGGTTCATGTTTAAGCTATAGGTGGTAGGGCTTCCTTCTAATCCAACCCATTGTTTTCGGTACACTCCTGTTAGGCTAATAGAATTGTCAAAACCTGCATAAGCGGGGTTATAGTTCATTTGATTGAACATGTAAAGAGTATACTGAGAAGGTTGTTGTGCATGTGTTGTGCCCAAAATAAAAACCAAAAACAGACTGGAAAAGATAAACTGCTTCATAAATTTTTCAGATTTTCCTCTATTAATAACAACAGTTAGTTAAAGGGGTTGTCAAACTAATACTACTTTTAAATGGGTGTTTGACTATAGTAATCCTTACGAATAATTATATTTCTCTCTTTGTGAAGGGAAATGATCTATAAGTTGGCGAATTTTAATCGCGCCCCTAAAATATGTTATTCTTTATTGGCTGGAATCCTTAGCTAATTTAAACCTTTCTATTTTATTCAGAAAGTTCAACAGTGGCAAAATACAATTCAATAAAAACAAAAACTATTACCTACTGAACTAAAATAACATAATTTTTACTATTGGTCAAGAGAATGGCTTCAGACAAAGACGGTATATGTCTCAACAGCGTCTAAATTTAAAAAGTAGGCTTTAACTTCTTTCCAAACGTTTCATGAATTTTCAGCAGCTTAAATTTAGTGTAGACCATTTTCAACACTTATTTGGTGCAAGTTATTTACTTTTTGTAGTCTATTCGTAGTTATTCCTATCCTTCCTCATCAAACAACTTTGCATACCGTTCAATAGTATGATACAATTCTGAAGGTTTAAATGGTTTTGTAATGTAGTCATTCATCCCTGCTGCCAAAGCCTTTTCACGAAAGCCTTTCATTGCCGAAGCAGATAGTGCAATAATTGGTAAAGATTGATACTTGGATTCTTTCCAACTTCTTATAGTACAAGTTGCTTCATAGCCATCCATACGAGGCATTTGTAGATCCATCAAAACAAGGCTGTAATCATTAGCTCGAATCTTCTCAATCGCTTCCAAGCCATCTTGTGCGACATCAATTTCCAGATTCCAAATACGAAGTATACGTATGGCCACTTTGATATTAAAAAGATTATCTTCAACGATTAAAATCTTTTTGATTCTCTCACCTCCACCAGTATCAAGCTGCAATGATTTTTTAGCAATTTCTTTCTTTACAGGGGCCTTGCCGATAGGATAGCTTAGGCTAAATGAAAAAGTCGATCCTTTATTCAACTGACTATCAACTTGGATTTGGGAATGATGGAGTTCTAAAAGTTTTTTTGTAATGGCCAAGCCGAGCCCTGTACCTCCAAACAAACGTGTCGTATCATCGTCTGCTTGTGAGAAACTCTCAAAAATTTGCTCTTGTTTTTCTTTAGCTATACCAATTCCCGTATCTGTCACCGCAAAATCTATATTTACCTTTTCTGCTAGCACTTTTCCCTGTTGTATGCTAAGTGTAACTTTTCCCTCATTAGTGAATTTGATTGCATTATTAATGAGGTTAATGAGAATCTGGCTGAGCCTTGTTTTATCTCCTACGAGGTAATTCGGCAATTGATCGTCCATATCCAACTGAAAAATCAGCTTTTTTTTATCCGCTTTAGGCGCCAAGCTCTTGTATAGTCTATTTATACTATCTTTAAAATTAAAGTTTACTTGTTCTATATTCAATTTCCCTGCTTCGATTTTACTATAGTCTAATATATCATTAATAATGACAAGTAAATTTTCAGCAGAAAACATAGTGGTCTCTAAATGATCTATTTGATCTTCCCTTGGCCCTTCCTCTAGCAGGATATGAGTCATTCCAATAATAGCGTTCATTGGGGTTCTAATTTCATGACTCATATTAGATAAAAAACGAGACTTTGCAATAGCGGCATCTTCTGCTTTTTTCTTTGCTACTCTTAAATAGTCATTTTGATCTTTAATCAGATCGGTCTGGTACAGCAGCTGTTGACGCTGATTAATAAGTTCATTATTTTTATTTTCTAAGGATTTATTCTGTTTAATCATTTTTATAAAAAGAGGACGAATTAAGAATAACAATTCTAATAAAACAATTAATACTGTGAATAGGCCAATAAGAATTTCAATGACCTGCAAACGCCGCACTTTAGACTTAGCAGCTAATTCGTACTCCCCTACAATTGTATTCATCAGCACTAAAAATTGCTCTTCATTTCCTAATATCGCCTCAATATTGTGTTCATACTCTTTGGAATTATTACTATTGACCAGTTTCTTTGCATTATTTAGGACGATAAAAAATGGTTCTTGAATTTCATCAAAGAGCTTAGCAATGGTCTTATTATTCTCTCCTGGTAGTTGAAGTTCCTCAGATCCATTAATTAGCCCCCAGTGTTTCTCTTCCCATTCTGCCGTAAGTTTTGCCAATTTTCGCTGGTTCTGAGATAACTCTTCCGAGGTGCTTGTTTTGAACTTCAATGCCGTTTTGGCAATATTCTGACTCAACATTCGCTGCCGCCCAGCAATATTTATGATATTAGCATCCTGTTCCTGCCGAGAAATAGAACAATTTATAATAATCTGGCTACTGATCGTCGCCAGAATGATGATGAGGATAAATATAAAATAGGTAAACTTGAGCTTCATAAAGGGCATACATGAAAATTTAAATTACAAAATGCACCTGTTTCTGGAATACATGGATACGTATTTTATGATAGTAAATGGTTGAAATTAAATGAAATTTGGGAAGAGCAACAATCTCCTCACTTTAACCATTAGATGATAGATTTGTTTGAATATTAGTAATATTCTTTCATTTCCCCCCTTTCTACATATTAAATCATCTTCCCATTCAAAATATAACCATCTCCCTTATTCATAGGTATAAATAAAAGGCTGATAGAAAAAATATGGTCAATTAAGACCAATTTTATTAATTTCCGTTCAATTTTTTACACAAAAAATCTAAACGCTTTATGAAAAAAGGCTTAACCGTTCTAGTCTTGTCACTCACATTGATTGGTTCTTTCCAATTAAAAGCACAAACAGCAGAAGAAATTGTTTCCACCTATTTAGAAGCGCTAGGAGGTGAAGAAAACCTTAGCAAGGTTCAAACGCTAACGTTTACTTGCTCAGCAAAAGCTCAGGGTATGGATATTCCAATCACCATGTATCAAAAAGCACCTGGTTTACAGCGTATGGATATGAATTTCCAAGGCAAAATCATCACTCAAATGGCTTTCGATGGAACAGAAGCATGGGGTACCAATTTCATGACGATGGAAGCAGAAAAATGGGATGCACAAAGATCAGCAATGCTAAAAGCGGAAACTGACTTCATGGATTCATTCCTTGGATGGAAAGAAAAAGGCTACTCTATTTCCCTAGAGGGAGAAGAAGATATTGAAGGTACTCCTTGCTATAAAATCAAATTAACGAAAGCGCCTCTTACTATTGATGGCGAATCGGTAGAAAACTTTTCTTACTGTTTCTTCGAAAAAGAAAGCAGTGCAATGATCATGGAAAGAAGTTTCCAGAAAGAAGGAGAAGCAAAAGGTATGATTACAGAGACATTCATGGGTGACTATGAAGAAGTAGATGGTTATATTTTTGCACATACTATTTCGCAAAAAATGGGTGGTCAAGTAGTATTCTCACTAACCATTGACAAAATTGAAATCGATAAAGAACTTGAAGAAGATTTCTTCTCTTTCCCAGCTGCAAGTGCAGAAGACAAAAAATAATTATTTATCCAGTTTATATAAAGGACTAGTCTATTCAGATTAGTCCTTTTTTAGGTGTGCATTAATCATTCAAAACAAAGCAATATGAAATCAAAAAATTATCTCCTCCTCATACTACCGCTATTTGGTCTATCTCTCTTCTTTCCTGCCTTTGGACAAACTTCACAAAAAAAAGCAGTACTTAAGGGTGATGCCTTATTTGGTGCATTAAGAGCGAGGCACATTGGTCCGGGCCTCATGAGCGGCCGTATGGTTGACTTAGTAGGTCACCCAACTGATTCTAAAGTGGTATTTGCTGGTGCTGGTGGTGGCGGTGTTTGGATGTCGTCTGATGCTGGTGTCACCTTCCGTCCTATATTCGATGAGCATACCCAATCCATAGGTGCAATGGCCGTAGACCCCAAACAGCCTTCCGATATATTCTGGGTAGGAACAGGTGAGTGTTGGACTAGAAATAGTGTCTCGGTAGGTGATGGTATTTACAAAACTACGGATGGTGGAAAAACTTGGAAAAATAAAGGTTTAAAAACCTCAGAGCGTATTAGTAGTATACAAATCAATCCTGATAATCCAGATGAGGTATATGTTGCCGTACTAGGAGCCCTTTGGGGAGATAGTGAAGATCGAGGAATTTATAAAACAATGGATGGTGGGGAGACTTGGAATAAAATCTACTATATCAATGCCACCACAGGTTGCTCGGACTTAGCGATGGACCCCAATGATCCCAACATTCTATATGCAGCATTTTGGGAATTTAGAAGAACGGCCTATTCCTTTAGCTCTGGTGGAGAAAATAGTGCATTATACAAAAGTACAGATGGTGGAAAAACTTGGAATAAAATTCACAATGGTTTCCCGCAAGGGAAATTAGGTAGAATCGCTGTTGCAGTGGCCCCTTCTAATTCAGATCGCCTCTATGCCGTTATTGAATCTGAAAA
The DNA here is from genome assembly GCA_022448955.1 of Saprospiraceae bacterium. GTDB lineage: Bacteria > Bacteroidota > Bacteroidia > Chitinophagales > Saprospiraceae > JALEHC01. The sequence continues at coordinate 28,297 of JAKVCU010000020.1, forward strand.
AAATGAAGACAAAGGGCTTTACCGTTCGGAAGATGGCGGTGCTAGCTGGACACATTATAATAAAGATTTTGAAATTGCGGTTAGGCCATTCTACTTTTCAAGAATTGTCATTGACCCTAAAAATCCAGACATCATTTGTAAGGCAGGTTTAAATGGTTCTATCAGTAAAGATGGGGGAAAAACCTTCCGCCCTATAGGAAGCGGCGTACATGCTGACGTACATGATTTTTGGTTTGATGTGAATGATTCTAATCGTATCTATCTCGGCTGTGATGGCGGCGTTTATCGTTCATGGGATGGCGGTACGGTTTGGGAAATGGTAAAGGGTATTCCTGTTTCACAATTTTATCATGTAACCGTAGATAATCAAAAGCCATTCCGTGTATTCGGTGGCTTACAGGATAATGGCTCTTGGGTGGGTCCCTCTGCCAGTTCTGGTGGTATTGAGCCAAGAGATTGGCAAGAGGTTGGATTTGGTGACGGATTTAGAGTATATCCTCACCCCAGTGATCCTAATATTTGCTATTCGGAAATGCAAGGTGCAGAAGCTATCTGGCGTGTAGACCTTTCCAAAAATCAAAGTAAAATCATCAAGCCTTACCCACAAGAAGGTGATCCAAAGCTTCGCTTTAATTGGAATACCCCCATTACCACAAGTGCGCATCAACCAGATCGTCTTTACGTGGGCAGTCAATTTATACATTTATCTAATGATAGAGGGGAAAGCTGGAGAAAAATTTCACCAGACCTAACTACAAATGATCCTGCAAAACAAAACCAAGAGGATAGTGGAGGAATTAGCAAAGATAACTCTGGTGCTGAAAACCACTGTACGATTTTCACTATTGCAGAATCTAGCCTTGATCAAAACGTTATTTGGGTAGGTACCGATGATGGAAATGTGCAAGTCACTTTTGATGGTGGTGAAAACTGGAAAAATGTTACAACAAATATTCCAAACCTTCCTAAAAATACTTGGACTTACCATATCGAACCCTCTTCTTTTGATAAAAATACAGCCTATGCTGTATTTGATGGTCATACTCAAAACGATGGTCATACTTATGTGTATAAAACAACTGATGCAGGTCAATCATGGACATCTATCGTAACAGATGATATCAAGGGATTTGCTCGATCTATACAAGAAGATTTTGTCAACCCTAATTTGTTATTCTTAGGTACTGAATTTGGTTTGTATGTTACCATTGATGGCGGCGCTAATTGGTCAAAATTCACCAATAATATGCCTGCTGTGGCAGTACATCATGTCACTTTACATCCAAGAGACCATGCTTTAGTACTTGCTACGCATGGAAGAGGCGTAATTATCATTGATGATATCACGCCCTTACGCCAGCTAACGGACGAAGTGATGGCTGAAGATGTTCATTTCTTCGATCGCCAGCCCTCCATCATCAAGGAAGGATCGGCATTTGGAAGTACGGCTACTTATGGTGAATTTGTTGGCCAGAATCCTACCTCAGCCGCAGAGATTGTATACTACCTAAAAAAGCGACATATTTTTGGAAAAATGAAACTAGAAGTTTTTGATGCCAGCGGAAAGTTAGTAGCTGATTTAGCCGCAGGTAAAGCAAAAGGTATTAATAAAGTTTCTTGGAACTATAGCTATCCGCTTCCCAAAGTCGCTAAAGCGAAAACTTTGGCTTTTGGTGGTTTTACTGCTCCTTCTGTACCCCCTGGTAATTATACCGTAAAACTGACAAAGGGTAAAAAAGTGTATGAGTCAACACTAACACTTGTGTCTGACCCTGAGAGTATTCATACCGATATAGAACGCCAAGAGGGGCACGATGCAGCGATGAAACTTTATGGTATGAATGAAGATCTCGCTTACATGGTCGATCAATTGGATATGATCAGAGAGGGAGCCGAAAAAGTAAAGGCCAGCAATCCTTCCAAAAAAATCATGAAGCAAGTAGCACCACTCATTAATGAACTTGATGCCATGAAAAAAACTTGGGTCGTTACAACAGGTGACAATTATGTAGGCCAAGCAGCGCCTGAGTTGAGAGAAAAAATTGCTACCCTATACAGCGAAGTAGCGGGATACGCAGGTAAACCATCTAATGCTCAGCTTGAAAGTTTAGCTTTACGCGAAAGCGAATTAAATCAAGCCAAGGCTGATTTGGATACTTTAATGAAAAGATTGGAAACCATCAATCAATTATTGAGCAAGAAAGAAATGGATCAAATCAATTATCGTACCAGAGAAGAATTTATGAATTCAAAATAGAAAGAATGGACGTAGAGGTATTAGAGATACTGAGAACATAGAGCATACTCTAATATCTCTGCGTCCCACTAACATGAACAATAATACCACTGATTCAATTCACCACTTAACTGGTCTAGATAATTTTGGATAGCCTCATATCCTTGTACTGTGGTTATTCCGTCTGCTAATTCTACTTGTTTTGAGGATAGATTACTTACTGTTTGATAAGCTAAGGATAATTCTTTTAATCTTTCTTCGATTTGTTGTGATTCGTTCGTTGGTTGTGCAAACTTTAAAGTGATCATACCATTGTGGTTTTGCTGTTGATTATTCTCCACCACTCATCCATCCGCTCAAAAAGATAAAAAATGATCTCGTAATCAGCATGGAATTCCATTAGAAAACAGATCAAAGCAAGCTAACCATTATCACTTTGGCTGCCGCCAAACTGTTTCATCCAATCATTTCCCGATTTAGCTTCAGCTAAATAAAAAGACGAACTATCTAATTCAATGGTACCATTACCGACTACTTTAGGGCCTTCAATAATCTTTTGCTGTCCATATATTCAAAATATCGAGCGGTGACCTTAAAGTCTTCATCCAATATAACCATTGTAGGAGCTGAAAACTGCCCATTACGTAAGGCTAAAAGTATAGCAATCTGATGCAATGGATTTCGAGATTTATCCAATTGATCATTGATGAATTGTCGACCGCCAAAAGTTACTACAGAATCCGTTTCGGCATCGAAGCGTACGGCATAGTATGCTTTGTTTAATTGCTTAATCACCTCTTCTTTGGTAAATATTACTTGATCCATTTTACGGCAATAAGCGCACCAATCGGTATAGAAATCAATAAATACTTTCTTGGGCTGTACAGCCAAAGAGTCTTCTAGTTGCTCAAAGCTAAGCCAGCGTACCACTTCCGATTCCTGTGCACTCAAAGGAGCATACAGCAAAAGCGAAAAAGTCATGAATAAAGCTATACATTTTATCATTAATCTAGCTTACCAATTTTCACAGAAATAAATACCGAACGCGGCGCCGCAGGTCCGTAGATAAAGTCTGAATCCCGCTCTGGTCCAGCATCAAAGGTTGGCTGATAGCTATCAAAGATGTTACGGACACCACCAGCTAATTTCAAATAGAAATCTTGTGTAAAATCAAAATGATAACTTACTTTAAGATTGACATCAAAAAATGGATCAGATTCTAATAAATCTGGCGAACCATTCGCACCGACTACTCGCGGTACAATCATCGCACCTGTATAAGTACCACTCAGATCAATTTTAAATACATCAGATACATTATAAAATGAGGTGAAGTAGCCATACAGATTAGGAACTCTGACAAATTGATCTACTGTGATCGCATTCATTCCATCCGTATCTTCTGGTGCAAAAATTTCTTGGATTTCATCATAACTTGTTTGTTGGAAAGTACCCCCTAACTGGAAAGTAAATTTGCCGGAAGGCGAATAACCCGCTTCAAAATTCACTCCGGCCACATTAGCCCCAGCTCCGTTCACTACTTCTTCTAAAATAATAGCTCCGATATCCCCTCGACTTACCGATGTAAAGGGGTTTTGTAGCTGGGTATAAAATCCTTCTACCAAAAAATTGATCTGCGCTAAGCCCCTATTTTTAGTATAGTTCAAAGAACCCGTAAAAGCATCGGAAGTTTCTTTATCCAGGTCCTCTGAAAGAAGTACAAAAACTTGATCACCACCTGCAGAAGAAATATGCAAATCCTCGTTAAAAGCCTGGGGTGCACGGAATCCCCGAGCATAACCGCCTCTAAATCGTAGATTGTCATTGATTTGATACAAAATAGTAGCACGTGGACTGAATACAGCGACATCCACATCGGCTTTTCTTTCCTCATTAGCCACAGCATACCATCCATTGATGTTAGAGATATCATATCTACCACCAAGCAATGCGGTGAACTTTGTACTTAGCTTCCACTCATATTGAGCAAAGAAACCAGTCGTATTCACCTGTTGATCCACTAGACGTTCATAGCCTGCAATTTCATCTTGAGTGTTATAGGCTTGGTTCTCTACACCAAAGGTGATGACATCCTTATTACTAAAATAATGATTGAACTGTGCCCCGGCCACGATTGCACGGTCATTCGTCAAGCCATAGGCACTGAGGGCTAATAGGCTATCCTGAGCTGTTCTTCCCCCACCTAAGCCACCATAGTAGCTATCGCGTTGTGTATGTTGAGCAGAAGCATAGAAAGAAAATTTATTTCGGTCGTTCTTGCTCCACTGTTCATAATTAACTCCTCCAAAGAAAGTATTGTGGTCAAGCTCTTCTGTGATATCTGTAAAATGAGGGGCTAAGTCCAAACGATCACCGCCCCTGCGGTATTCTTCTAAGGCACTAAAGTCCAATGTAATTTTACTACGCTCTCCAGGTTTAAAGAAAACTTTCGCACCTAATACGGTATTTTCTAACCGTACCAGTTCTGTAAACCCATCTCCATTAGCATCATAACTTCCCCGATTGCGGCTCATGCCATAAATAGTAATCCCGCTAGTCAACGATTCATTAACAATAGATCCATTCAGATGGAATGTTTGATCTAATGTATTCCCAGCAATTAGCGATGTATTAGAACGAATTTCCCAAGAATTTTCTATGGGATCTTTGGTAATAATATTGATCGTACCACCAATGGCATTAGAGCCGTACAAAGCTGAACCTCCACTGCGTACCACTTCTACTCGTTCTACAATATTGGTAGGAATTTGATCTAGCCCGTAGACACTATTTAAGGCACTAAAAACCGCACGACTGTTGAGTAGAATTTGTGAATAAGCACCATCCAAGCCATTAAGTCGTACCTGAGTAAATCCGCAGTTCTGGCAGTTGGTCTCTACTCTTAGCCCGGGTTGGAAATTGAGTCCCTCTGAAATTGCAATAGACTGCGTCGCATTAAACAACTTATCGTCAATTAGACTCACCACTACTGGATTGTTTATTCGGTCTTGTTCGTAGCGTGTACCTGATACCACTACTCCTTCCAGATTTAAAGCATCCTCTCGCAGTGAAAAATTATGTTCTAGAGTCTGCCCATCTTTTACCGTAAGCTCCTCAGAAACGCTTAGATAGCCTAAAAAGGTAGCCTTTATTGTATAAGTACCTGCCGGGATACCACTAATCATGAACTTACCATTATCATCCGTATTGGTTCCCAATTTGCTTCCTTCTAAGGCTACTGTGGCAAAGGACATCGGTGCGCCGTATTGGTTGCTAACCTGCCCCATAATAGCCCCTTTTTGGCCATAAAGGGACAAACTACAAGCCAATAAAAGACTGGAAAACATAACCTTTATGAAGACTTTTTGCGCGAAAGCGCTGGAACAAAGCAATGTCCCAAAGATTATATTAAGGATTTTCATAACTGTTTTTTACTAGAATACGATTATTCTTTTTTAGCATAAATACAAGTCCAAATACCAATCCGGCTACAGTTACCATCGCACCCGCAATCGATCCATCAATAGCTACTGCTAAATAATAACCAACAATGCTGATTAATACAGCCATTCCTGAACCAATCAGTAACATGGACTTTAGTTTATTCGTCAATAAATAAGCCGTTGCAGGTGGGACAACAAATAAAGCCACCACCAGAATAGCTCCGACTGAATCAAAGGCTGCAACGGTAGTCATCGAAACGGCTCCCATCAATAAATAATGCCATAGTGCAGTAGAAATACCAAGACTCGCTGCATAAGCTGGATCAAATGTAGTGATATGCAAATAGCGGAATCCAAAACGCATAAATGCGACATTGATCACAAGCATTATTGCTGCTACATATAATGCCTTAGGCCCCAATACCTGTCCACT
>JAKVCU010000200.1 GCA_022448955.1 Saprospiraceae bacterium
ACTCACACTATCAATACCCAAGCTTTCCAATAAAACCGACTTGCTGACGTGTGTTAATTCTTTGATTTGGAATTGACCGTTTTTAAATTGGGCATTTTGCTCAATGCTGGGATGCTTAAAATTGGTAAATACTTTATCAATCTTCTCTTGTGCTTCTCTTTCGTAAAATACTTCGCCATTAGGTAGCTGCTCGTAACTCCTTTTTATTATTTCTAAGTCATAAGGTTTGGCAGCCTTTTCATCTTCGGGCGGAGGTAATACATAAATTGGTTTGTAGCGACCAATAGTTTTTTCAGTTCGTTTGCGATTGATCCGACCAAACCGCTGAATAAGTGCGTCTAATGGTGCAGCATCAGTTATCATTACATCAAAACTAATATCCAGGCTTACTTCAACTACCTGTGTAGAAACTACGATACAAGCTTTTGGACTTGTATTGTAAAAATCCTTTAATTCTATTTCTAATCGTTTACGGTCGCCACGCTTAAATCTACTATGGATTAGCATTATATCCACATCAGGGAATTCCTGTGATAACTGTTGGAATAATTCCTGCGAATGAACAACCCGATTACAAACAATTAGGATTTTTTCATTTTCAATTATTGCCGTTTTAATAACTGATTTTATTTCAACAAAGTCCATTGGCTTATGAATAACATGCCTATCAAATTTGTCTAATTCCTCATTAGGCAATTTAAATTCATATACATTTTCTTGTCCTAACATTTCTAGAATAGCATTGTATAATTTAGTCGGCATCGTAGCTGTACCGATATGTAAACGACAGCCAAAATGATTTAATACCTCAATGATTTTCAAGACTATTGCCTTACTGACATCAGAATAAGTATGGATTTCGTCCAGAATAATATCACAGTTTTGTAAATCAGCTAGAATAGTTTCAAAACCTTTAGAAGCAAAAACTACGGAAGCCAATTGATAGGGTGTCAGCACCTTGATAGAAGCACCAACCAAATTTTGTAAATCCTTCTCCTCAGTATCATCCTTGACCACAATTCGAGAAGCAGCATGAAGCAAACGAATATCCAGATTTGGGTTACTTTTCCTCAAATCTGTTTCAATACGCTCAAACATTGCGTTGATAGAAGCCTGAAAAGGTAATGTGTAAAATATCCGGCCTTTGCATCTTCGTATCAAAAAATCCGTTTTCCCAGCACCTGTTGGAGCAGTTACTAAAGTATGTTTTTGAGTAACATCTACTGAAACCAATGAAAGTGGGAATAAAGGATGCTGGCGATTGTAAAAACTAATATTTGGAATTCTAAAAGCCTTTTTCACCAATTTTTCAGTATTGTAAACCATAGCTGAAGCATAATGATCAGCACCAACTAATAGTCCTTTCCAAATAGACCAACCATTTTCTTTTCTTTCACAATATTCAATAATTTCTTCAAAGGTTTCTTCCGCTTCTTCAAGGCTAATCGGTCGAATATTCCAACCAAAGTATTTTAAAATACCAATTGCATCATCATGCCATGCTTCCCAATATTTGGAATGTAATTCAAAAGCATCATCACGGTTTTCATCTAAATCTAAAATACCATAACCTCGCTTATCTCCGAGCATTGACTTATGATGTGAAACCACCATCTCAATCACTTGAGGTCGAATGTCTTCATCTACCAAATGAAGAAATAGTAAAGAACCTAATTCATGTCTGTAAGGGTCATGACCTTCCAAAGGCTTTTTATAGGTTGGCTTCAATCGTTCTTGAAAAACAGGACTAGCTTTACCAATGTCATGTAAAACTGCACCCATCCGAGCCGCCTTTTTATCCAAACCTAAATACTCTGCAAAGGCTTCTGTTACGCAAGCAACGTGTTCCAAATGATCAATTAATGTAGTACCAGAATTCCCTTTTCGGTCAGCACTTTTAGCCAATATCTGATTAAATTTCTTCATTATTCTTCAAAGGATTATCTGAAACTTCTAACCAACCATACATTGGTTCATTGTTCTCAAAGCGATTATAACCAACTAGAAAAGATTGTTCATTTTCGCCAAATCGTAATTCAAACCCATCTAATTGACTAAATTCATCTTCTGTTAATTCTAAAATTTCTTTACTAGGCAGCATTAAGTCTTCATTTCTACAAAGACACAAATGTTGTATCGAAGCCTTCTGAGCATCTTCTATAGTGTCAAATGCCAAAAATAATGTTGGGCGAAGCAGCACAATTCTATCTAAAATAGCTCTAGGCCGAGTAACTATTTTTTCCTTTTTTTTGACTTTCCAGCCTTTTGATTGTGTGACTTCTTGTTGTCGAGACATAGCTTCATAAGTTAATTTGTGGCGAAGTATTTTCGCCACTTCCAACTTTTGTCTCATACCTTCAATAATTGAAGGTGTCAAAAACTGTTGCGAAAATGTTTCACCATCTCTAACAGCTGTCCAAGGTTTTATAAAGCCAAAATGACCTTCATATTTTACTACATAAAATCTCATATCCCTATCTTTTACCTCAAAGCCCCAAATCCCAATCCTGTACTATTTCCGATCCCAACATCCCATGCAAAGGAAACGGCTTTTGGGTCGCCTGTGACAATGACAGGGCAGAAAGTGGCTTTGATGTCTATATTTTTATAAGTGATTAATTTGGTTTTGATATTGCGGAACTCAGGGTCGAACTTTACCTCTACAGGTAGTTCAATCCCCATTCGTTTCATCTTGTATTGTAAGGTTTCCGTAAGGAGAGTATTGGCCTCTGCATCTTTAGGAAAGAAATATTGCTGATGTGCTTGTCCCTCTACATTCCTCTTGATCAAAATAGGGCTTCTAGCCCAAAACCATTGCTGTTCACCAAAATCTGGTGTGAGATGGATATTGGCCTGTGTAACTTCCATTCCCCATCTAATATGGGTGCCTTTAATCATATTAGGGATAAGCGTCTGGAAAAGTTCATGATTTGGAGAGCTGATATAAAAGGTGCTTCCTCTTGGAAAATCAAAACCATTTCGCACCTTCCTCGCTCCTTGTAACCAAGACAAAGAGTATAATGAGGTATCGTCATGTAATTCATTTGGCCCCAGCCAATGATGAAATGCGCCCACTAAAGCAGCCTGATAATTAAACGGCACGATCTCCCTATTAGGAGAAAGATGGAGTTCTATTCTCATATTTTATATTTTGTTTTTTATTAGTTCAAAAATAGAAAGACAGAGTAGGTACTATTTACCCCACCTCTACTTTTTCATTAAAAATCATCCTGCATCAACTTTAATATTTCATTTGCCTTTGTTACGACATGGTCTTTAAGCAGTTGTGGCTCAACAACTTGAATATGTTGATAATGTGCGAGGATAAAATTGGTCAATCCATAAAAATTTTTATTGACAGAAGCTTCAAAATCCCAAGTACCTTCTTCAGAAGCAGGGTGTATATCATTCTGTGCCTTATGATAGTTTTCCACTAAATAATTATACGCTTGCGCTTTTAGTTTTAAATGGACGTAAACTTGATTGTTATTGGCAATTCTAAACACATCCGTTTTTTCACCTTTATGTAAGGTTTTGTATTCCCAATCTTGATCTGTCATTTCTACACGCTCAATCCTTGGCAAACGGAAATGAACTACTTTACCTTTTTCTATTTCAAAAGCTTGTAATGTATCTAGACTGACATCTATATCAAAAGGCTCTACTAAACGATCTTTCATCGCGCCACTATTACTGCGATAGCTTTTTAGAACTACTCGTTTTTCAAGTCTATTTGCTTCTTCTAATGTATTAATACGATCTAATGAAGGGCGACGCAAAGCCCGAATCCCAAGTCG
>JAKVCU010000201.1 GCA_022448955.1 Saprospiraceae bacterium
TTAACTTCCTTATTTGTCCATCTAAAGTCATCCCAAAAGGTGATGTTACCATCAATAATTTCCAACTTCATGAGTTGGTCAAACTCCTTCAAAGTTAATCCGTCCACAAATTTCAGATTCTCTTTTTCAGGCCATTCAGGAGTCTTTATGTCATCGGGTATCAAATACAGGTCTAGCATGGGCATCTATTACTGGTAACGTTTTGAATAAACGGTCGTTTTAATGCCGTTTATTTTTTGTTGTAAGTAGTTTTATTTCTTCAATCCTTTGTTTAGCTATTGCATTAGATTTATCAAGGTTTAAGACTTTTTGGTAGTTTGCTAAACTTGTACTATAATCTTGGACCTGAAAGTAACAGTCGGCAATTTCAAGGAGGAGAAATTTATCATTTTCGTGAAGAGATGAGCAAAGCTCATAGGCTTCAATTGCTTGCTGCCATTTTCCTTGAAAGTGATTTGCGAAGCCTATCCAGCGATATACATCTGCGGGTGGATCGAAAGTGAAATCCACCTTTTCTGAAAAGTCTTGGTAATGCCTTTGAGCATCTTGAACAGTAATAGTATCAGTCGGAGAAATATATCCGATTGAATATCCCTCGTATAAATTTGAAAGACCATCAATAAGACTCACAAGTCTAACAGAGCCATGATCTTCATTATAAACCTTAAGCTCAGCATTGACACCCTTTTGAAGCAGTGCGTCATAAAATTCCTTGTGGGTGTCCACATTGTACTGTGCTCTGTCTTTTCCACCATTAGCGGTTGAGATAAAGACATTGCTGGCATGGTTACCGACAGTCGTTTTTGAAAAATGCTCAATTGCAGCGCCTTGATTATACCAAACACTAGGGTCGTATAATTGAAAAGCGTTGAAAGGACTATCCATATTCAGAATGTAAGCACCGTAATAACCACTTAAAGAATGACCAATAAACACGTCAAATCCGTTCGTTTTGTATGAAGAATCAACAAACGGAACAATTTCTTTACTAAGGTGGGTAAAATAGGTTGCTCCCCCTCCAGTATTTTCTTTACTGAAATAATATGCTGCGATTGAGTCTCTCTTTCCATTCGAGTTGAAATCGGAAGAAGTAAATGTTAAATTCTTAGTTCTCGTTATATGATCAATGTGAGGAATACCAATTACAATATGATACGGGATTTTGTCATTTGCAGCTAGTTCATTCATAATAGCCAATGAAATATCAAACTGCCATTCAGCATCCATAATGTACATTACAGGATAGCTTTTTGTTGAATCATAATTTGCAGGGAGACCTGCCCAGATGTCTCTGGTTTCTTTCAGGAGCTCAGAATCAATATGATACTTATTTAGATTCTGTTCTGAGTTCTGAGAGTACCCCAAACTGAAATACTGAAGAAATAGAATGGCAACAATTATGTTTTTCATTAGTCAATTATTAATTACTTACAACGCTCTGGCTATGCACCGTGGCGTGTTTAAGTTCGTATTTTGTTTCGTTTATCTAAGTAGCGAATTCTTTGAATTCGCATAGTAATTTCTTTTTTCACACTAGGCGAATTCAGAGAATTCGCGGGCTATCAAGTAACCACAAACCTATCGTAACCCACTGACAAGACATGGTGTTATAGCTCTTGTTCTCAACTTTTTTTAGTTTACAAAGTCTGTTTCTCCAATATCGCAATTGTCCCAGAAGTCTGCACTTCGGCATTCCCAGTATCCGTACCTATGTTCTTCTAACTTGTTTGGGGAGTCGTCAATCCATTTATAGGTTCTTATAACCCTATTGTTGAATAAGAATGACACTTCTATCAAATCATCTGTTTTTGATACAGTAGAACCAACTGTTCCGATACTTGATATAAAATCGACTAAATATTGATGTTTCTTTTCTTGAACCTCAATGCTTATAATGCCTGAATTATCAGTTGAAAGCGAATATTCTAACAGATTGAATTCCGATACTTTTGTGGGAATTGTAGATTCATTTTGGCCTATTGGAAAACATTTGCAAGCAGTATATTTTCCGTTAATACGGAATTGTTCAGGTAATGAGTTTTTTCTTACTATTACAATACGATCAAATTGATAAATAGCATCCTTAATGTTCTTTTGATCAGTTTTATCAACTTTTCTAATCCAATCTGGGTTCCCAAAGGAGCTTCCCGATAATTCCCAAAATACATACTTGTCAAAGTCGAGTCCTTTAAAATGTTCTCCATCCTCATCTGTAAAAATCAAATCTGCAAAGTCCTTTGAAATAGAATATTCCAATCTGTTTTCTAAATAATGAGAGTTAGAAACGATCACTTTTCCAATTTCTTGGATGTCTGATTCGTTTAATTCATCCTTAATCGGAAATACCCTAATATATCTATTTACTGTACTGGACACTTTTATATTTTATTGTTGAGAACGTTTCGGCTAAGCTGCGTTTTAATGCAGTTTAGGTTTTGTTCTACGACGTTTTTAAAAAATTATTTCCAGTTCATTGACAACCTTTTCACTTTTAAACTTCAAAATATATTTCTTGTTTTTTTCTAGTAGATAACTGATTGATTTAATCTTTAAAAGAATATTATTTCCTTTGTCAATAAGCTTACCTTTTATATTATACTTAAAGGGGTTATTGACACTAATTCTATGCGTTGTTTTTTTTCTTTCGCGCGGATTTATAAGCATTAATTCTACATATTGCATTTTAATTCCATTATCATAGAATTCTAAAAGACCTCGTTCAATCCAATAAGTTGAGTTTTCAAATTCAAAATCAAATTCTTCAGAGTCCGTGAAATGAATTAAGTTGATTTCAAATTTGTCATCTTTCGAATTGTTCTGAAGTTTTAGTTTTAAATTTTCATATTTACTCATTCTCAAAATGTTGTACAACGTTTAGCTAAAAATAGCCAATTTTTCAAATTGGCGCGCGAAGTGCGATGGCCAACCCGGACTCTCTACCGTCCGCCGAGTGAAAACACCGAAGCTTTTAGGCGAAGTTGGGCCAAACCACGACCCTGAACAAGCCACTGGGAGCAAGAGCGCTGGCAAAGAAGCGCGGACGTGTTTTTTAGCTACTGTGTTAGGTATCGTTTTAACCTTCCTCTGATTCAAAACCCTCTTTCAGAATTAATGAGGTAAAGCTTTCCAAATCTTCCTTTAATTTGATAATGTTCAAATCAACAACATTTTTCAATGAGTAGGTTTTCGTAAAACCATCAGGTTCGAACTTAATACCTAGCTCTTGAAATAGCCTGTCCAATCTTTTCAAATCGGCTTTATTTAAAATTCTTCTTTTAACAGGGGTCTTAAATTCAATGATTCTCCGATTCGACTTCGAAACATTTATAATCAGTGTGAAACTGTTTATTGATCCTGCAAGAGTTTCTTCAGTAAAATACCACTTGGATTGTTTACCTATATAAGTATTCGTAAAGCCAATTTCTTCCAACTTGTCGAAAGGTGGCGAAGTCAATGCTTTTCTCCGAATTTTTCTTTTTATTGCCCATTCATAGGTAGCCAATAATAGAATGAAAAGTGGGAATCCGATAGCTCCAATTAGAATTATCTTTATTAGACCGATAGTATCCGGTAGTTCCTCCTTATAGATGTATCTAATGAACAAGAAAAAAAAAATAATTAATAAGCAAACTATGGATGTTGCTTTTAGTATGAAAATAATTTTTTGCTTATTTAATGACAAGAATGTTTTCATCACTACTTATGATACCTAACGTTTAGTATATGGCTAGTAGGGCAGTAGAAAGCGATAGACTTTCGGGTTTGCACTGAGCCAAAGCGTTGTATTTTGTTTTTATTTTATTCATTTTAAAAGCCAAATCAACGATTTGGCGGTGTTTATAAATAGCATTTAACTTTCTTTAACCACCGAGTGCCCTATTTGCTATTTATAGTGTTGTAGTGCGTTTTATTATCAATCTTTCGCTTCAATTATTTCTTTTTCAAGTCCTAATAATGTCATTTCCCATAAAAAATTGTGAACGTTAAAAAATGAATTCCATTGGTCTTCGGTCCATGTTTTCTGCTGCTTAAAGAAAGTTCCAT
>JAKVCU010000202.1 GCA_022448955.1 Saprospiraceae bacterium
ACTTAAGTTTATGATGACACTACCAAAAGAATTCTCGAAACAAATATCGGAATTTGCTCCGTTATTCAGCAAAAAGATCTTTGAACATGCGAAGGTGTTATTAACTCAAAAAGAGTTTCGCCTTGGTACTCAAGCCATTATTCTCGATTGGTAACATACTTTTTAAACAACTTCTTTTTATCTAATTGATTTATAGCACCTTTTCAACTAAGCGGCTAGTCAAAATTGCTTGTATAATAAAATTGTCCTTACGAAAATTATAAGGAACTGACGATAGGAAAGTTACGCATGATTTTTGAAGGGACGCTAAAACCTATCAGCCTTAGGCTGACAGGTCCTAAGCTAACTACTTTAGCCTAAATTATTATTTGTTATATATATTTAAACTTTTTGCATTTTAGTAAAAAATATTTATATTTGTTCCACAGACAAATTCACAACTACTTACAAATTAGAAATATTCCATCTATTTCTCCTAAGATTTATACAATACAATCCTCCAAAATTTCACATTATTTTTTATTGTTATTCAACTGAATGGCAAGTCAAGTGCAGTTAATCAATGTTACTGCATTTACTTAGTATAATTCTTCTTACTGTGGTATGGCTAAGAGAATAAGTACTATGTTATTGGGCATTCGATACTCTGTTTCTAAATACTTTTACAAATAAAACAAATCATTATGAAAAGTATCATGATGAGCGTACTTGTAGTGGTATGCTGTATACCCTATCTGCAAGCTCAACAAACCTTCTCCTCGGCTGGAGGGGTCTCCCAATTGGCAAATATTAACATTAGCTGGACAGTCGGACAGCCCATCCAAACTTATGGCGTATCAACAGAAGGTATTTACACCATAGGCTATCAGCAACCAAATATTATCGCCCCTATTCCTACTTCAAACCTCCTTCCAATAGATGGCGTAAAGGTTTATCCTAATCCAACTGTGGATGAATTGAACATTGAGCTACCGGAATCCATGTTAGGGGCTCCCTTGAACATCCAACTATTTGCAGCTAACGGACAGCCATTACAATCTAAAGTCGAAGCAGCTTCTCTCAATAAATCAATTGACTTGAGCAACTATCCTTCTGGTCATTATTTGCTTCGATTGGAATCAGCAGGAAAAACAAACACTTATCCTATCATAAAAACTAAAAAATAACACCACAAATGAAAAAATCACTATTACTGGCTATTTGCCTTATCATGGGTCTTGGCCTATTTGCACAATCCGTACCTCAAGGTATCCCTTTCCAGGCAGTTGCTAGAGATTTAAAAGGACAGCCTATTCCTAATAAAGAAATTGATATCCGTATCTCTTTGCTCGAAAATGCAGATTATACCGACGTCTTATTCCAAGAGTTCCATAAAGTTAATTCAAATGAATTAGGCTTATTTGATCTTGTTATTGGTACAGGTAGAGCTACGATATCTGAATTTAATGCAGTTCCTTGGTCTCAAAAAGAAGTATGGATTGAAATTGCCATTAGAGAAAATAACACCCAAGATTATCAGATTTTAAGCAATAGCCAGTTATTATCTGTACCCTATGCCCTACATGCAGGCTCTGCAGGTACAGTCATTAACTCATCCGAACCAGAAGAAACCTCTTTAACAGGCCCATTTTGGAAAACAACTGGTAATAATGGAAGCTTACCCCAATTTCATTTCATAGGTAATGTGGATGCTAAAGATTTAAACTTTAGAACAGCCAACCAAAATCGCTTAACCGTTCAAGCAAATGGTGATATCGAAATCGATAAATCTCTCGAAATCGGTGAAAACTTAGATGTAGGTATTGATGCCAATATTGGAAGAGATTTATTCGTAGGTAGAAATGCTGATATTGATAATGATTTAAATGTCGATGGTGATACAGATATCTATGGCTATTTAAAAGTAAATAATGGATCTCCTACTGATTTATCAGGCACATTAAATGTCGATGGAAGAACTGATTTAAACAACGTCTTAGAAGTTGATGGTGCCACGGATCTGAATAATTCACTCAGTGTCAATAACACTGCACCGACTAACCTTTCTGGCATACTAAATGTAGATGGAAGAACTGATCTCAATGATGTGCTAGAAGTTGATGGTATTACTAACTTAAATAGTGCGCTTAATGTGAATGGTCTTACGATCATGAGTAATGGACTTTCCGTAAGTGGAACAGGAGGTCTTGGACCGAATGGACAGCATATGGCATTTTTTGAAAATAGAATTGGGAATAACCTAGATGGGATTGCGGTTAAGATAAATAAAACAAATACCGATAGTGACAATAACTTTATGACTTTTTATAAAGGGAATAGTCTTGTGGCAGGGCGAATTGAAGGATTTGACTTACCAAAAGATCTACTTGATGCTAGTTCATTTCCAATTAACGACTGGACTGACCTCATTGATTTAGCAACTGTATTTGATTTTAATATCGGATCTCTTCCTGGCTTGACAGTGGACTTCCTAGAAGGTGAATTTAACTTTAACCCTGGATCTCTTCCTAGTCTAGACTTATTTGAAAATATCGGCTTTTCAGTTGGAGGAAACGATAAACTAGGAGAATTAATATGTTGGGCTATTGACAATGATTTACAAAACTTAATTACAACCAATCCATTTGATATCGCCATTGCAGCAGCAACAATTGCTGGTACGCAAGCATGTAAAGATGGTGGTGTTACTTTTGGTTCTAAAGGTGCAGATTATGCAGAATATCTTGAACGATTGTATCCAGAAGAAAAGGTTATGATTGGTAACATAGTTGGTGTACATGATGGCAAGGTAAGTAAGCGTACAGAGGGAGCGGATCAGGTAATGGTCATCACCAATCAGCCCATAGTACTTGGTAATATTCCTGAGCCAGGAAAAGAAGATTTATATGAAAAAGTAAGTTTCATGGGGCAGGTACCTGTTCTTGTTAAGGGCCAAACCAATACTGGTGACTACATTTTGCCTAGCGGTAGAAATGATGGTTATGGAATAGCAGTAGACCCTGATGAAATTTCACTCGAACAATTACCTATGATTGTAGGACGTGCATGGTCATCTTCAGATCAAGATTACATGAGCGTGATTAATGTTGCCATTGGCCTAAACAGAAATGATATGGTACATATTATTCAAAAACAAAAAGAAGAAATTGAAGCAATGAAATCTATGCAAAGTTCTATGGAAACGAGCATTAACAGCTTACTCGAGCGAGTTCAAAAACTGGAGGTAGATAAAGCTGCCAAATTGGTAAAGAAAAATTAGAAATAAACAATATTCATATTTAGTGTTTTGCATAAAAATAGAAAGCGAAAAGTAATTGATTATTTCTCGCTTCTCTATTTTTATTTTTTTTGCCGAAATAAGATAGCTACGTAACTATATACTGCCGACTGATAATGGCCCCTATTAATCAGAAAAACCACAATTGATTATAAAAAATAGTCAAAAAGTATCATGCTTTGCTATACGACAAAACGACTGACAGTGATCTTTATACTGTAGGTTGGTTGAGCTTTCAGTAAGTCTCTTATGATTGGGGTGTATCTAAATTTTCATTGATGCCAAAAGGTCATCGGTGGAAATTTCAAAGTACTCCCATGAATTCTTTCGAACTTATAGAAGCAATAAAATTTTATCTTTATCTTCAATACTTGACTACACCTCAGCTAAGTGTTCTTTATGCCATGAATAAAGGCTTACATCGTTTTTCCTAATCATAACCTGAACTCCTTATCTTTAGGCTTCTTCTAAAAATGCGATCTTATATTCTTTGCTCCATCATCGTTAATTCGTATCAAAAATTACATATGTAATCTTCGTTTACATATCTAGGAGGTGTTTAGAATAGTAAGCGGCTAGTCAAAATTGCTTGTATAATAAATTCCTGCCAGCAGGCAGGCACGGCGTCAGCTCAAAAATAGTAAG
>JAKVCU010000203.1 GCA_022448955.1 Saprospiraceae bacterium
GTTTGAATTTCATATGCTTTAAAGGAATTATCTACTACAACCTTCATTCCCTTGTCAATAAAGGATTTAACTTCATACGATGCAAAACCTTTACCAATAACAGTTACAAGAGAGGCATTTTTAGAAGCAAAAGTTTGAATTTCATATGCTTTAAAAGAATTATCTACTACAACCTCTATTCCCTTGTCAATAAAGGATTTAACTTCATACGATGCAAAACCTTGTGAGAAGCACTTTAATGACATTAACAGCAAAAATAAACAGGTGATTGTTTTATTCAATCTATACATAATTTCAATTATTTACAATATCACGGTTATTAGTAGTGCGGTTTTTTTGAAAACATTTAAGATTTAATCGAGCACTTACTTAATCGAGCCATTTAATATTTTTTAAATTCGGAGATAAATATACAAATTACGAGCGGATTAAAATCAAAGCAATTATTTTCAGTGCCATAATCCCGCATTTCTTGTAGCCATTGTTGTGCTTTCGTGCTTCTTCTATTCTCTTTTAAGCTTTATGTAATATGGGTAAGCATAATATTCTCTTTCTGAAGCAGGTAATGAAACCACGATCCCTGATAAAATATTTTCTTTTTTTATCAATTTTAAAGAAAGAAACTGACTGAATTGATGTCTTATATTCTTAGATGGCAAATTCCCTGGATACATCCCTAAAAAGGAATTTTTATTTACCAAACCCATTGCTAAAAATGTTTTATTAGGAATAGGGTTATTTTGAGTAAAATATGATTGATAAGTATAATCTAAATAGTCCATTATAATATCTCCATTGTTCTTAAAAGTTAGGGTGCATGGGATGCTTAAGTTATCAACTTCTATTTCGCCTTTCCATTTTCCCAAATAAGAAGGGTCAGAGGTGTAATTGGTGTAATGAGCTATGGGATTAATGGGTGTTGAATCATAATTAGGAAGAACAACTTTACTTAACATAGTTGTAATTTTTTGACAAAAAGCTGGATTATAGGAATTTTGTATTATAGCAATAGCTATATTTTCGTCTGGTATTAGTTTTAACATTGAGCTTACTCCCATCATTCCACCTTCATGCCAAACAATATTATAATTATTATCATTAGGTTTAGCATTCCATCCAATACTATAAAATGATTCATTATAATTTGGGTACAGCACATTTTGATTTTTATAAGTGCGCATTAAGAGTCGTTCGTTGGCGTTTAATAAATTATCATTAACATCTAAATGAAATATGCCAAAAGAAATTAGATCATGAATACTTGAATATACATCTCCAGCTCCTTTGGTATTCGTATTTATTTGGGGCAGTACTTTGAGGTTTGCGTTATATTTCTTTGCAATTTGGTTGTTGATATTATTTGATTTGTCAATAAAAGTATTTTTTAACCGAAGCGGTTTGAATAATTCTTTTTCCATAAAGTTTGAAAAACTAGTACCGCTTTGAACACCTATTATATAATCTAAGAGACCATAACCCATATTTGAGTATTCATATACTTTCCCTGAAGGATGGAACAAACTACCAAATTTGTTGAACGCGTTTTCAAAATTGTCATGATATGCGCCTTCGTCGGCATAATTTAAATGAAAGTAAGTGCCCAAACCAGAAGTATGATTTAGTAGGTCAATGACTTTGACTTCGGAAGCTGTTCCTCCTATTTCTTTAAACTCTAAGGAAGACATATATTTTTCTACAGATTCATAAATATCAATCTTCTTTTGATGCTGTAAAAGCATAATGCCAGTCGCTGTAAAGACTTTAGAAACAGAAGCTAATTGATATGGAGTATTAATGGTGGCTTTTATGCTATTTTCAATATCTGAATAACCAAATGCCTTCTCATAAATTATTTTGCCATTTTTTGCAACAGCAATCACTATAGAAGGAATCTCCTTATTACTTAGCGCTGTCTCGATTTCTTTTTCAACCAAGTCAAAATTGAAATAGCTTGCATTCTGGCTAAAACTATTGTTAAAGAAAAAAGTGGATAATAATATTACATAAAATGTCTTCATAATTCTGTTTTTTTGAGCAAACCTCAAGAAAACAGAAATCTGAATCGTCCAAAAACAGGTTTCTGGACTTATTTTTTGCTATGTAGATCAAAAAAATATTCCTTTGGAGTCTTTTGTGTCTGTTTTTTAAAAATAGAATTAAAAGAAGACTTTGAGGCAAATCCACTATCATAGGCATGTGCGAGAAAGGTAAATTCTTTGTCCTTGTCTATTTTAATTCTTTTTATGAATTCTTCTACCCTATACCTATTAATAAATTCATGGAAATTTACTTTAAAGTGTTGATTGATTGTTCTGGATAGAAGGTCTTTTTGAATTCCCGTTTTTTCTGAAAGTACTTTTAAACTTAAATCTTGAATTAAGTAATACTTTTCTGCTAACATCTTGTTTTTTAGTTTTTTGGCAACTTGTTCGTATTCAGAAATAGAATAATTATGTATTTTTTCTTTAGGCTTTAAGATCACATTAAAACCAATTGTTCCATTAGTGGAATTTACATATCCTTTAAAACCAATCCATAAGGCAATTACAGATAAAATTATATACATAGGATAATAATAAACATCGCTATACTTTCCTGAAAAAAACAAAATATCAGTCAAGCGAATGATAAACCATACAAACCAAAAAACTACGAAACTAATAATTGGTATATATATCCATTGTAATGATATATTCTTTGTATACGAGTAATTATTATGAAGCCATTTTTTATATTTAAATAGCACATAAATTGAAAGACACATAAAAGAAGTTGAATAAATAACACCTATCCATTGTTGAATTGTGAACAGAAGCTGTAATGGGTTTTGTGAGTTAAAATCTAAGAAATTAGCACCATCCCTATAAAACGAGGTACGATAATAGATTAATTCAAATAGGGCTGGTAAGAATATTAAATAATGTATTTTTCTAAGTTTAAATTCTGGATTGGTAACAGAAAGAGTATATAGATAAATTACTGGACCAAGCGCATATAAAAGCTCTAATCTTACGTATGGTATATATTTAATTAATTTTTCTTGAAGTAGGCTTTGAAAGAGCGAAAAATTTATTGTAGTTAAACCAAAGAAGAGTAAAACAAAACCAAGTAGTGAATTTGTTAGCCTATTTTCCCTTTTTATGAACAAAAGAGTACTCAATATTAAAATCTGAATTGATAGTATCGTAATTAATGTAGACTTTATAATCAAAGCTTTATCTATTAAAATTTTCGGAAGATAATTCAGCATGTGGTACAACGGTCATGTTTATACGTCCGTGACTGTGAAAACTAAACAACTATGGATTTAAAATCCATAGGTTTGATTAAGGACTGAAAGTCCTACACATTGTCGGCTTAAGCCGATTGAAAAAACTGAACTGCAAGTTCATTGAAATTACTCGAGAATAAAGTTCTCGTCACCGTTCGGATTATCTTTATGATGGTCTAGGTATTGTTGGAGTAATTCTTCCGTTATATTGCCAACACTCCAACATCCATAACCTATGGCCCAAAAGTGACCACCCCAATAGCGTTTCTTCAATTCAGGAAACTCTTGTAATAACTTTCGTGAGGTGCGTCCCTTTAAGCGTTTGACTATTTCACTAATCGATAATTTTGGCGGATAACTTATATGTAAATGGAGATGATCTTTACTTACAACTCCCTTCAATATCTTGATATCCATCGCATTGCAGCTTTGCTTTATCAAATCTCTACAACGTATCTGTATATCTTCTTTAAGTACATGATACCGATATTTGGTACACCAAACTAAATGCACTTGTATATTATGTATGCTATGCGTACTGTATCTATTTTTACTCATCTACTAAATTTAGTAAAATTGAGTAGCAACTGAAAGCTCTTGCCCTAAAGGGCATAGTTTCAACTAACGATCTTTAAAAATGAA
>JAKVCU010000204.1 GCA_022448955.1 Saprospiraceae bacterium
ATTCCTTAGCATTTGCAACATTATGCCTATTCGAAATTGTAAATATGCCCTTGGGCTAAATATTTAAACACATGAAAAATACCAATTTTTTACTCTTATCCGTCTTTCTATTATTAAGTCAAATTTCTTTTGGCCAAGGCACACTTGTTAATATTGAGATAAAAGAATTCCAAACAATCGATGGCCCTACTCTTTCTGGAATTACGGGATATATGCAAGTTCCAGAAAGTAGAGACAATCCTAATAGCAGGAAAATCAAAGTAAAATTTACTCACCTTAAAAGTTTATCACAAACGCCTAATGCACCAGTGGTATACTTGGAAGGAGGTGGTGGAACAAGTACTTGGCAGGCCGATGATCCAGAGTATCTGGTCGACTGGCTTCCTTTATTAAAAATATCGGATCTTATTTTTATTGACAGACGTGATTCCAACAATGAGTCTTTGACCTATATCTGGCAGGAAACATTTCCAAGTGATTTTTTCATCTCTCAAGATGCTGCCTATACTCATTATCAAAAAATGTCAAAAGTTGCGCTCAGTTCCTTCCATCAATCAAATATTGACATTGGAGCATATACAGTAAAAGCTTGTGCCAATGATGTCGGAGACTTAATGAATGTACTTCAAATCAAAAAGTACTCTATCTTAGGTTTTAGCTTTGGTACCCATATCGGGATGGCAGTCATGCGTCTATTTCCTGATCAAATTGAAAAATCCATTCTAGTAGGTTCTGATGGTCTCAACCAAGCATTAAATTATCCGTCCTACCTTGATCAGCATATTGATAAGATTGCCATGATGGTCAAACAGGATAAAAATCTAAATGCCAAAATTCCAGATTTTAAGAAATTGGTCGAGCGAGTAATGGAAAAATTGGAGAAAGAACCTGCTGTGGTTACCATCACAAATCCACTTACCAATTTAGAAATAGAATTGCCTATTGGTCCATTTGGTTTAGCATTTATTTTACGTATGGATATTGATGATTCAGGTGATATTCCAGTTATTCCGAGATTACTATATTCAATTGATAAAGGCGATTACGCTATGCTAACTTGGTTTGCACAAAAACGCATGGTATTTGGTTTAGCAGTACCTGCCGCTAGTATCAACTTACAGTTAGCTTCTGGGGCAACATCAGAACGATGGCAAAAAATACTTCAAGAAGCAGAAAATAGTCTTTTTGACAATGTAGTCAACTTTCCTTTTTCAGCAGTAAAAGATCATTGGTTGACCGATAACTTAGCCTTTGAACCTATTGCACCTTTAAAAACAAATATCCCTACCCTCTTCATTACAGGAACATTAGACTGTCGAACACCCGAAGAACAGGTAGATGAAACCATGAAAACCTTTAGTAATGCTAAACATATCAAGGTAGTAAATTCTGGGCATGAACAAACACTTTGGAATAAGCGCATCTTCGATGAAGCAATCCCTAACTTTCTACTAAATAAAGAAATAAAAATCACCAAAGCATATTATGGAGATATCAAGTTTTTGCCATTAGAAGGCCCTTCGGATGATCATCCATCTATAAAATAAACACCTACAATAATTTGCAAATTAAAGGTCGACCTTGGTAATTTTACTTTAAAGCCGACCTTTTTATCTCTTTCAGGAGATTACTGAAAAATATAAACATTTAAAACCCTGAATCATGAGTAAGACTACTGAGAAAATCAAGCAGGAGTGGTCTCGTCGTCGCTTCCTTTCACATGTAGGATTAGTAGGTGGTGCTGCAGCCATGTATGAAACCATGGTAGCCATGAACCTCATCCATGTTCCCAACCAAGATGCTCCACCAATTGAAATTCAAAAAGGTATCGGTAAAGGTCAAAAAGTGGTTATCCTCGGTGCTGGAATCGGCGGATTAACCACCTCCCACATTCTAAGACAAAAAGGTTAGGAAGTAGCCATTCTAGAAGCATCTGGCCGTGCGGGTGGCCGTTCTTTAACAGGTAGGAAAGGGGAGAAAGTCGTTGAAATCAAAGATGGCAAACGTACCGTTTCTACCGTAAACATCGATGAAGACCAATATATCAATCTCGGCCCTGGTCGCCTACCTTACCATCACAGAAGAGTGCTACATCATGAATACAACTGGAAACTTATTCCAAACAGACCAAGTTTTTGATAAAAAAGCAGTGGTATATCGCGAAATTCAAAATGATACCAGGGGTTATATCGCCGAATTATTAGCGAAAGTAATCAACCAAGGAGCATTAGATCAGGAGTTGAATGCACAAGATCAAGAACGTTTGCTGACGCTACCTCAAAAATTTGGTTCTTTAGAAGCAGTAGGAAATCGATATGGTAGCCGTACCGACAATATCTATGAAGGTTCAACACGCGATGGTTGTGCAGATGATCCACAAGGTAATCCAACACCAAACGTATATTACAAGTGTGAAAATCCTAAGGATTTGATCTTACATAGCTTATTGGATGCTGAGTTTTGGCAGCATAGCTTTTATGATCCAATGGAATTTGAGTGGCAAGCCACTTTATTTCAACCAGTTGGTGGTATGGACATGATTGTAGAAGGATTCAAACGTACTGTTGGTGATTTAATAAAGTATGAGTCTCCAGTTACTAAGATAGAGGTAAACGATGATGGCGTGATTGTAACTTTTAAAGGGAAAAGAGGGGAATCCCAAATTAAAGCAGATTATTGCGTAAGTAATATTCCTTGTCCTATATTGACGAAGCTTCAACACAGCTTCCAGCCTGATTTTGCGGAAGCAGTAGAAAACACCACTTTCTCTCCTTCTTGCAAAGTGGGTTGGCAAGCAGAGCAACGCTTCTGGGAAAATGATGAATACCAAATCTATGGTGGCATCAGTTGGACAGATAGCATTATTGAGCAAATTTGGTATCCTTCCAATAATTTCTTTGGCAAAAAAGGAACCTTAACTGGCGCTTATATCCACAGCGAAAATGCAGTAGAATTTGGTAAGCTTAGCCCTAAAGAAAGAATTGCAAAAGCAAAAGAAGAAGGTGCAAAACTCCATCCAGAAATTGCAGATGAAAAGATTGTTCCTTCTGATAAAGGCATTTCTATTGCATGGCAATATGTAGAGCATCAAATGGGTGCTTGGCCAAGCTGGGAAGGCAATCAGCATGATCAAAAATATTATCGCAGAATTTTGCGTCCAGATCGCCGTTTCTTTATCGTTGGTGATCAAGCTTCTACCCTACCGGGTTGGCAAGAAGGCGCAATGATGTCGGCAGAGCATGTGGTGAAACAAATCGTGAATAAGAAACCAGCAGATGTACCAGAATCTGTTATGGCACCAAATACTAGACGTGTCGTGCAGGGTATTCGTGGTTCGTATTAAAGTTTTGAACGTTATTCGATCCTTTGTAGATCGAATAACGTTTATGCAATTTAGGGAC
This sequence comes from Saprospiraceae bacterium, assembly GCA_022448955.1. Taxonomy (GTDB): domain Bacteria; phylum Bacteroidota; class Bacteroidia; order Chitinophagales; family Saprospiraceae; genus JALEHC01. Next base: position 3,402 of record JAKVCU010000204.1, read on the forward strand.
ACTAATTTGACTTGATGCGCCAAAAGTCTTCTCCCCATTTTTGGTATATTCTTTCGAAGTAATTATGATCGTACGCTGCGACTAAGCCTCTAATAAATTTGAAAATATCATCAGACAACTTAACCGTATTCTCTCTTTCTAAAGTTGATGAGGCATCTCGAACTAACCAAACTTCTTCTTTTTGATCGTCTAGTAGATCAATTTTAACGCCAATTTGATATCCATTCTTGGTCCTCCCTATTGGAATCATTCTATGGTTTATCCATAGAGGATTTTCCGCTAGCATTTCAATGGATTTAAGAAATTCATCTTCTTTCAAAAAAGATTCAATTTTCACCTTTTCATCGTCAATCAGTAGTGGTTCATAAATAAGTTCTCCAAACTGAATGATCTGGTCATTTTGCTCGTCATAAATTTTTTCAATATGGAACCCCTT
>JAKVCU010000205.1 GCA_022448955.1 Saprospiraceae bacterium
CTTATAGCTGCATAACTCACGCAAGCCCATAGGCCCTCTAGCATGTAGCTTTTGCGTGCTGATTCCTATCTCGGCACCTAGGCCAAACTGGCCACCGTCTGTAAAGGCTGTGGAGGTATTGGCAAAAACTACAGCAGCATCCACTGCTTTTAAAAACTGCTCAACCTTTGCACGGTCTTCTGCTATAATAGCTTCGCTATGTTTAGAACTGTATTGAGCAATATGCTCCAAGGCTTCTTCTATAGAGGCTACCGTTTTTATAGACATTTTCATGGCCAAGAATTCGGTGCCAAAGTCTTCGGCTGTCGCCAAATACAATAATTCTCTTGGGTAAACCTCTTTCAGCACATCAAAAGCAGCTTGATCAGCATATACTTGGCATTTGTGGATAAGCCCTAAAGCTGCAACTAGCGTTGGGATATCAGTAAGGCGGCTTTCATGCACAATCAAGGTATCCAATGCATTACATACACTGACTCTTCTTGACTTTGCATTTTCTACAACCTTCGCTCCTTTTTCGACATCTCCACTTTCATCAAAATAGGTGTGCACAATGCCTGCACCTGTTTCAATAACGGGTACTCGTGAGTGCTCTCTAACATATTGAATAAGTCCTTGGCTACCTCTTGGAATAATGGTATCTACGTATTGATCTGCATCTAAAATATGAGCTAAGGCTTCTCTTTCGCTTGGCGCTAAATAACATATATGATCCAAGTTATGCTTTCGCAAAACTTGCTGAATCAAACCTACAATAGCCAAGTTAGAAAAATGCGCATCTCGACTTCCTTTTAATACACTTGCATTGCCTGATTTCAAACATAATGCAAATACATCAAAGGTTACATTTGGACGGGACTCAAAAACAATCCCAATCACTCCAATTGGAACAGAAATACGCGACAATTGAAGGCCATTAGGTAAGGTGCGTTCTTCCAATTTATGATTTAAAGGCGAGGGCAAGTCTGCTACTTTTCGTAAATCTGCTGCAATAGATTGCAAACGAGCCTCATTCAACAATAAACGATCATACTTCGGATTTTTGGGATCCATTCGATCCAAATCTTTCTGATTAGCGTCTACCAAAGCAGGCATTTGCTGAATGGTCAAGTCTGCCAATTCATTTAAAATAGCAGCTATATCCTGATCACTGATATGAACCAATTTGCGGCTAGCCTCACTCACCACTTTAAGCTGTTCAATTATACCTTTTTCTAAATCGATCGCTAGTATTTTCTGTTCCATGAAGCAGATTTAATTTTGGCCTGTAAGGTATATCAAGTAATATTTGGACGCAAGTACAAACTGTTAAACTCCAAAGAAAGTATTAATTTGATCAAGGATAAGCGTTCTACTTGAAAACTAACCTATTATGAAAATTTCTCATTGGATTTTACTTCTTTTTGGACTATTCATAATCCTTTGTATGCTGATTCTTCGTCCAGTACCTATTGTTCCTGAAAGTGAATGCCTAGTAGTAAGCGGAAAAGTGACCAAAATTTTTGAAGGTGGGACTTTAGATGCCTGCTTCCGCTTAGAGGGTGATCCTACCGTTTATTATATCAATCGAGGATTAGAGCAAGGACTCACACTAAAAGGGCTACGTGATTCCCTAATGGGCCAAGAAATAACTATGAAATATCCTGAATATTGGACACCACTTGATCCCAATCATACCATTAAGCATATTTCTAAATTAGAATTCCAAGGCGAAACTTTATTTACTGAGTTGCGAGATTAATTGCTGCACTAATATCTATCATTCCTTTGGACGTGGAGTACACAGAGGCAATTAGAGTTCATAGAGATTCCTCTGCGTACTCTATTTTTCTCTATTGGCTTTACCTCCAAAGAAATATATTTTTCACACACTAGGTTTTGCTCCTATCCTTTTGGAAGTAGAAAGTTTTATAATCTAATTTAGTTATGAAGATTAAAATATCCATTGTAACTCTTTTTTCTAAAATTCTCATTGTGTTCCTATTTACTAGTTGTGGTGATTTTGAAGGCTTTGGAAAATTTGAACAATCTTATCATGTACAAATAAAAGATGAAAAACTAATCTTTAAACTAGAAATTTGGGGAATCAGCGGTAATCACAGTAGAGTTATTTTAACTCAAAAGGATGAATTAACCCCTTCTTTCAACGAAGAAGAAGACTATATTTTTAATGGTATGTTACCTATGGCATTTGAAGTTGGATTAGCCGATACATTGCATATATACACATTTTATGCTCCCCAAAAACCTCCACGCTTTAAGGCTGAAACAAACATAAAAATCCATGAGTTAGAAGGTTATGCACTCAAGAGTCTCATTAAGAATCAAAAAAGCTTAACTATTATTGATTATCCTTCCTCAGAATAAAATCACAACTCCAAATTAGTAGGAATTGCCTGAAAGTCTTTTTTTTCTAAAAGGCTTTTTGGTAAACTGGCGATAATCGTATGACTGAGTTGTTCCAAAGTGCGTCGCTTCACATGGCCTGGCAGATGAACCAAGCTGATTTCTCGTACCCGTTCTGGCCCTGCTAATTCTTTGATCATCTCTTCTCGTTCACTACTAATCGACATAGTCGTAAGTTCTGGAAGAAAGGTAACCCCCCCTTTATATTCAACAATCCTGCACAAGGACTCAATTGAATTACTTTCAAAATAGAATAAGTTGTGGCCTTCCTCTTTTCGTTGTACCATTTCGCAGATATTATCTACCTGATCTCTGAAACAATTTCCTTCCTTCAATAGCCAAATATCATCTAATGGGATATCGCTCACATTGATTTTTTCTCGTTGATATAATGGATGATCTTGCGATACAAATAGCATGAAGCCTTCATAAAACAAAGGGATAATTGTCAAATTCGTTTTGCTTTTGATAGGTGTTGAGATAATACCTCCATCAAATTTGCCCGACTTGATACCTTGAATGACTTCTTCTGTAATTGCTTCCTCTACATTAATAGTCAATTTGGAAAACTTCTCATTTAAGTTTTTAATAAATAAGGGCAATAAATAGGGAGCTAAAGTAGGAATGATACCAATATTCACCTCTCCTGAGTATTCATCAGCTAATTCTACTGCTAAATTTTTGAGTTGTTGCATTTGCGTAAGTAAAAGCTGCGCTCTTTCTAAGAAAGTTTTCCCTTCATAAGTAGGTTGAATTTTCTTTTGTGAGCGATCAAATAGGGTTAACTCTAACTCTTCTTCCAACTTTTTTATCTGAATACTTAATGCAGGTTGCGAAATACCCAAAATTTTTGCTGCACGACTATAGCTACTAGATTGCTGCAACTGCAGCGCATATTCTAATTGTTGTAGTGTCATTTTCTATTATAACTTTTACTTATAGCAATATAAAATCTATTAATTTACTTAATTCTATATTTAAAAAACAATTTTAAAAAGTGTTGAGTTAAAATAATTAGATTTAGTGGACAATATTTTGTCTATTAATGCCAGTTCAAATCTCATTAGCTGATTAATAGCGTGTTTAAACTTTCTATTAACTAAAAACTAAAGCTTTGAGCACGATGGCATTAGATTGGATCATTCACTTAGCTCGCTAAGCTCCCTCGCGAAGCTTTTTTAAAGCACTATCTTTGTGTCAGCAGGCCGTCTCAAGTTGTTGATTAAAAGCTTGAATAAAACTCAAACATAATTAAGTTACTTTAGTCAAAAAATGAAGATGAAGAATGTATTAATTGTCTTGATAATGATTGGGTTCG
>JAKVCU010000206.1 GCA_022448955.1 Saprospiraceae bacterium
TCAAATTGGTGAAAAGTAGGAAGCTCAGAGATAGGATGAGTAATAAGTTTAATCTTTTCATAGCTTTTATATTAATTTCATTTGAAATATAACTAAAAAAAGCGAGAATCGAAAATCGACAAGTTAATTTAATATTAAATTTATTAGCAGAGAGTGTGGTTTTCAGAATGAATTCTTTTTGTATGGGAAGAGGCCATTGTTTACGGCTTGAATTTTTCAAAGCTATTACCATTATATTTTAGGAGTCCTAGATTATGTGTGATGAGCCAAAGGGTACCTTCATTATCATGATAGATAGAAAAAATGGATGCCTTTGTTCCTTCTATTTCTACTGGATAATGAATTAGTTCCTGACCGGTATTACGCCATATGCCTTCTTCTGCCATCCATAAATCACCTGCTTTATCTTCCACTATAGCCATGAAATAAGGATAATAAGACGCTTCAAAGATTTTATCTTTTTGATAGTTCAGCTGTCTAGAAAAATCGGAATTATGGGGACTTGGAAGCGGTTTATATTTAAATCGAGCATGTGTAAACCAATAATAACCATCTTTATCTTCTAATGTAGAGCGAATACCTAGTGCTCCGCCTTCGGGAGTAGTTGTCATGCTTTCTTCATACAGCCACTCTAAAGAGTTGCCGTCGTAACGGCTAACGCCGCAACTTGATGTTCCAAACCACATATGTCCTTTGCTATCTTTATAAATGCTATATATACCGAAGGGAGAAAAGGATGCATCGGGGTACATTCTATGAAATTCTTTAGATGCTTCCGTTTCTGAAAACGCTAATTGATATACCTTTTCTCCATCATAACGAAGAGGGCCAGGCCTATTCCATCCCATTCTAAACCATAGATCATTCGGTTGCAATTGCCATTCATTTTTGACCGTTGGGTTATCAATGACTTCTAGCGTTTGGAATTGTTGTCCATCAAACTTGGAAATACACTCTTGAGTATCAAAGTAAATATTACCCAAATGATCTTCTTGTATACCTAGAATAGTGTGACTGCATAGTCCATCTTTTTCTGTAATAAGGAATAGTTGTTGTCCATCATATCTGTAGAGGCCTTTTTGGCTTCCGCCAAACCAATAAATACCTTTAGAATCCTGAAAAACAACCATAACACCATGAGGAATAGTAGCGCTTAACTCACCTAATGGAAAATTCGTTGGTGCGGAAGTCTCCTGTACCACCTGACCATTACAACTATTCATCAGAATAGCTAGTAATAATATTGCAATTGATTTACCCATATTATTCATGCAGTTTTATCCATTCAATGGAATGACTTGGAGTATATTTTATGACGAGTGTTTTGCTATGTAAAACCCAGAGCCCTAATCGCCTTTGGCGAATCGTATAATAATGATGATCTTCTTGTACCCGATCGGCCTCGCCTAATAACTCTAAAATAGCGGATTGGGAAAGGGCGCGAATCGTATCATTATATAGTACATCTTCCACCATGGCATTGCGGTGAGGGTAGTCTTTTCCTTCTTTTTGTGCCCATTTTTCTTTGTCAAAGGGTGCATCAGAAGATGAGATTTGCTCCATCTGACATGCACTTAGTAGAAAGATCAGTGATAGAAAAACGCCTACTCTTTGCATCATTAGTTTTTTGCAAATTAATCAAAGAATAGCATCTAAAAGAATGAATAACAACTGCTTAACAACTAAAATGAAACTTCTTTCCGATCCCTAAAGAATTTTCCGCTAGGGCCACTATTTTCTAATAAGGCTGCCCAGATAATGGTGTCTGCTCCTTGTTCAGGGCTCCTTGGTGCGCCACTTCCACCCATATCTGTTCGGACCCATCCAGGGCAGACAGCATTAACTAAAATTCCATCTCTTTGTAATGCTTGCGCAAATTGTAGGGTCAAACCGTTTAGTGCATATTTTGAAAGGCTATATCCTGGCGTTTGGCCATTTTGACTACTGAATGCACCAGAACCACTACTTACATTTACGATTCGTCCTGCTTTACTTTTTTTGAGTAAGGGTAAAAAGTTTTGAATTAACTGCCAAGGGGCGAAGGTATTGGTTTCAAAGGTTTGTCTGACTTCCTCTAGGTCTGCATTTTGCACATGATGCCAAGTATCATAATTGACGCCTGCATTATTGATGAGTATATCTAGCTGGCCAAAATTGTTATGAACATACTGTACTGCCTTTTGAATGCTTGGGAGCTGAGTTACTTCCAACGGATAAACATGAATATCTCCATATGATGATAAATTTTCTTTAGTAACCTTTGCTTTTTCATCTGTCCGAGCGCTAGCAATAACAGTAATACCTTTTTGCAGTAATCCTTTTGCTACAGCAAAACCAATACCTCTATTGGCACCTGTAACGAGTGCTATTTTCTTTTGCATATCTATTTATAAAATTATTCCACTAAAGATAATTGATCCTTTTCGAACAAATCATTCTCCTTTTAGAACCAATGAAATGGCTAGAAAACCAGCAGATTTGTATAGTCAATAAGAAAAACTTTAAATCAATGAGATTACAAAAATCTAAACTGCTGCAATTCTTCTTCGCCCTATTCTTAAGTGTTTGGAGCTTTAATTTTCAAAGTTATAATGGGATAGTTGCAGAAGTTGACCAACAGAAAATGGCAGCTTTTGAAGTTTTAAAGACTAGATGTAATACTTGCCACATTACAGAGAATCCGGCTAAAGTGTTCACCCTCGAAAATATGGATGGCTTTGCCAAACGAATTAATCGGCAGGTTTTCTTTTTCAAACGAATGCCGAAAGGTCGAGATCGAAGAAAAGAAATGAAACCTGAAGAATACCAAACCTTAAAGAACTGGATCAATCAAGTTAAGAGCTTAAGAAAATAATAACCTACACAATTGAACTTGTTCTTTTTTTCTCATACTTCGTTAAAAAGCCCTGCCTTTGCAGGCAGGCAGGCTTGCTGTCCGTCTAAGGCGGATATGGCATCGTCATCGTTTTTTGCCTAGTCTGATAAAAAAATGACTTCATCAATTTTACGTAGTTTATTAATTCCTAGATCTAAAACCAAAAAAAAGATGAATACCTTATTATTAATCATTACTACCGTTTTTACAGGTCTTATGGCTGGCCTATTTTATGCTTGGTCCATATCTGTAACTCCAGGAATTGGTCAAGTGAATAACGAAAATTATTTACAAGCATTTAAGGCTATGAATCGAGCTATTTTAAATCCTGCTTTTTTCATTGCATTTATGGGCTTATTGGTGCTCTTTCCCATTTTACTTTATGTATTGTACCGATCTTCTTCTGCGGCTTTTGCACCAATATTAATAGCGACACTACTGTATGTATTTGGCGTGATGATGGTAACCATTGTTGGGAATGTCCCTTTAAATAATGCATTGGAAGCTTTGAATATTGAGGCCATGTCTACTATGGAAATGGAACAGTTTCGATTAGGCTTTGAAGGGCGATGGAATCGCTACAATTGGATAAGAACGATTTGCTCTTTATTGAGCTTAATTTTTTTAGTGATTAGCTGTATTAGATTTTCAAATTAACCCCCTTTCATTTAAAACAAGTCAGTTATGCCTTTTTTCAAATATCTGGATGAGTATTCCGATAT
>JAKVCU010000207.1 GCA_022448955.1 Saprospiraceae bacterium
TAAACCAGTTTTGTTCCACTCCGGATATGATTATTTCTGCCTGACTTAGGTCTGTTTTCACTAAGTTAGCGTCAATTAGGTTGGACGCTTTCATTTCTGAGAAACTGAGATTAGTAGATATTAGATTTGCTTTTTTAAAATCAGCTCCATAGAGGCTGGTGTATGATAAATCAGCCTCATGTAGCGATGCACCAATAAAATTACAACGTTCTAGCTTTGCCTTTTTTAGTGATGCTTTTCTAAGTAAGGAACCATAGAAGTTGCTACCGCTTAATTTGGCTTTCGCCAAAATAGATCCATCAAGCTTGGCCCATTCAAAATTTGATCTAAGTGCACTTATTCCTAGAAGATTCGTTTCTTCAAGATTTGCTTTAGTAAGAATAGCATCATCCAAGTTAGAAAAACTAAGGTTAGATTTTTTTAAGTTGGCTTCTTTTAAGTAAGACCTTTCTAAATCAACACCACTTAGATCTAAGTTACTTAAATCTACCTTATCTAATTTAGCATAGGAGAAGGTGGTTTGCTCTTTGATACGTGCAAATATCATAGAATCTAAATCCATTAAGGCAAGGTGTAAGAGAAGCTGCCCCCGTTCAGGACTATATTCTTTTTGTTGTCCAGCTATTTCGTAATGATATTCTTGAAAAGAATGACTCAGTGCAGCAATGGAACGAATGCTTTCATTTTTTAAAGTAGAGTATTCTGCCAACTCTTCTTTCAATCTTGAAAGTAAGCTACTCATCAGCACTGTTTGTCCGTTGTTGTATATTTTTTTTTGTAATTCTTTTTGATGAGTGAGGGTGTTTTGTTGTCCTTGCTCAAAAGTTTGTATTAATTGTCGTATGCTGAAAATTAGGATGCAGAGCAGAAAAATGCTGATGACTATGAAAGAAATGTTTACTATTTTCATAGCTTAAAGATAGCGGTTTTCTGGAAAGTAGGACAGAAGATATCCCAAATTATAATGTACAATAAGGGACTAGGATTTGATTGTAAGGGATTGGTTTACAACATTTAATTGTGAGGGAGCTATAGTGTTGTAAGTACTGGTCAAGAAACTTAATAGATTTTTAACCTCAGATTTCATCACTTTCCTAAAGTTGCTTTTAACTTCATCTTTCCAAATTAAACTCTAACAACATGAAGAAATTCTGTGTTTTTTTTATTGTATTAGTATCCTTAAATATATCTTTTGCACAGCAATCACTATTACAGTCCGGCCCAATGTTAGGTTATTCTGAAATGAGGGAAGTGATGCTTTGGGTACAAACAAAAGAAGCTGCTGAGGTGCAGTTTGTTTATTGGCCGAAAGGCAAAGTTGATCAAAAAATGAAAACAGAGAAGATACGGACTTCATTGGATAAGGCTTTTGTTGCCAAAATAGTAGCGAATGAAGTAGAGCCTTCCACAACTTATGCCTATCAAGTTGAAATCAATGGACAAACACTTGAATTTGCTTATCCTACTGAGTTTAGAACACAGCCATTATTCCAATATCGTACAGATGCGCCAGATTTTAAGATGGCCATTGGTAGCTGTGCTTATGTGAATGAAGAAAAATACGATCGGCCAGGAAAACCTTATGGTGGAGGATACCGTATTTTCAAAAGTATTAGAGCGCAAAATCCTGATGCTATGTTATGGTTAGGCGATAATATCTATTTGCGAGAAGCAGATTGGTTTACACAGACGGGTATTCACAAGCGTTACACAGATGCACGTTCTTTGGCGGTACTACAACCACTTTTGGCATCTACACACCATTATGCGATTTGGGATGACCATGATTTTGGTCCGAATGACTCTGATCGTAGTTTTATTCATAAGGATAAGACCTTAGATGCATTTAAACTTTTTTGGGGAAACCCTACTTATGGCCTTCCAGATTCGAAGGGGATTACAAGTTTTTTTCAATTTCACGATATCGACTTCTTCTTGTTAGATAACCGCTATCATCGTTCTCCTAACAAAAGAAAAACTGGTGAACGCACTATTTTAGGTAAGGAACAACTAGAATGGTTGATTGATGCATTAGCCTACAGCAGATCACCATTCAAAATGGTGGCCATTGGTGGGCAGGTGATCAATGATGCTGCAGTTTTTGAAAATTATGCGAATCACCACAAGGAAGAAAGGGATTACCTACTAAAGCGTATTGAAGAAGAAGGTATAAAAGGCGTCATCTTTTTATCAGGTGATCGTCACCATACTGAAATGAGCTCCTACACTAATGACGCAGGTAATGTGTTGTATGATATCACTGTTTCGCCTTTAACTTCAGGTTCTGGAAGAGGGGCAGATGAACCAAATACCAATCGTGTTGATGGTACTTTTGTGGGCCAGCGTAATTATGGCACATTAGAGTTTACTGGCCCTAGAGGAGAGCGTAAGCTGATTGTTCGAGTATTCGATAATGAGGGGAATGAATTATGGATGAGGGAGATTATGCAGTAATAGGAACCTTAATAGTGTAATAGTTATTGAGTTTAATCTGTCTACTATTACACTATTACGCTCTCTTTGCAAATGTATGATGCTAATAAGGTAAAAGGCTATTGATTTCCTGGTGGTTTCTTACCATGCTTTTTTTCATATGCATCAATATGCTGATTTTCAATTTCTTCAGCTTTTGCTCTTCCTTTAATTCCTGTTAAAATTATTTGGGCAAAAAATCTTGCCCAACCCACAACTTTATTAAAGAGATTAATTGGTTCATTTGCACGAGGCGAGCTTCCATCTTTATTTAGAGGTCGACCACTAATACCATATTTAAATAAACCATTCCTTTCTCTATCATGAATTTCTTATAGATGGTGTTCATCTTGATTGCGCCTATCATTTTTATGCATATTAACAGCTTCAGAAAGTCTTTACAATATTTGATCTAACCAACTTTTGCCATCCCAACCTTCTGAATTAGAATAGGTCTCAAAACTTGGATTTGATACATAACTCCATTCGTTGCCTGTTTTATTGAAAAAAGCTTTTGGAGCAATATTTAGGAGTGCTTCAAAAGGAAATTCTTTTGGCATGTCTGTAGGCGTCTCTAAAACTTGTTCATAAAATGTTTTTCCGTTTGCCACAACTGCAGCTCTGAAATATAAAAAGGTGTCTGTTGAAAAGTTGAAATGATTGCCATAGCTACTTTTTCCAATATTTTGAGCATATTTTTTTTATCTAATTGGTATAAATGATGAGCTTATAAATCTTGGAAAGCAAAAATCTTCTCTACACTTAAATTTTCTAAATGAGAAACAGCAGCTTGGATAATTTCGTTTGTGTTAGTTCCTTTTGACCAATCAAGCATACCAATTATTTGCCAAAATAATGCTTCTTCAAAAACTTCTGAATCATGAGTTGAATTCACTATGATTTCTAAGGTA
>JAKVCU010000208.1 GCA_022448955.1 Saprospiraceae bacterium
GACCAGTCCTCATTCTCGACCAGTTCAATGACCGCTTCTAATAATTCTCCAGATTCTTTGTTTAAAATCTTCATAAAACAAAAATAACCTGATTTAATGTTTTTATCAAGTTAATTGATGTTTTTTATAAACCTTATTTCGTGGTGGTTGTGGCTAACGGCTCGGCGCTGACGCAGTAGCTGCACATTATTTTAATACTAGCATCTAATTTACCGTAAAAATCACAAAGTTGATATCTTATTTCCTAAAATTTACTAGCAGCTATTGCCGTTTAGCGCTATGTTACGTGTATTAGCCCCCATTTTTCCCATAGCTGAGTAGCCGATTGATTTGTATTAGCTACCAAATTGGTCCAGCTATTTCCAGATTTCACCATTTTATCACCCGCTTGGTAACTTTTTTCCGAGGCTACTTTCGTGATTTGGCCGCTGCGATCAAAATCGCCCGAAATTTAATTGCACACAAATGTGGAGACCAATTTCTACCATTTTCTTATTTGTATTATCCAACGAGATGAACTAGAAATATTCAAAACGAATCTTATCTACCGTCAGGATATTGACTTATTTGCCGAGATAAGAAAGCAGCGATGCGGGTAAAACTATCAATTTTTCTATTTGTGAACCAGACTCTGTGCAGGGATGAGAATTTTGTCTTATTTCAGTATTTCATCGGGTTTAAATATCCACCGAAACTGGATCTAATTTTGCTGATTTACCTCTAAATTATGAATCAATATCTAATCAAAATATCGTCGGAAAACTCATCTTATTTGTCGATATATTTGCCCAAACCCTGCACGATATCTTTGATTGTAAATAGCTGAGGACAAGGGGCTTACACGTAACGGTTTCGCATATACGGCGTGACCAGCTTTTGCTGGGCATGAACGTTATATGCATTGTTCCACACCGTTTTCTTTTTTACTTTAATTCTTCAAAATATTTAATTGTTTCCGTTTGATTTTGTCTTTTCGCTGTATCAATTGGTAATTCGTTTCTGTAATTCCTCAAATTCAAATCTGCACCATTATCTACCAAAACTTTTATTGTTTCCAAATGCCCTCCAAATGATGCACTATGAATTGGAGCATATTTTTGTGGGTCTGTTTGAACATTCACATTTGCTCCTTTTTCAATTAAGAGTTCTACAATATTTGTAAAACCATTCATTGAAGCTGCATGAAGTGGAGAAAAATTATTACCTCTTGTCAAACTGGCATTTTCGTTTACTTCATCTGATAGAAGATACTTAACAATTTCAATATTTCCTGAACCTGCTGCCCAATGAATTGATGCTAATTCTTCTGAGTTGGAATTACATTTTATTTTTTCTCCTCCGATTTCAGCAGCAATTTTTAGGAATTCTTCATTATTGCCTCTTCTGATTAGTTCTTCTAACTGAAAGTTATTTATTTCCACTTTTTGGCTTTTGTCATTCATTGAGTAATTCGATTTGGGTTCTGCTTTCCCAAACCATTTTTTAAATAGATTTTTCATAATTGATTCATTTGATGTTACTCAAAAAGTCAGGTTCTTTATATCTCGTTGTTTTGTAATATTTGGGTCTTGTATCCATTCTAATGTGCAACCAAACTACTCCTAAACCCGCAGTATTCAACCAAATCAATTTTTGGTTTTCAATTTCTTCGAGTATAGATTTTCCAACTCTTTTAAATACTTCAATTATCTGCTCTTGTTCTGCCAACCTTATAAATTTACCCATGTGGTTGTAAATTTCTTTATCTATCTTTTTTGTTGGTACAACCAATATTGCATTCTTTCCCATATTCAAGAAATCTGTTACCAGCTCATTCTTATGTATAAAATCTTTGAACGCACTTTCATTTATTGGCAAATGTTCCAAAGGTCTGCTTCTTTGTAAGATGCATTCATATTTCTTTTCTAAGAACTCTTTTTTTATTGCAGGATGTTCCCAATAAAACGCTTCATAATCCAACTTTATCAATTGGTCTTTATAAAATTTGACAAATTTTGGATTATTTGTCCATAGTTCAAATACATCTTTAAAGGTTAAAAATTTTTCACCATTTTTTAATCGAAATCGAACTGTATTCTCATTTTGCCCTTTTATTTCAATGTCGAATTTTTGATGCACTATTTTTTTTTAATGGTGTGGAACGGCTCGGCGCTGACGCAGTAGCTGCATATTATTTGAATACTGGAGTTTAATTTACCGTAAAAATCATAAAGTTGAAATCTTATTTCCTAAAATTTACTAGCAGCTATTGCCGCTTAGCGCTATGTTAGCCACAGCCAACATTTTTAAGCTCTTTGATAGATAATATTTTTTACTTTTTGCTTTTCTTCCATTTTTTTTTGATTACTGGTTTTAATTTCTTGTTCAATTTCTTTTTGGACCAATTTCCACCAAATAATAGCAGGAATTAAATCGCCAGAATGAGCTTCTAGTCGATAAGCAATTGCTAAACTTAACTTCTCTTTTCCATTCAATATTCTACTTAATCTTGTAACATGAACTCCAATATCTTCAGCTAAGTCTTTCTGTTTTTTATTGATAACTTTAAGATATTCGTTGAGGAAAAAGATACTTGATTTTGTTTCGTCGAATTGACTTTGTTGGACATAAGATTTTATTTGGTATCTTATTCTAAGTAGTCCAGATAACAATTTTTCTTTAGGCGATCTATTCGCTAATTTTTTTTTCCTTTCTTCAAAAAGCATTTCATCAGCTTGTTTTCTCTGTTCATCTGTCATATCAGAAGGAAAAACAAAAGCATCTACTAATTCTTCTTTAGAATATTTTTTTGCAAGTTTATCATAGAGTTCTCGATAATATTTTCTTTGTTCTTCATTCATCATTCAAATATTTATTGATTAAATTTTGGGATTGACCAAGTTCTACAAAAAGATTTCTACCAAATTGTTGAAATCCATATTTATTCATGTAATGTTGTTCAAGTTCTGTTTTAGATTGTAATGAAACAAAACCTTCGTAATCTTTTTCAAATGCAAGTTGACATGAAAAAGCAAATAAACATCCAGCAATATGATCGAATCTTTTATTTCTGCCTGTATCTTTGGAATTAACTTCAATTAGTCTCACATGAATTCTAAATTCTCTAGGAATATCTTCGATAGAAATTAAACCAAGAATTTCCTGCTCAACTTCGAGCCTTATTTTATGAACGATCTGTTTTCGTTCTTTTAACCAATCGAATTGAAAAGCATCATTGTTATGAATAATAGACCAGTCCTCATTCTCGACCAGTTCAATGACCGCTTCTAATAATTCTCCAGATTCTTTGTTTAAAATCTTCATAAA
>JAKVCU010000209.1 GCA_022448955.1 Saprospiraceae bacterium
TACTATTTTTGAGCTGACGCCGTGCCTGCCGGCTGGCAGGAATTTATTATACAAGCAATTTTGACTAGCCGCTTATCTGAAAAAATCAAATAAACTTAAATTACAGTGTGCTAGATTTTTAGATGGAAGTGTCTAATGATATTTACTGAAGGCTTTCAGTTAATGAACTGTATGGTATTGGCTTACTTCATAACGCCAATTTCCTTCTATTTCTTTTGCCCATACTATAAAGGAGTACTTCCTATCGGTTATATTCCTGTATTTATATATTCTAGACTTGGCAATGATTTTTAGATGTATTCTTCTAATGACTATTTTCCTCCTGGAGGACAATATTGTCTTAAGAAGTTTGTGAATAGAGTAGATAAATGTCTAAATGTACCTTCTCCTTCTCTCATGCTATGAGATCTATTTGGATAGGGCATATATTGAAATTGCTTATTGTATTTTATTAATTCATTTACCAATAATTCAGCATTTTGAAAATGTACATTATCATCTCCAGTGCCGTGAATATATAATAGATTTCCATCAAGGTTTTTGGCATAAGTAATAGGGCTACCTGCTATAAAATCCTCTCTATTTTCTTGAGGTAAACCCATATAACGCTCTTGGTATATATTGTCATAAGTTAATTGATTAGCAACTGCAGCGATTGAAATGCCTGTTTTGTAAATCTCAGGATAACGAAACAACAAATTTAATGTGGCAGATCCACCTCCGCTCCATCCCCAAACGGCTATACGCTCGGGATCTACAAAATCCCATTTTAGTATTTCTTTGGTTGCCAGAGCTTGATCATCGATATTGATCAGTCCAATCTTTTTATAGATAGATTTTCGCCATGCTCGTCCTTTTGGCGCTGGAGTGCCTCTATTATCAATGGATATATAGATATATCCATCCGCCGCTAAATCTCCACCATACAAACTGCTACCTATATTGTATACATCATTTACGGTGGTACCTGCTGGTTCTGTATAGACATAAAATAGGACAGGATATTTTTTCGTAGGGTCGAAATCTTTAGGTTTGATCATCCATCCATCCATCTCAATATTTTCAGCAGTTTTTACTTTGAAAAACTCAACTTTTTTCTCTCCTTCTAATTTTTCAAGATTTTGAAGAATACTTTCTTCAGATGTTAAGGCTTTATGGTTGGAGACTTTAATAAATTCTCTAGCCATGGGGGTATAATAATTGGTAAAGGTATGCTCGGCATAAGTGCCGGCAGTCGAAAAAGAATAATTGTGGGTACCTTTTAATCTTTCTGGACTAATCAACTCAGCTTTATTGTTTCCGTTTAATTGGGTTCGGTATAAATATTTTTGAGTGGCATTGTCAGGAGACGCCATATAGTAAACATATTCTTCTTCAGGATCAAGGTGTTTTACGTCAATCACATCATAATCACCTTTGGTAATAGCGACTTCAGGCTTTCCTTCCAAAGAGACTTGATATAAATGTCTCCAACCTTCTTTTTCCGAAGCCCAAAGAATGCTCTTTGATTTTTCCAAAAAGATAAAATTATTGGTAAAATCAATGGCATATCGATTCCCCAATTGAAATAGATCCACCCAAGCATCATCTGATTCTTCTTGAATCGTCTTTGCTTGCCCCGTAATAGCATCTGCCATATATATCTTGCTGTGATTTTGCTTTCTGTTAAGTTGCTGGATTAAGAGTTGATTTGATTTAGGAATGTATTCCATTCTTACTAAATAGTTATTGGCAGGGTCTCCCGGTATATCCATCCAATTCGTTTTTTTATTTGAAAGTTGAACAACCCCAACTCTACAAGCAGATGGGGACTCTCCAACCTTTGGGTATTCCAAGGGAATCAATTGAGAATAAATGGAATCTGTATTATTGATCATATAAAACTTCTTGATCGTACTGGCATCGATTTGCCAATAGGCGATCGATTTGCTATCCGGACTCCATCGAAATCCATCTCTACAAGCAAACTCTTCTTCATATGCCCAGTCAAATGTTCCATTAATTAGTGTGGTGGAGCCATTGCTGGTTAAAGCTTGTACTTCCCCTGTAGCATAGTCCTCAAAGAATAAATTATTTTCAGAAACATAGGCGATTGACTTTCCATCTGGTGAAAATTTTGCAAACATTAGAGAAGAAGTCGGCAGCGATTTACCAATTTGCCTTAAGCTATTATTTTCAAAGTTAAATACCCAATAATCCCCTTTGGTATGTAGTCTCCAAACTTTTTGGGTATTGGTAAATAGCAATATTTTTTGTTGGTCTTCGGAAAACTTGTAATGGTCAATGCTTATCGGTTCGGATTTCCCATTTGGCGTAAGCTGCTCTTTTGAGATAACTACTTGTGGATCATGATTAGGCAAGGTGTATTTGATCAATTGTCTATCTTTCAATTTAAAATAAGCATCTCCATCGGTTGCCCATTTGATTTGAGCTACTCCATTTAAGCTTAAAAAGAAAAAACAGGTAGCAATTATTATTTTAAATATATTTTTGATATTCATCAGTACTTTTTTAATAAAGACCCTTATTTAAAATCTATTTGAGTAGGTGTAATGTGTATTATATAGTTTAGTAGATAATGAAGGCATCAGGCTTATGCTTACACCAATTGACTTCACAGGGCCAATTATATATTTCATTATCCGGACCTATATTAAGCAGGTAACCAAATTAAATTATATAAAAAGGTTTACTGAAATTTATATTGTATAAATCTGAGCCAAAAGAGGCCAGAATATCTTTGACAGCTCGTTTTAAAGTACCCCAAGATTTATAGTGTTGAGGTTTTAACCATTCATATTTGACCTTACGCCAAAGTATTTCAATTCGATTAAGATGAGGACTGTACTTTGGAAGGAAGAATAAAAATAAATCTTTATTTTCCCATTCTTTCCTTTTGTTCATCATGATCTTGGCTGTATGAATTGGAGCGTTATCTAGAATGATGACAGTAGGGCGTTTTACTTTATTATCCAAAAAGTGGTCAATACATTGAATGATAAACTCAGCATTAGTTGTTTGTTCCGTAGGATAACAAGCTAATTGATTATCTGGACTCAGTAATCCAAAGACGCTCAATGTTTTTCCTTTTTGAGGAAGTATTCTTGTTCGTTGTCCTATTGGTTGCCAACCATATGGAATACAAGGTACTTGTCGAAATCCAGCTTCAT
>JAKVCU010000021.1:0-45294 GCA_022448955.1 Saprospiraceae bacterium
ACGAAAATACACTAAATAATGTCTACAAATGGAGAAATAGAGGTGATGAGAATATCATTTTCAAAACACTATATAGCGATCATGACTTTTTCGGTATTGAAAAACTACAAAAACTAATGGTATCTCGAGAAGGTAAAAGTGATATGCTTCGATTTACCTACACAACAATTGATCCTGGTGTCTGCCAACAAACATTAATCCTGCTCACAAAGATTTTTATTGACAAACATAAAGATATTAAGAAAGGGATGTCTAATGATGTAGTCGCTTTCTTCGAAGAAGCTGTGAAAAAATCAGCAACAAAACTTAGAAATGTTGAAGACCAACTCCTAGCGTTTCGTGTCAACAACAAAATCATTAACTACTACGAACAAACTCGATTTATCGCTGCTAAAAAAGAAGATCTAGATGAATTTTTCTTCAAAGAAGAAATGAAAATTGCTGCAGCAGATTCGACCATAAAAAATTTAGAGAACCAACTAAAATTAAGAGTTAATCTAACAGAAATTAATGGCCGATTAACTAGGCAAAGAGAAGAAATATCAGAGCTATCAACACGGCTTGCCAAATTTGATGTCATTTCATTAGATAGTACCACTCAAATGTATGAACCCAAACAAAAGGAATGGCGAGATAGAATGTATCAACTCAAAAACGAAATGGCACATGAGGCAGCAAATACCTTTGAAGTAGCACACACTCCAGAAGGTGTCGAACTAAAAAACCTACTTACCCAGTGGTTGTCTCAAATTATATCTCTCGAAGAAGCCAATGCTAGGCTCGACGTAATCACCAATAGACAAAGAGAATTTGAAGAAATATATAGCAAATTCGCCCCTTGGGGTTCTCAATTAAAAAGAATTGAAAGAGAAATTGATGTAGCAGAGCGTGCCTATCTTGAAAACCTACATTCCTATAATCAGGCATTACTCCATCGTTTCAATATGCTGATGTCTACCAATTTAAAGATTTTTGATGATCCCTTTTTCCCTATTCGCCCGCTATCTTCCAAGCGTTTATTATTTGTTTTGATATCTTTTCTAGCAGGTTTTATAATCACGCTAGCTATTATCATTGCAATGGAATTCTTGGATAATTCATTGCGAGACCCTGTTAGAGCAGCAGAAATGACAGGTATGACCGTTATTAGCACACTCCCTAAGTTTCCTATGCTCTTCAAACAATCAAAAGGGTTAAAGTTTCCCATCATACGCCAAAAAGCCATGAACCAGCTTATCCAAAATGTGAATCTGGAAATTAAAGATCATAGTCCAGATAAAGGTACTATTAAAATTAATATAACAAGTACCCGCGAACTGGAAGGCAAGTCATTCGTTTCGCTTGTTGTCGCAGAGGAACTTCGCAAACTTGGTTATCAGGTACTATACCAATATCCTGTTGAACAAAATCAAATGGATCGTATTAAAAGTAACTTCGAATTTAATACAGAGCATCCTCATAACCGTCCTTATGAAGTAGACCAAAACTTCCAACGGCACAACAGCTTCGATGACCTTGTTGCAGCCGAAGAAAAAGGCACATTCGATTATATTATTCTAGAAGTCCCGGGCATCATTGGCCGTCAATTCCCTATCGAACTAACACGAGACGCCAACTTGACCCTTGTTGTTGGCCGCGCCAACCGTTCTTGGAATTCAGCAGATAAAAAAGGCCTAGAGATACTAACTCGATCTATACAAGATAAACCTTTTATGATATTAAATGCCACTCAGGTTGATTACTTAGAATATAGCTTAGGAGAAATTCCACGTCACAGATCTTTCATCCGTCGTTGGGTGAAAAAAGTAGCTCTATTCGAATTCTTTACTCGCAAAACCCTCATGTAATGCTAAAAAATAAAAGTATCATTTGTATCGCTTTACCCACCTGGGAAGGAAGTTACTTAAAGTCTACTGTGCAGCTCATGACAGAACTTGCAAAAGATAATAAGGTACTTTATGTGGAGTATGCTTTTACTTACAAAGACGTGTTGAAGGGAATCTTTGGAAAAGACATCCCCTACAAACGTATTTTAGGATTAAAATCAAGAATTCGCCAAATACCTATTGCAAAAGGCAAATTCATCCATGTGCTCAATCTACCGCCTGTTCTTCCAGTCAACTGGATAAAAGACCCAGATACTTATCATCGTATCTCAGAATGGTCTATGCCGAAAGTAAGAAAAGCTATTCATAAAGCTATGAGCGAACTGGGCATGGAAGACCCTATTATCATCAATGCTTTCAACCCATTTCTAGGTAACCATCTTATTGGACATTTGAATGAAAAACTTCATCTGTACTATTGTTATGATGAAATTGGAGCTTCAGAATGGACCAAAAACCATGGAGCAAGACTAGAAGCTTTATTCGCAGCAAAAGTAGATGCCATTATCACTTCTTCTAATACTTTATTTGCCAATAGAAAACATCTCAATAAAAACTGCTTTGTCGTTAAAAATGGGGTGAACTTTGATCTATTCAGCCAAAAAGCTGATCACTATCCATTAAAAAAATACAAAGAAAAATATCAGAAAATAATTGGATATATCGGTACGGTTGATCATCGCATAGATTTTAAGCTCATGGAGGCTTGCGCCAGAAGTTATCCAAATCTAGCTTTTGTATTTGTTGGTAGAGTCACTCATCGAGAGGGAGAAGCTAGACTTAGAAAACACCCTAATATATTTTTACTAGGCACGCAACCCCCTTCAGAACTGAACAACTTCATACAAGCTTTTGATTTAGGTCTCATTCCTTTTCTTAAAAATGAAATCACTGAGGCGATTTATCCACTAAAAATCAACGAATACTTAGCAGCAGGCAAACCCGTTATTAGTACAGAATTTGGTGACTTAGATGACTTTCGGGCTATCGCCCTAATCACCAAAAAACCTTCCGAATTTATCGATACTATTTCTGTAGAGCTAGAATCAGACTCAATAGACAAACAAGATCATAGAATATATACTGCTAGCCAAAACTCTTGGGAAGCAAGGGCTGCACAATTCGGTAGTATTATTAAAACCTTATTACACAAGCATCCAAAAATCGTTTAAATCTAACCATTTCTTCCAGACTTTTGGCGCTTTAGCTAAAAATGAAAAAAGTCCTGCTTTTTAGGCATAAATTAAATATAAAACCTCTTACCTCATGTTACAAAGAATTCGATCATTAATTTCACTCCAAAGAGTTCGACCCAGTCCAATTGATAAAAAAATAGGATCCGAACTATTTGAGCAGCCTGTTTTTATTGGCGGTATTCTAGTGTTTAGTGCGTTTGCAGCATTAGCAATAGTAAAATTTGGAATCATTGTAGGCTTTATATTAGTAGGGGCTCCTTTTGGAATATTTTACTTGGGTTCTATCATTGCCAATCCACGCATTGGTATTACCTCCGCGCTCTTTGTCGGGTTTTTCTCAGCCGGTATAGCTCGCTATATTTCAGGTCCTTGGGGTTTGCTTATCGATATCGTATTGTTTGTGGCCTGGCTGGGTTTACTCTTTAAAAAATTTAATAAAACCGATTGGTCTCCACTTAGAAGGGATGTTTTCATTCTCTCAATTGTTTGGTTTGCTTATGTACTCATGGAATTAGGAAACCCAGAAATGATTAGTGCAACAGCTTGGTTTTATGCTATGAGAGGTGTAGGGTTTTATCAGCTGTTGACCTTTGGTTTGGTCTTCATGCTCTATCGAAAACCTAAATACCTCGACCAGTTCCTCTACATTATTGGCACTATTTCTTTACTAGGAACGCTATGGGGCTTTCGCCAAATGATATTCGGGACAGATGCAGCAGAAGATTATTGGTTATATGACGTCGGACATGATGAGGAGCATATCTTGCATGGAGTTTTAAGAGTTTTTTCTTTTTATAGTGATGCGGGACAGTTTGGTGCATCACAAGCAATGATTTCTATGGTCTTTGGATTGATGTGCTTAGGTCCTATCGGTTGGTCCAAACGGATCTTTTTTGGTATTATTTCTATTAGTTGTTTTTTAGGATTTGCCATATCAGGGACCAGAGGAGCACTTGCTGTACCAGCTGCGGGTATCTTAATTTATCTGGTCATAAGCAAAAACTTCCAAATCCTAATAACAGGTCTGGTGATGGTTGGAGCCATTTACTACATACTTCGTTTTACCTTCCTCTTCCAAGGGGTAGAACAAGTACGTAGAATGAGAAGTGGCTTAGATCCCAACAGCCCTTCATTAATGGCCAGATTAAACAACCAAAAAACTTTTGGCAGATACTTAGCCAGACGACCAATAGGAGGTGGAATAGGTACAGCAGGTTATTGGGGAGCTCGATTTACCCCTTATACCCTATTGGCTAATACAGCTACGGATAGTTATTATGTGAAAATATGGGCAGAAACAGGAATTATTGGTATTTGCCTGCACTTATTTATTCTAGGCTACTTTATGGGTAAAGGGGCATATATAGTCTGGAACTTAAAAGATAGAGAACTCTGGTACAAAATTATGGCCCTCTACTGCGGTATAGGTGGAGTATTACTGGCCAGTTATGGCAATCAAGTATTCAGCCAAATGCCCACTGGCATGATTATGAATATATCTATACCGTTTGTATTCTTATCTCCTCTCTATGATAAGTTAATAGCAGAAGCAAAAGAAGAAAAACGCCAGAATGAAGCAATCAAAATCTTCAAAAACGAAGAGGAATTAAATATCAATTACTAAATCAAAATTACGTCATGGAACTTACTTACGGCAAGTCACAAATTTACACTAGTAGCAAAATGAAGAGGTATCCTTTTATTGCAAAACTAGTTAACAAAATATTTGGCTATACTAATATAGGAAACTATGCTAGAGCTACTATCTTTAAAAAATTAATATTACAACTTCCCTACAAGCAATTTAAAAAAATACTCGATCTAGGAACAGGATATGGAGAATTTGCATTTATGCTAGCCAATGCCCTACCTAACGCAAAAATTACAGGCCTAGATGTCGCCCCCGAAAGAATCGACGCTGTTAATGAAGCCATTCGTAAGTCTGGCACCACTAATATCGATACACATTTAGGCAAGATGGATACCCTAATGGAAAGAAACTTTGATTTCATATTTGCTATTGATGTTTTCGAACATATCGAAGAAGACGAAATGCCATTCCAAGAAGCAAAAGACGCCTTATCCAACGGTGGTTTTCTATTAGTAAAAATCCCCACCGATAAACAACTAACCATTCTCCCAGATAGTTGGTTTGAGGAACATCACCATTGGCTGGATGATGAACACATTGGGCAAGTATATGACCTAGAGGGCTTAAAAAATCGTTTTCAAAGAGAAGGGTTCAAAGTAGTTCATGCCTCTTACACTGATGGCTTCTGGTCAAGATTAGGTTGGGAAATAGGATATCTTTCAAAAAGAGCAGGTATGATTACCCAATTGTTGTTCCTGCCTATTGCAAAGTTTTTTGTTTGGCTTGACCGCACAACGCACAACAATAAAACTGGAAATGCTATACAAGTAATTGGACAAAAAATAGAATAATCTATCAATAAAATAATTTCTTGTTCCTCGAATAACATATAATCGCAAAACTTGGCTACTTCCCCGGAAGTAGCCTTTTTTTTGAAACCCACTCCCCAAAAATCACATAGCCTGACACAGACTTAAAAAATATTATTATCATTTACTATTCAACTGCTTTATTTTGGTACATTTACACTCCCAAAAAGGATTCAAATACAATCAAACAATGAAACGCTCCAAAATTTATCAATCTACACTCTTTATTTTTTTATTCTCCGTTATCGCTTGTACAGAAGTATCTCAAGAAGATAACACACAAGAATATCTCATTGGTCGTTGGGAAATCCAAGAAGCTAGTAGAAATGATCGCCCTACCGAATCACTAGATCGACTATTTTTTGAATTCTTTGAGGACGGAAACATGAATTCAAACCTTACTGGCTCAACACAAGAATCTAAGTACACCTTAGAAGGTATGCTCGTAAAACAAACTGGAAGCCCCATGGACTCAGATTATACTATCGAAGAAATCTCTGACTCTACTTTGACTATGAATACCAATATTAGAGGTCAAATTTTCCGATTCCGATTCTTAAAACAACAACTCATCGAATAATATGGCCTTACAGCTCATTGTTGCTTCTACTAATCCAGTTAAACTAGAAGCAACTCGAATGGCCTTCGAAAAAGCCTTATCCACTACAGTCCATATTAATGGCATTAAAGTGGATTCAGGCGTAAATGATCAACCTCTAAGTCAATCTGAAACTGCTCAAGGTGCATTGCAAAGAGTACAAAACGCACAGTTACAATTCCCCAAAGCTGATTTTTGGATAGGAATTGAGGGTGGTGTACATCCATTACAAGAAGGGATGGAAGCTTTTGGCTGGGTAGTCATAAAACATCAATCAGGCCAGCAAAGTGAAGCGCGCAGTGCAGGCTTTCGGCTTCCGCCAAAAATCACCCAAGAATTATTAAAAGGTAGAGAACTAGGCCCTGTTAATGATGAAGTATTCGGAAAACACAATAGCAAGCATCAGTCCGGTGCTGTCGGTCTGCTAACCAATGATCTTATCACCCGTACGGAGCTATATTATCAAGCCATTCTTCTTGCCCTTATCCCTTTTATACAAAAAGAGCTCTATCCCTTCCCTGCTCAAGTCTGAAGCCTGACTTTTAACGATTATGTATTTTCCATTCTTCAAAACTTAGCGTAATTTTGGTTGTCGAACTGGTTTATACCTTTCTATGATCATTAATCCGTAATTCTATGAGAATTTTGTTTGCTTTTCTACTCGCTTTTTGTTTTAGTTCTCTTATGGCTATTGATGCTAGTATTTCTTATGCTAGCTTCAAAACTGATAGCCTTAGCTATGTCGAAATATATACTCATATCTTTGGTGGTAGTGTTACTTTTCAACCACAAGAAGACTCCACATTACAAGCGAAGGTAGAGGTCATCATTCTATTCAAGCAAGATGAAAATATTATCAAATACGATAAATTTAATTTAATCAGCCCATTCACTAAGGATCCTATTGATTTTATCGACCTCAAAAGATTTGGCATAGCCAAAGGGAAGTACAATCTTATTGTTGCTATTACAGATCTAAATAATAAAGAAAATGCAAAGGAATATAGTACGACCATCCAAGTTGACTTCCCAGAGGAAGGTCTAAAACAGTCGGATATTCAACTACTCTCCTCCTTTAGTAAAGCAGAAAAGGCAGGTGATTTTGTAAAAAATGGGGTATACATGGAGCCCTTGACCTATAATTTTTATAACCGAAATAGATCTACACTATCTTTTTATAATGAGTTATATGATGCCGATAAGGTAGTCGGAGAGGATTTTGTTGTCAGTTATAAAATAGATCAATTAACAGATGGGAAAACCGAGACAATTCTAATTGGCCATAAAAGACAAAAAGCACAAGCAGTTGTACCAATATTAATGCAAATTGATATCACTGAAGTACCTTCTGGAAATTATAACTTAGTCGTAGAAGCAAGAGATCGCAGCCAACAACTACTTACGCAAAAAACAGTATTCTTCCAACGAAGTAATCCATTGCTCAATATCAAACCAATAGAAATTGCACAGGAAGTGAATATTGACGAAGCATTTGTAGCTAAACTTTCACCTGAGCAATTGGAATATAGTCTTAGAGCGATGACACCTCAACTGCCACAATCAGATGTAGAATTGGTCAACTTTATGCTTAAAAATGATAGTATTAGTGGCCAAAGGCTATACCTATATAGTTTCTGGGTTCAGAAAAACCCCAATAATCCTGAATTTGAGTTTAAAAAATATATTGAAGTAGCCAATGCTGTAGACAAAAAATTCAAATCAGGTTTCCGATATGGGTTCGAAACAGACAGAGGTTTCATCTACATGAAATACGGCCAACCTGATGATATCGAAACCCGTGAAGTAGAACCTAGCTCTCCTCCTTACGAGATTTGGGTATATTATGATTTCCCACAAACCATGCAATCTAATGTGAAATTCATTTTCTATAACCCTCACCTTGCTCCTGGCGATTATCGCCTACTCCACTCTACTGCCATTGGAGAATTGAGTAATCCTCAGTGGCAAAGAGAACTTTATCGTAACTCTCCAAATAGCATCAATGGCGATCCATTCGGTGGAACAGGAGTAAATGATGGTTTCAACCGCCAAGCAAGGGATGTGTTTAGAGACTACTAGGCTACTCCAAAACAAATGGCAAGGAAAAATAAATGGCGCTTATTGAGCAGTAATTAGCTGGCACAAGAGATGCTTCTAAGGCAGTGCGATTAGAAGCATCTTTTGATTAGCTTCAGGCTGTCTCTTTAAGTTATTAGTTAGTCGAAATTTTAAAGGCTAACTTTTTATTTTGCCTATTTTCGTGATTATTATGAAAATACGACCTTTCGAGATATTTTTAATTCAGATTGTATTTTACCTGATCCTATGGTTATCTGACCAGTACCTAGCAGTATTGCTGAGCCTTATCTTTGGAAGTATTTGCTTCTTTATTTTATTGATTGCCTCTATTGCAGAGCTAGTCGAAAGATCAAGGATATCCAAATCGTACTTTAGTATGATGATAGCTTCGGTTTTAGCTCCTGTCATTATAGGAGGACTGATGGTATTAATCTTTGGCACCCCAGAGTGGCTGTTAGAAGGAAATTAAAAAGCCATCCTCTAATAAGATAGCTTTTTAATAGATTGATTATTTACCAAAAGTTGGTAAAGCACTATATCGTTCTACAAATGCTTTCATTTCGTCTACCATAGCTGGCGAACCAATAGCAATAGTAGCTCTCTGATGCAAATGTTTGACATCTAAATCCATAATTCGTTCCAATTGGCTACTGATACTTCTTCCACCTGCCTGCTCCACAATAAAACTCAATGGGTTACATTCATACACCAACCTTAGCTTTCCTTGAGGGTATTTCCGAGTATTTGGATATAAAAAAATACCTCCCTGAAATAAGATCCGGTGAATATCTGAAACCATTGATCCAATATAACGAAGGCGATAATTCATATCCGAACAATAATCAATATACCGACGCATTTCTACATCAAACTTTAAGTAATACCCCTGATTAACAGAATAGTAGTTTCCTCTTTCGGGAATTTGAATATCTTGGTGAGATAGACAGAACTCTCCGATTGTAGGATCGAGGGTAAAACCATTTACTCCCCTACCGGTGGTATAAACCAATAAAGTAGATGTACCATATAAAACATAACCTGCCGCTACTAATTTGGTTCCTTTCTGAAGAAAGTCATCCAAATTACAAGGACTATTTGCATCACTTACCCTCCTATAGATTCCAAATATAGTTCCTACAGATACATTCACATCGATATTGGAAGAGCCATCCAATGGATCAAAAACAACAACATATTTCGAGCTTTTGTCTGCGACGCTATTGATAGGAATGAAATCCTCATTTTCTTCTGAAGCAATCCCGCAACATTCGCCACTATTTTTGAGGCAATCGATCAATTTTTGGTTGGCATAAAGATCAAGTTTTTGAACTTCATCCCCTGTTGCGTTGGATTTATCTGCAACTCCGAGGATATTGAGCAGGCCTGCTTTATTTACTTCTCTGTTGACAATCTTGGCGGCAACGCCAATGTCGCGAAGAAGGCCCGTGAGTTCACCAGAAGCAAAAGAGAAATCTTTTTGTCTTCGAATGATAAATTCATCGAGGGTAACCGTTCGATTATTACTCATGTAAAAAGAATTATGGCAAAAGATGGTGGTAACATCTTTTACGTTTATAATTTGGTTTAAATATTAGAACCTGTTTTGGATTTATTAATCAATCTGCAACCGCCATTAGTTCGTGTGCATTTTGTCGAAGAAATGATCACTTATCCCAAAAGTTTCGGGAACAGTTAAAACCACATTGCTTCGCCTCATCTAAACAAACTACTGACTGTATTAATTTAAAAAATTACGCCAACAGACTCCTGCTTAAAAGTCGAATTGAAAATCGTTTTGGTCGGAAATACTGGTCAGTTTATTCTTGAGATACAAAGATAGCTGTTTTTCAAAATAAATTCTCTAAGTATGAAGTGATAAATAGAATATACAACTGTTTTAACAAGAAGGTATAAAGAATAATATGAACGAATGAAACAATAGAAAGTTTGGACTATTGATTTTGCAAAATACCAAAAAGAGTTTATGCTATTTAGCCGAATAACTTGACCAATGAAGTGGTTTAAAAGTAGGTTGCTAATATTGGATCATGGCTAGAGTGCCAAGGCAAAGCTCCTTTTGAGTTTAATAGCCATATCCATGGGACGAAAAAACTACCCATTCGATAGGTAAAGCGGAAGTATATGGTACTCAATGTATGCTTTGTAGATACAAAGACGTATTTTATTCCTACTTCGTAGCTAATTTTGATTAATCAACAACTAATCCCTTATCAAAAGGGTTATTAGTTAGTGATATATCAATCGTTGATATCTTTATGGAAATCACATAAACTATTGAATGCACACTAATCTAGATTAGATTGGTATGAAGGAGAAGAAGTCATGCTTCATCTTCTCAGAATTTTGATCATGCTTACAATACTATCGTAGTGAAAGAACTCTGGGTTTTAAACAAATTTTTTGTTAGATATCGCTGGCATTTCTTGTTGGGTATAATATTTGTTTCTGCTTCTAATTACTTTCGGGTATTGCAGCCACAAATGATACGAGAAGCCCTGGATTTGGTAGTAGAAAACATCGGGCTATACAGAAATTTTGATGGATTTGAGCTTAAAGCTGATCTGTTTCAATTATTGGGGCAATCCTTGCTAGTATTTGGTGTTTTGGTCCTCATACTGGCCTTACTTATGGGAGTATTCATGTATTTCATGCGCCAAACGATCATTGTAATGTCTCGTTTAATTGAATATGATCTTCGTAAAGAGCTGTTCCATCACTATGAACGACTCAGTCTTGCATTCTATAAAAGGAATAATACTGGTGATATGATGTCTAGGATTACTGAGGATGTCAATAAAGTACGGATGTATCTAGGTCCAGCCATATTATATGGGATTAACTTACTATCGTTATTCGTCTTGGTAATCTCTTCTATGCTAAGTGTGAGTGTTGAATTAACGCTTTATGCGTTGGCACCACTCCCCATTTTATCTATATCAATTTATTACGTTAGTAATTTGATCAATAAAAAGAGTGAAGTAATTCAGCAACAGCTGGCACATCTTAATAGTGTATCACAAGAAGTATATTCAGGAATAAGAGTGGTAAAATCCTATGTGCAGGAAAAGCCTATGGTAGGTTATTTCCGAAAGGAAAGCGAAAATTATAAAGATAAGTCCCTGAGTTTGGCGAAAGTGAATGCTGCATTTTTCCCCTTAATGTTGCTGCTTATTGGTGCGAGTACAATCCTGACTGTTTACGTAGGTGGTTTACAAGTCGTTAGTGGTAATATTACGGCTGGTAATATTGCGGAGTTTGTTATTTATGTAAATATGCTTACATGGCCTGTGACTGCTTTAGGATGGATATCTTCTATCATTCAACAAGCAGCTGCCTCTCAAAAGAGAATCAATGAGTTCTTAAAGACGAAGCCAGATATTGAAAGCCTAGTACAAGATTCAACAGCATTGACTGGGCATATACAATTTGAAAATGTACATTTCACCTACCCTGATACGGGCATCAAAGCCATTAATGGTATTTCGCTAGATCTCAAACCGGGCCAAAAAATGGCCATTATCGGTAAGACAGGTTCTGGTAAAACCACTATTGCAGACTTGCTAGTACGAATGTATGATGTAACTGATGGAAGCATAAAAATTGACCAAAAAGATTTGCGCAAGCACGATTTAGCTAATTTAAGGAAGAAAATAGGCTATGTCCCACAAGATGTTTTCCTTTTTTCAGATAGTATTGCTCACAATATTGCTTTTGGCAAGAGAGATGCGAGCGAAGAAGAGATTAAAGAGTTTGCTAAACATGCAGCGGTCTACGACGACATTATGGGCTTGAGTGAACAGTTTCAAACGATGGTTGGAGAGCGAGGAGTGACCCTCTCAGGAGGACAAAAACAAAGGGTATCTATTGCTAGGGCATTGATCAAAAGACCTGATATTGTTATTTTAGATGATTGCCTATCTGCAGTAGATACCAACACAGAGAAACAAATCTTAGGATACTTCTCCGATGCCTTATCCGATAAAACAGCCATCATTATCACGCACCGAATTTATTCACTTCTACAATTTGACAAAATCATTGTCTTAGACGAAGGCAAGATAGTAGAGCAAGGTACGCATGAGGAGCTAATTGAGCAAAAAGGATACTATGCTGATTTGTATGAAAAGCAGCGTATGGAAGAGACTAGTCAAACGGATTTATAGATCTGCGTTCTTTTTGATTATTTTTTTTGATATTTGATACAAATATTTACTTTTGTAGAGAGGTATTCAAAATTCTTTCATTTAAATCGTTTAAAGTGGATAATGATAAAAACCAAAGAAGATTCGAGAGCGTGTATTCGAGAAAGGTTCGTGCAGGGAAAAGGAGAACGTACTTCTTTGACGTTCGTAAAACAAAAGGAGAGGACTTTTATCTAACTTTGACAGAGAGTACTAAAAAGTTCAATGGAGACGGTTACGAACGTCACAAAATTTTTCTTTATAAGGAAGATTTCAATCGGTTCATCAGTAATCTAGAAGATGTAATTGATCACATCAAGACGGAATTAATGCCAGAATATGATTACGATGAGTACACACGCCGCCATGAAGAGTACGAACGTCGCGATCAAGAAGGTGGAAATGGTTATGAGGAAGAAGGTGGAACTGAAGATACTGGCGCAGATATTGGTTCAGAAGAGGATATGAGCTGGTAAGTTATTATCACTCACTCGAATAATGAAAAGCGAAACACCATCAAAGATGGGTTTCGCTTTTTTAATAAATACCCTAATTTGAACTCAAAACGAAATAATATAGTAGTGTTAATACTTCGATTGTGTAATAGTTTTTCTTCAACAAATTATTACTTAATCGCTGCTTTAACCCCAAAAAATTCTTTTACACTATTTCAATTAATTGAAACGATAGCTTACCCCAATATTTGCCAAGGAAGTAAGGAAACCTAATTCAGCAAAAACGCCCAGCTGATCGCTCAAGTGAAAACGCGTTCCTAGAAAAGCAGTATAAATAAATTCTGATTGGTCTTCTAACTTTAAGTATTCAGCTGTTTCTTTAGTACCATCAAGAATAGAAATGTCTGAGAAGGCCATTCCTAATGTCATGCCTCCATATACTTCCCAATTCTCGTAAGCGGTTTGGTGGTGTATCGTCCCCCTAAGACCAACTGCTGTAAATTGGTTACTCCATTGTATAAAATTACTATCACCAAAAATATCTTGTTTAGAAGCTGTTGATTTAGAATACCCTCCATAAATACCTAAGCTAAACTTCTTGTTAAGGCGGTAGTCAATACTCGCAGTGATAGGCAAAACATTAAGCTTCGTATCATCCTTAAGAAAAGTAGGAAATATACCGATACCAAGTTTTGCATCGTAATTTTTAACTGGATTTTTTTGCCCACTAGCAACACCTGCCAATAAGCAAAATAGTAGAGCAAATAAGATGTGTTTTTTCATCATCAGAGAGTTTAGATCTTATAAAGATGTTTCTAATACCCTCTACTCCATTCGATCAAAATCAATGGGAGACATAGCTCCTAAAGACTCGAATGTGTCGAGAGCGCGCGTTAGTATAAATTATTTTAAATAGTTCGGTAGCCTTTCGGCAAATCCGAACAAAGCAACAAGAGAATTAATATTTATTTTCGCTGATAATTGGTTTCTGATATTTTTTATATCAGTTCGAATGAGAACAATCGCTGGTAATAAATCAAAGAGATAAAATTCTGGCCACTGTTTTCATTTTTGTTTTTTGGTCGTTCTATTTTTCTTTCAAATTTAATACTATAGACGGCTTATAAGCAAGTGTGGTTTGGTCTAAATGCAATTTTTAACAATCTTTTCACATTAGTTTAACCCTTCCCCTTCTCTTATTAATAACGTAAAAATCCAAAAGGTAACCATCTATTGATAAAATTTAACTAAAACTTTTTCAATATACATCAATTTGATCACTGATATGAGCTTGTGAGCACTAGTGCAATATAACTGACCTATATTTAGGCTTATCAAGCAGTGCTACTTATTAGATTTACTTCCCCCTTTCCTACTGCACAATATTCAAAAAATAAAGGCCTACAAATAGGGATATTACTCATTCAAACAAATAAAAATTTATATCATGTCAATAAATAAGAGGTTTCTATTTTCCAAAAATGCATGTAGAACAAGCAGCAAACAAATACAAAATTCATAAAAAGTCATACTTTTTATCCACACAGCACACCCTTATTCAATTGATAATCAGTGATATAAAACTAAAAAATATCAGTTTTTCTTTAAAAAAATTGGCTCTATCTGCAAGATACGGCCCTTTCGCCTAGTAGGCACCAAAATATCTTCTCAAAAACCACTCCACAGTCAATAAGATCAGTAATAAGAAAAATATCCATCTTAGATTGATGACAGACTGAGTTTTACTATTTTCATAAATAACTGGAACCATAGTTTTTTGCTCTGCCATAAAGCTGGCAATAGTGTTTACCTGCCCTGGGTAGATGAGCTTTCCGCCAAACTTATCACTCAATACTTTTAATAAATTGTGATTCGCAGTAGTTTCATAAATCTCTAATTGAATAGGTTGGATACTAAATTGCCCTTGATAGCTCAATTGCTCCCCACCATAGAATACATTGGAACGGAAAGTATAGTTCCCTACTGGAAAAATTCCAGCATTGATAGTGTAGGCTTTATCTGTTTTATTTAAAGTGAAACTAAAGTCGTTCCCCTCTTCATTGGTAATCACTAAACTTACGTCTGGATCATTGATTAATTCGTAACTACTATTGTATAATTCCGCATCAAAGAAGATTGCTTCGTTTTCTTTAAAGATATTCTTTGCTAAGCTTACTCTAAACCTTCTTTTATCTTCCTTCAAACTGACATATTGTACAGATTTTCCGATCACTTCGTCAAATACTTCATGGTTTTGCTCTTGCAAGTAATTAAAAAGTCGCCACTTCCATACCCCCTCTCCTGTTAGAACACCTTTTTTTATTCCATCTTCTTCCCCAAAAATAAGTAGTGGTTTCTCGGTATCAATTTTACCAATTCTTTGATACAGTAAGGTTTGTGTATTTGCACCTAATTCGTATTCGCCGAAAGGCGCAATAAGTGGTACAAAATCAGTCACTTGATTATTGACCTCCTGCGAAAGCGTAAATAAATTAAAGTTAGGCGCAATTCTTGCTTGAACCTCATCTGTATTCTTCCCATCCCCTTGAATAGTGATCAAATCCTGAGCAACATTAAACCGCAAAAGACTTGTTTGCGTACCAACTATAAATAAGTGAGGAATTTTATTTTTCTTAAGATTATTAATTACGCCAAGGGCATCATTTACTAAACTTGGTAATTGATGTAGGATGACAAAATCATAATCTTCTATTTTATTTTTTAATTTATTAATATAACTCACCTCTGCTTCATAATTCTTATTAGCATTAATTGTTTGCTTTAGAGCCGTCAAATCGGGATGAGGCGCATTGGCTACGATTAATACTTTTTGGCGTGCATCCAAAACATCAATAAATATATCTTTACTATTATTGGCAGTGACTTCTTCTCCATTTATTTGGTTTATCAGGATGCGATAACGTTGTACACCAACATTTTCTGCATCCAGAATAACTTCTTCTGTTTTGAAAAAATCATTACGATCGATGTTCACTGGACGTTCTACCAACTTCTGCGTACCTCCATTTTGTACTTTATAAACCGTGAGCTTCGTATTTGCTCCCGTACAGTTTTTAGCAGAAATATCAACTTGAACACTGAACTTATCCCCTAGATAAGCAATACGGTTGTGGAATACTCTCTTAATGATGAGGTCTTTCTTAGCAGTCGTATCACCAAGTGCTACAGTATAGATGGGCACAGCAAGCTGTGTACCTGCATAAATAGGATTACTCCCTTCGTTGTAAATACCATCCGTTGCTAGAACGATAGCTCCAAGGTTCTGATTGCTATATAAATCATAAATACCATTCAGTGCTTCAGAAAGGTTACTTACCTTATCAGAAAAATCAAAATCAACACCTTCTCTCACTTCACTTCCAAATGCATACTCCTTGACTTGGTATTTTTCCTTTAAGGTATTTTTCAGCAGCCCAAACTCCTCCTGATAAGCAACCAAATTCGCTTCATCCATCTCTGCACGTACAGATTCGGATTGGTCTTGCGCTAAAATGACAATAGGTTTCTTGGTTTGTGTTTCGATAGACTTCAAAAATGGCTCTAGCAAAAGAATAGCTAATGCAGAAACCGTCAAAAATCTAAAAATGCCTAGCAACCAATTTAGGCGATCGGAGCGATCACGAAAAGATTGATCACGAAAGTACAGTACCAATGCATAAATAAGGCCTAATACTATGCATGCAATTATCCACCATTCAGAATATAAAAAACGAATACTTTCCATACCATTTGTAAATTTTCCAGCCTTTTAACCTTCTCATGCTGGCGTCGCCAAAGATAAGTTCTATTCTAATCTTTTTGCTTCCCAACTTTTCTAATCTATGTTAGAATAATGTTAAATACTCATTTAGGATAAGCTAAATTAGTAAATTAGGTTTCTTCTAAGTAGACGTAAAGAATTGTACAAATCCTTTTATTGCCAATGAGGGTAAAAATAAATGGCTAAACAAAAAGTATAACATTTCCATCAGATCATTAGTGACTAAGCTAAATTACTTCTACAATAAAATGACCAAACTAAAAATAGTAAGTTACTGCCGATGCAAATATTATACATGATTTTGGAAGAGACTCGATGCTGTCAGCCTTTGACTGACAACTTGCGATACCATTCTTTAGCCTTAATACTTATTTACGAAGCTGCTAGTGATTTATCAATGGGCCTCTTTGTATGAAGTACCAACAACTTCATATTCAATCGCCTGGCTTCACTAAATCACCTGCATCTATTTTATTAGAGGATAAAATTGCTTTCAGCACATTACTAAAACAATGACCCAATGAAATTAAGATTGTTGCTTTTATTTTTTGTGTTTTTTAGTTATCAATTACACGCAGCCTACATTTTCATCCCGATGGGAGAAGATAATCAAAAAAACCATCTCAAAGCTTATGGCATTACTTATTGGGTACTCAATAATGGTGCGGAGGCTTGGTGGTTGCTCAATTATCAAGGAGGAAGCTTTGCATTTAAACATAACCTCATTTTCGAAAAAGAATGCAAAACGAGAGGGATTAGTTTTGAAGTTATTCCTGATGCACAGTTTAATAAAATACTTTCTGATATCAGCAATCAAGAAATTAATCAAGAAGCAATCAAACTAGAAGTCGCTCCAAAGATTGCTGTTTACACGCCAGAGTTTAACTCCAAAGGTGAAAAAATACAACCCTGGGACGAT
This sequence comes from Saprospiraceae bacterium, assembly GCA_022448955.1. Taxonomy (GTDB): domain Bacteria; phylum Bacteroidota; class Bacteroidia; order Chitinophagales; family Saprospiraceae; genus JALEHC01. Next base: position 17,577 of record JAKVCU010000021.1, read on the forward strand.
GCGGTAACGCTTGCGCTTACTTATGCAGAAATACCTTATGAAACGGTTTATGACAGCAAGGTGCTAGACGATCGCCTAGCTGAATATGATTGGCTGCATTTACATCACGAAGATTTCACAGGCCAATATGGAAAACATTATGCCAGTTTTCGAAACCAAGCTTGGTACAAAGAGAATGTTAAACGAATGGAGAAACTAGCCAAAGAAAATGGTTTTGCCAAGGTATCTCAACTCAAACTAGCAGTAGTTAAAAAAATTCGAGAATACATAGGCGGTGGTGGCTTTATGTTTGCCATGTGCTCTGCAACAGATACTTACGATATTGCACTGGCTGCAGAGGGGCTAGATATTTGTGATACAGTTTATGATTATGACCCTGCTGATCCAAAAGCCGATCAGAAGTTAGACTTCAATAAGACCTTTGCTTTTAAAGACTTTAACTTAATCAAAAATCCAATGGTCTATGAGTACTCTAGCATTGACCATAGCCGGGGAAGAGGTGTAAAATCAAATCAAGACTATTTTACACTATTTGATTTTTCTGCTAAGTGGGATCCCATACCGACTATGCTTACGCAAAATCATACACGTACAGTAAAAGGTTTTATGGGGCAAACTACTGCTTTTCGTAAAGAACATGTTAAATCAAGTGTTTTAATTCTCGGAGAGACAAAAGTAGCGAATGAAGTTCGCTATCTTCACGGCAAATTTGGAGAAGGGACTTGGACTTTTTATGGTGGGCATGACCCAGAGGATTATCGCCATTTTGTAAATGACCCAGAGACCGACTTAAATCTACATCCTAATTCTCCTGGCTATCGCTTAATCTTAAATAATATCCTGTTTCCAGCAGCGAAGAAGAAAAAGCAGAAAACTTAAACAGGGCATTCGTTTTCGATTACCGATACCGTTTAGAATGTCGGCACAGTATAATAGTTCATGATTATTTTAATCATACGATCGCACCATTAAGGGTTAACTATACACAGAAGCCAAACAACTGTAATAGACAATATTATGAAGTACTTTAAACTGACCATTCTTTTTTTATTTTTAGTAGTTGCAAAAGCGCAAGCTGCTTATATCTTGCTTCCGATGGATACAGACGAGCAAAAAAATCACTTAAAAGCCTATGGCATTACCTATTGGGTTTTGGACAATGGAGCAGAAGCATGGTGGCTATTGAACTACAGAGGAGGAAGTTTTGCCTTTAAGCATAACCTCATTTTTGAAAAAGAATGCTTGACGAGAGGAGTGAGCTTTGACGTTATTCCTGATGCACAATTCAATAAAATACTTTCAGATATCAGTAATCAAGAAGTCAATCAAGAAGCTATTAAATTAGAAGTAGCCCCAAAGATTGCTGTTTACACACCAGAATTTAATTCAAAAGGCGAAAAAATACAGCCTTGGGATGATGCGGTAACACTGGTATTGACCTATGCTGAAATCCCTTACGAAACTATTTATGACGAAGCAGTCATTAATGATCGTTTAGCAGAATATGATTGGCTGCATTTACACCATGAAGATTTTACAGGCCAATATGGCCGTTTTTATCGGTCCTATCAAAACCAACCTTGGTATCGAGAAAACCAAAGGAGAATGGAAGCATTAGCTACTGAACTTGGATTTGCAAAAGTTTCACAGCTAAAATTAAATGTAGTTAAAAAGGTTAGAGAATATGTTGGCGGTGGTGGTTTCATGTTCGCTATGTGCTCAGCTACAGACACCTACGACATCGCCTTAGCTGCCGAAGGAGTAGATATTTGCGCAGAAATGTATGATGGCGACGCAGCTGATCCAACAGCTCAGTCTAAGCTAGATTTTAGCAAAACCTTTGCATTTAAAGATTTTCGCCTCTCAAGAAATCCACTAGAATACGAATACTCCAGCATTGACCATAGCCGAGGCAGAAATATCGTTCCAGAGCAAGATTATTTTACGCTATTCGATTTCTCTGCTAAATGGGATCCCGTCCCAACTATGCTTACGCAAAATCATACACGTACGGTGAAAGGCTTTATGGGACAAACTACTGCTTTTCGCAGACAACACGTTAAGTCAAGTGTATTGGTTCTAGGTGAAACAAAAGTGGCGAATGAAGTGCGTTACCTGCACGGCAAATTCGGTGAGGGTACTTGGACCTTTTATGGTGGCCATGATCCAGAAGATTATCGACACTTCGTCTACGATCCAGAAACAGACCTTAACCTTCACCCAAATTCTCCTGGTTATCGATTGATTTTGAATAATGTACTTTTCCCTGCTGCCAAGAAAAAGAAAAGAAAAACTTAGTTCATCCTTTTATAGCGTTTGCAAAATCAGTAAAATATCCAAAACTTGTACTGAATATGACCTATTGCTACTCGTTGAAATAGGTCATATTTATATTTAATATCATATTTTTTTTAGCTTTAAAGCTGTCCATATTCCTTTTCCCCATTTTTTAATCTTTTGTTCCTGTACTATATGGCATTAACCAATATTTGATAGAACAAAAGAAAACATTTTTACATCGTTTATTGATACGATCCAAAAACTAAATTTTCTACCTTCAAATAAGGAACTACTTGTACAATTTGGTCATTACAATGAGTGTAGGCTAATTTGAACTTTTTGCTCCCCTTCAGGCGAATCACCATATTTGTTTGAATGAAAACCATCATGGATCATCAGAGATTTATAAAACGCTCTTATTTGACCAGAAATGAAAAAGCCTTGAACATTGATACAACGGCAATTCATCACATAGGTGGTTATAACATGGTAATAATCGTATAAATTCAGAGAGATTATTGGTATAAGATTGTCAGCACCACCATCCAATCTGCATTTCAATAGAACCTCTAGCTTATCAATTATTCAAAGATAAGCAGGTGTTCAAAGATCATACGTAATTTATCTATAATCTGTTTCTTATGATTTTCAAGCTGACCATTTTATTGAACAAGCCATTTTGACTAGCCACTTAATTTAATGCATCATTTCCAAAATATTCTGAGCAAGTATACAAATTATAGGAAATAATGAAATGAATACCCTTAACACCTTCCATCTAACTTATCATTGTTAAGCAAGTAATAGAATTTTTCTTTCCGTAAAGGTGGTTAGCTCGAAGTTATTAAGAACTAGATAAGGTAATATTTAAAACTTTCTTAAAAATCTGACTTATCCAAACTAAGCACTATGTTAAAGCTGTTATAGGATTATAATATATTCATCAAAAGCTCCAAGCATGGCGAAAGGAAAAGATCAACTACGTTTTTTATTTTGGCTATTATTAGTAAGCATTGGTTTTTTTATAGGTAAAAAATGGCAACAATCCATTATTTCTCCACCAATAGAAGTTCGTCAATCAAATGAAAAGCCTGCAAAAGCTATACAAATTTCTAGTAAGGAAGAGCGCGAAACACTCCTCGGCTTTAACAACTCAGAAAGAGCAACTATTCAGCTATTCGAGAAATCTGCACCATCTGTTTGTTTTATTACAACTTCTAATTTTAGAAGGGACTTTTTATCTCGTAATGTCATGGAAATACCGAGGGGTACAGGCTCGGGTTTTGTATGGGATACAAAAGGGCATATCATTACCAATTACCATGTGATTCAAGGAGCTGATCGGGCACAGGTAACTTTATCTGATAGGAAAACCTACCAAGCTGAATTAATAGGAATTGCTCCTGAAAAGGATTTAGCAGTACTAAAGATTGATGCACCAGTAAGTGTTTTAATTCCAATTCCAGTTGGTCGTTCAAACAATTTACAGGTAGGTCAATCCGTATTTGCGATAGGCAACCCATTTGGTCTAGATCAAACACTTACTACAGGCATCGTTTCCGCTTTAGGAAGAGAAATCGAATCTGTTTCTGGTGCACCTATACGGGATGTTATTCAAACAGATGCAGCAATTAACCCTGGCAATTCAGGCGGACCTCTATTGGATTCTTCCGGAAGATTAATAGGCGTTAATACAGCTATTTATAGTCCCTCGGGCGCATCCGCTGGTATTGGTTTTTCTATTCCTGTAGATGCAGTAAGCTGGGTAATTCCAGAACTGATCGCTTATGGTAAGATCAAACGCCCTAGCTTAGGAGTAGAGCTTGCACGTCAACAGATTACCGAAAGATTAGGTATTGAAGGGGCATTAATCATTGATGTGATTAGAAATAGTGGAGCAGAAAAAGCAGGTGTACGGCCAACGATGCGCAACCGCAGAGGAGGAATTGAACTTGGAGATATCATTATAGGTATTGATCAAGAAGAAATTACGAATAATGATGAAGTACTATTGGCCTTAGAGAAATATCAAGCTGGAGAAAAAATCGTATTGACGGTTTTGAGAGATGAGCAGAAAATTGAACTTTTTCTTCGTTTAGATGAAAACAAATAATACTTTTAAAAAAGGATGGATTCAGCATTAATAACAATAGATAATGCATCTTTAACATGTCTACTTTTGGAATAAAATCAATTTTTAAAACGATAGTGATTTCCTTCCAATTTATGGATAGAACAAATCATTTTTTATTCCTTCATAGTAGTTTTTGAACTCAATCAGAAAAGTAGAGTGAAAAACAATTTTGAGAAAAGTTTCTTAAAAATTTCCGAGAAAGCCAAAAGTGCATTAAATTTGTAAAATGACTCCACTTAATTAGATAAATCAGGCCTTATCTTTGATTACACCACTAAAAATTTACTATTGCTACCGAGTGTAGTTAGATAAGGTTTTCATGATATGAATATGGGTTTTAGGTGTTTTTCTGGGGGGAGCGCAATGCTCCCCTTATTTTATTGATCATTTTTTTGCATTTTATCCATTTTTCTACAACTTAAATTTGTCTAGCTGTTTACTCTTTCCAATAAATCATTTATATTTGTTATAAGCATACTCACACAAAAGGAGGCAGAATTAACAAATAAACAATTCATCACTGAGAGCAAATTATTTTCTGCAACGTTCTAACCATCACTGCGTTTCTATACTATTTAGACATACATACACATACCAAAGCTTTAATTTATTGTTTATTATAAACCGATTTAAGTATGAGCAATTTTGAAAAATTGTTAGAGCAGAAGTCTATTCTGTTGCTAAATGATGCGCAGCTCGTCCAGCTGAAGGGAGGCGGAGATCCACCACCTTGGCCAGAAGACGACGACGATGATGACGATTGTTAAATCATCATACACTGCCATCTAAGCTCAGCTAGATGGCAGTTGTATTTTATATATATCACGCCCTGCAGTTACTTAGCCAATAACAGCTCAAATTAAACACATGAATTACAAACTTAAGATAAATACTTTTATTTATTTGGCTTCACTATTGTTATACTTCAATAGTATTATGGCCTGTGAAATCACTAGAGTAGGAGATGGCACACCTACCCTATCTGAAAAATACTATGATATAGGAAAAGACGCACTTTCCAATAAAAATTATGAGGCTGCTGTCAGTTCAGGCTTATCAGCTCTTGCCCAAGCAGAAAAAAAACAAGACAACAATCAAATTTACAAGGCCAATGCCCTTTTAGCAGAAGCTTATAAGAAGAAAAACGACTACAAAAATGCTGCTTATTATTACTCCAATATCTTAGAGTATCCAATAACTATCGTCTCGTTAATAAAGAAGGCAAAAACCCTTTCTGAGCTTGGAAAAATCTACCACACGGTAGGCAATTACGAAAAAGCTTACCAAAAACACTTTGACGCGCTACAGATTTATGAAGAGCTTAAAGACACAAATGGACTACAAAAAACTTGTTATAATATAGGAGTCCTAGAATTTTACCAAAAAAACTACGAGCAATCTATTAAATGGTATAAAAAAACAACTGATTTAATTGATATAAAAAGTTTAAGCTCTAAATATCTCACTGTCTTAGTGGGAATGGCCAGTAGCTATGAGCAAATGGAGATGCTTGAAACCGCAATTAGCTGCAACTTAAAAGTAATTCAACTCATTAATAGAAACAAAGAGTACCAACAAATTGAAGCCTATGCATTACAAAACCTAGGAACAACATATACCAAACTAAACAATGGCCCAGAGGCGGAAGCTTACCTCATAGCCTCCTTAGATAAATTTGTAGAAATTAATGATGAAAGTGGCATCGTCAAAACGAGAAAATTTTTAGCTCAACTTTATTTAAAAACGCAGAAAAACAAAACTGCTATCCGTGAGCTGAATAAAGCACTTGCCCTTTGCAAAAAACTGAAAGAATATCCACAGCAACTAGAAATACTATTCAGTTTAGCGGAAGCTTACGAAAAAATAGGAAATGCCAACACTTCTTTAAAGTATTTGAAAGAGTACAAAGTTTTGAGTGATGTCATTCAAACAAAAGAGAAGTTAAAAGCAATTGAATACACCAAAATCAGTTATGATATAGAAAAGACTAAGCAAGAAATCGCTTATCTGAAAAAAAATAAAGAACTACTTGAAAAAGATAACCAACTAGCAGCAAGAACAAATGGATTTTTCCTCATCATCTTAGCATTATTGGTCGCATTCCTATTATGGATGATTCACAATAATAGAATCAGAGCCTCCCTGAATAAGGAACTAGCGAAAAAAAATCAACAAATAGAGGAACAAAACGAACGATTAGAAGAGTACAACAAAGACTTAAAGCAATTTGCATATGTCGCTTCGCATGATTTAAAATCACCTATGCGAACTATTAAATCTTACATAACCATTTTAGCAAGAAAATATAAAGAACATATACCTGAAGAAGGAAAAGCCTATTTAGATTATATTGAAGAAGCCATTTCTAAAATGCAAGGATTGTTAAAAGAAACTTTATTATTTGCTAATAATAGAAATGAAAATCATATATCTTCCGTCCATGTTGCTGTACGCCCAATATTAAAAGATTGCCTATTTAATCTTCAAACTGAGATTGAAGAAACTAATGCTAAAATCTATATCCAAAAGGAAGCATTCCCTAAAGTAGAATGTAATAAAATACAGTTACTTCAAGTTTTTCAGAATCTTATTAGTAATGCAATAAAATTTAAAGGCTCAGAGCATCCTAGAATAAATATCAGCTGTACAGTGAAAGGTTCATTCTGCAAGTTCTCGATAAAAGATAATGGTGTAGGTATTCCTTCCGAAGCACAATCAAATATATTTGAAATGTTTAGCAGAGCGCATAATGACCAAAACCAAGAAGGTAGCGGTATAGGACTAGCTACCTGTAAAAAAATTATTAATCATTTCGGAGGGAAGATATGGGTGCAATCCAATCAGAAAGGAAGTAATTTTTTCTTCACTTTACCCATCGCAAAACAATACCAACAAGAATACGGTAATCATAAAGAAAAACGCTTAATCTCCCTTAAAAGGTAATTTTATATAAATCCAAATTTGAATGATCATTGTTTTCTGTTGTCCATCCCAGAATGACCAGCTTTTCTGCATATGCCATTCTAGGAAAACCCGTACTACGCTCTGTTTGTACAGCAGCGACATCTTGAAGGTCGATCAACTGACCTTCTAACGAATACCTTGCCAGTCGTACAAATGCATCCCCTTTTTTGTACCCTATCCAACTCACCCATATTTCACCTTCTACTAGCTTGATATCTACTCTCCCAATAGGCTTATTTTCATCAATTATTATAGGGTCTCCAAAGCTTTCCGCATTGTCTTCAGAAATAGCCATCTTTACTTTTGCTTGCCCATTAGCAGCCGTAAACCAAGCAGCTGCAATGATTCCCCCATCAGCGTCAATGGCTGGTCCATTAACGGGACAACCACCTATTTGCCAATTATCATTACTTAGTTTTTGAGGCTCACTCCACTCCTCTCCTTCTAATTTCACGAATGAAATATCCCTAATCTCTTCTTCCGTGCGGTCTCGATACACCACTATCGCTCCTCCTTCTATTTCCACTGCATCTGTTTGGCAACAAGAGCAAACCATTTCGTCCAGTTCTTTGCTATCATCAATGTGGCCTAATTGATCAAGCGTAGCAAACCGAAGAACCATCTTCTGATCTCTTGGATCTGATTTGGCATAATTCCTACCATCCAGCCAAACTAGCCCAGTTTTTTGTTGGTTGTACTCAAAAAAACTAACAAAGCCATGCTCAGTATCCGTTTGGTCCTTGTGCGGAACAGTTCCATTAATCCAAGAATTGCCCTTATCCCAAGAAACAGATAAAGATATATCATATGCATATAAATCAGGTGCTGCTTGCATCAAAGCATAAGTAACTAAACTGCCATTTGAATGGGCAAATATACTAGGGAAATCTGCCCAATTAATAAACCAATTATCCCCTCTTCGTAAAGTTTTGACATCCCACCAAATACTATCTTGCCAGTAAGCAAATTGTAGAGCTGCCGAATCAGGGTACTCGGTCATCCAAGTCATCCATATCTTCCCTTCCGTATCTTCTTTAAAGGACGGAAACATCACATTATTAGAAAGCGGCGCGTGTATTTTTTCTATGGCTAATACACGAGCTTCCTCTACTTCTTCACAGCTCAAAAAGGAAAGCATTATTGCGGCTAAAAGTAGTTTGCACACCCCTCTCATACGCACTTCACAAAATTTTATTTTGAATTTAAAAACAAACATGCTTATTTCAAAATTTTAATTTACTTTCGCAAACTTTTTTCGTCCAAAGGTTGTAGTTATATTTTCAGATAGACAACAAATATAAAATATTTAGTAAACACATTAAAACAAACAGAAATGCTTGATCTTTTTGTAGCAACACTTGCTGCATTATTTTCAGTTGTAAACCCCTTTGGGGCGGTGCCTGTATTTTTAGCAATGACACCGCATTACACCGCTGCAGAGCGTAATAAAACAGCTTTGCAGACGAGTATTTACTTTGTGCTCATTCTTATGAGCTTCTTTTTGGCTGGTACTGCCATCTTAAGTTTTTTTGGCATCAGCCTCAACGCTATGCGTATCGCTGGCGGAATGGTTATCCTTAGCTCAGGCTTTGCCCTTTTAAGTGGCAAATTTGCTGAAAGCCGTGCCATCAATCAAAAAGTTAAAGAAGAAGCACTTGAAAAAGAAGATATTTCTTTTTCGCCAATGGCCATGCCCATGCTTTCAGGTCCAGGCTCTATTTCTTTATTAATTAGCTTATTTGCAGAACATAATGATTTTACCAGCAGAGGTATTATTGCCACTGGCGTTTTAGTTTTGGGACTCATTATTTTTGTTATTTTACGCTCATCTCCTTACTTGTTTAAACTTTTAGGTGTGGCTGGTATTAAAGCACTTTCGCGCATCATGGGCTTCCTAGTGATGGCTATCGGTGTTCAATATATTATTTCAGGAATTGTGAATCTTGTAAAAGTTTTGGCATAAAATTTATTTAGCAGTGCCGATTTATCTTTCTTCTGCCTTTCGGCAAATACCTTAAAAGATAAATCGGCCACTTCTCTTCCCTATCGCATCAACAAAACATCTCCTCTTTGTGTCTCTATCCAACCATCTATAAATTCAAACTCTACAAAATATACATAAACAGCTGAGTTCATCTCTTGACCGTTAAAATGGCCATCCCATCCATAAAATGGATCATTGGGCTGAAAGCTTTCTTTTCCAAAAACCTGATTCCCCCATCGATCAAAAACCTTAAATGATTTGATCTCCTTCACATCCTTTCCAGCAAATACCATAAATACATCATTATTGCCATCATCATTAGGTGAAAAAGCTGTTGGTACAAAAATACTTCGCACTTTATCAACAAATATGATAATGCTATCTCTAGCAATACAGCCATTTTCATCTACAACCAACACATTATAATAACTAGCTTCATTTACCTGGACGACTTGAACTGGATTTGAACTATCTGCAAAAGAATCAACTGGCATCCAAATAAGCGTATCATAAGGAATATTCACCATAGCCTCTAAACGAGTACTATCTCCTAGTCCAATCGTAATATCTACACCTAAATCCACCCTGATTTCCTCTGGTGCATTTACAATAACCTCCTCTATCCATTCACATCCATTTGCATCCAATATGGATAGGGTATAAGCACCAGCAGATAAATTAATCCACTCCCCTTGATTTGTATAAGCTTCATCATCAATAGCATATACAAAAGGAAATGTTCCTCCTTGGATGTCTAGAATTCGAATTACCCCATTAGCTTCATCTATACATCTAGGAATAGCTACCTCTATTTCAATACCTAAAATTGGCGCTTCCTCAGCAATAACTTCAACGTGCTCCTCATCAGAACAGCCATTTTCATCATTAATTACTTGCAAGGTATAGGTACCTGCCGTACTCACAAGCGTAGCTATCGAATCAATAGGACCAATAATTGTTCCATCACTCGTAAACCATACATAAGAAATATAATCTCCAATAGATGAGCCTACTCCTACTAAATCGATTTCCCTTGTATCACAATCCAAGGTACTAAAAGCTTGAATATTGGCCATTGGTGCAATAGTATCTACACTTACCGCAATGGAATCGATACTTATACACCCATTACCCAAATCTGTTAAGGTCAGTGTATAGGAGCCGCCATTAGTCACCTCTATAGTAGGAAAAGTATCTGAAAGAATAAGTATTCCATCGGCACGCTCCCATTGATAACTAATACTATCCATTGGTGTAGAATTCGAGGCATCTAATAGTACTATACTTTGATCACAACTGATTGTATCTGGCTGGTTAAAGACAATATCAGGAAGAGTCAAATCTGCACTAATCTCAACTAGTACAGTATCTCGACACCCATTAAAGTCATCAGTCACCACCAATTGATAGCTTCCTGCTTGATTTACTTGAATGATGCTATCGCTATCTAGGCCAATAATGTTACCATCCGAAGTTTGCCATTCAAAAACAATAGCTCCACTATCTGCAACCATAGCATTTGTCGCATCTAGCAAAAGCGTATCCATTAGGCAATTTAGTAATGTCCCGTCCATTAATTCTACAGAAGCTATCGGATGATTTGTATTTACAAATATCTGCAGACTATCGCTTGCACTACATAAATTATCAGGATCGCTTATAGTCACATAATAAATACCCGCTTCCGAAATCGTAGGATTGGATGAATTAGGATCTTCAATAGGGTGATTATCTGGACTAAACCATTCCAAATCAGCATTACCACTCTCCGTCATAAAATTTGCTGACAAGCTAATAGATGTTATTTTACAGCTTAGTAAAGAGTCATTACCTGCATCAATCTCGGGAGTATTTTCATCTCTCAAGACCTCCATAGAATCCAAAGCAGTACAAAAATTAGAGGTATCTGTCACTGTCAAAAAATAAGTTCCTGCTTGATAAACGAAGGGGTCATACAATGTATCATTCGATATTTCTTGGCTATCATCCGATGTCCATATAGATCTTACTAGTGCTCCCATTGCACTTCCACTGCCACTCAATTGTATGCTATCTTGTGTACACAATAAAATGAGATCAGTCCCTGCTTCAACTTGTGGAACTACAATATCTTCTATTATTTCAACAATTTGCTCATTGGCACAAGCCGTAGAATCATTCACTACTTCAAAACGCCATCGACTTGCATTATCTACTTGAATACTCAGCGCCGTATCTGTACAAACAATCGTTTGATCAAACTCATCCAATAAACACCATTCATAAGAGTACGAAAAGGAGGAATCTTCATTAATCATAGTAGATAAAATTGCAAAGGTATCTTGGCAATTAATGATCTGATTACTTAATGAATCAAAAGTTGGAATTTCAAATAGTTCATTTACAAAAACACTATCTATGGCGGTACATCCATTCGTCGTATCTCTTACGTTTAAAAAATAAAGATCAGAGTCTGTGACAATTGGATTAATCGTATTCGGACCCGATATATTGGCATTATTTGCAGAGGTCCATGTATATTCATAGATGAGTCCTATCGAAGATGATCCGCCCTCCAAAATGACTAGATCTGTTTCACAACTAAGGGCTTGCTCCTCCCCCGCTTCTGCAAGCGGTGCTTCAATATCTTCGCCTACCACAACCGTATCAACTGCCTGACAAGCATTCAGATCATTCCTAACTCTTAAGATAAATGTGTCCACTTGACTGCTCAGTAATATGGGTTGATCACTGGGCAGGGGTGTATTTCCCGACAGGGCTGTCCATTCATAAAAAAAGTTCGGACCAATAGAAGTCGTATTTCCCGAAAGGCTAACTACTAGACTGTCACAAGTGAGCAGACGATCCATACCAGCATCTGCTATTGGTGCTACCCGGTCCTCCATGACTGTTACTGAAAATACGGTAATTTGATCCAGTGTATCTGTTACCTCAATTTCATAAGTTCCGCCACTTGAAACCACCGGAGAAAGTGTATTTCCTCCCGAATTAATGGTGCCATCTAGTGTAGTCCATTCAATTTCACAATCAACACAAGGAAGACAATAAGATGCTTCAATAGTAAGAGAATCTATACTGCAAGTCAAAGTATCTGGCGGTAATATCTCGACACAAGTCAAACAAATTTGATCTAATACTTCGATCGTATCCACTACACTACATTGATTGATGGTATCTAAAACATTCAATACAAAAATACCAGAAGTATCTAGGGATACATTAACGCCATCTGCTGCCCCAAGAATGCCATCTCCTGTCCAAGAATACGCATAATTTACACTTGCTGGACTCACCACTCCTTGAATGTTGAAAGTATCCACATTACAAGGGAAAACAGCACTGCTAAAAGCTACAGTAGGATTTACCCTTAAATCTATCACTGTCACCACATCCGAATCTCCACATCCGTTTATAGTATCTGTTACTGTTAGCAAATAAGTGCCTGCCTCCATCACTGTATCCTGAATCTCGGTACTAAATACATCAAATAAGGATTGACTCCAAGCATAAGTATAGGGCTCGCCTTGAGAAGATAAACTTCCATCTATTACTGCAAATGGCTGTGCACAAGTAATGGTGTCATTAAAACCTGCATGAGCAANTGGAGAAATAGTATCAATAGGGACCGTAATCACTAATGTATCACTTTGATTTACTTCCGTATTGGTAGCAACAACTGTAAATTCTCCACCACATTGTACCTCTGGATTTGGCGTATCTCCTCCTGACAAAATACAACTCGAATCATCTGCAGTCCAAGAAAAAGTAATTGGACCAGGCGATATACTTGCACTTGCATCTAAGGTGATGATGGATACTAAGCAACTTATAGTATCTGGATCAGCGACAATGATTTCAGGTGCACAGTCTAAAATCACCGTTGTAGTGGCCGTATCTGTACAACTCATATCCAAATTAGATACAACCAACTGATAAGCACCTAAATCATTAACAAGAAGGGTATTTTGGGTGCCAGAGATAGCATTACCTTCAAAAAACCATTGGTAAAAACCTGCCGAAGAAGCCGAACCATCAATAATGGCATCTCCTGTTTCACAGGAAACTTCAGTGAGAAGCGATAAATCTGCAATAGGAGCTAAACTGTCAAATGCCACTTCAACACTATCTAGTCCAACACAAAAATTATCTGGATTAGTAACACTTACATAATAAACATCTGGACAATTGACCTCAATCAGGGTATTCGTGGCAGCGCCATTAATACAATCACCTGTCCATTGAATCATTGGTGAATTTCCTGCCCCTCCAATATTTACATCAAGCATGACACTTTCCACAGAACAGTTGATTTCTATATCTGCACCGGCATCAGCAAATGGAATACTAATATCTTCTGATATCGTGACAAAAGAGGTATCTGCACATCCACTTAAAGTATCTGTCGCAAATAATACAAATACGCCAGCTGTATCTACTAAGGCAAAAAGGCTGTCTGCTCCATCTAGGATCGCAGACTCATTACTAAACCATTCATAAGTCATATTAGGCCCGATAGAGGTATTATTCGTTCCAATACTAAGAATGGTATCTTGGCAGTTAATCATACCATTAGGTCCCGCATCTGCAGTAGGCTGGAAAGTATAACTTTCCACCAAAATGCTGGCTGTATCCGTACAAGTGCTAATGGTATCTGTAATGATTAGTGTATATTCTCCTTCAAGATCAACAATAGGATTTAAAGAATCTCCATTCGCCACAATGGAGGGCCCAGTCCACTCATAGATAAGTCGTTCACTTTGAGAGGAACTGTTTGCATTAATCACAATAGCCGCTTCTACACAAGTGATCGAATCAGCAGGATTGATCATAGCAATGGGCTCACTCAAATCTTCTACTACTATAACACTATCTATAGCAAAGCAGCCCGTCATCGTATTGCGAACTTCTAAATAATAAATACCAGGACAATCAACTTGTATACTTTGCTGAACAGCATCACTATTAATACAAGGTCCTGTCCATTGATAGCTGATATCTACTCCTTGCGCAGAATTAGAGCCATTCAAAGTACCATTTAATACAGAACAATTAAGCAAAAATCCTTCTCCCGCTTCTGCAAGGGGTGGTATGGTATCTTGTTGAATACTCACTCCAGTAAAACTTGAACAACGCGTCAAAGTATCCAATACAGCCAGTGTATACAAACCTGGCTCATCTGCATCAATCGTATATTGAGTAGTATCACTAAGGATATTTCCATTAATTGTATTCCAACTAACAATCACATTTTCTGCCATGCTACTATTCGTCCCATCTAAGGTTGTTTCGACAATATCACAGGTCAATAATTCCGCTGTTTGAATAACTGCTATTGGACTGGTGATCGTATCTTGAACTATAATCTCCACATTTGAAGCACAAGCATTATCCGGATTAGTAATCGTTAAAGTGTAGCTCCCTGCCTGATCGATATTGGGGCTTAAGGAGTTTATATTATTGGTAATATTACCACCATTTGTTGCTTCCCATTCAATCATAAAACTACTACCAGCATTACTTACTGTTGTTTCTAAATCCAATTCAACTACTTCGCAATTCAAAAATGGAGGCGGTGTGAATGTAATGATGGGAGCTAGTGTATCTATTAGCACACTTGTAGTAAATACAGTAGAACAGCCATTATTTATATTACTGACTTCTAATGTATAATCACCGGGGCAGTCCACAGTCACATTTAGCGCATCTGGATCAGAGATGATACAAGGGCCACTCCAGCTGTAGATAAATTCGCTACCAATAGAAGAACCATTGGCAAAAATAGTATCCTGAGGTGTATCACAATCCAAAACAATTCCGGTTTCAGCAACTGCAATAGGAGCTAATGTATCTACTAGAACTTCCAATGAAGTACTATCCAGGCAACCATTCCTCAAATCCGTAACTAAAAGCGTATAGATGCCTGCCTCGTCAACTTCTGCTGTTGGAGCAGTGGTCGTTCCAACAAAATTTCCATCTGGGCTCGACCAAGTATAAGTGAATTCCGAACCTACTGATGTGGCAGGGCCTCCTATCATTATGGTTGATTCTTGGCAGCTGAGTGCACCTGGCATTCCAGCATCTGCGATTGGTGTCACAAAATTAGCAATTATATCTAAGGTGTCCTGTTCTGTACAACTTACACTATCCTCCATTTGAATGATTTGCAAAATGTACTGTCCTGCACTGTCCACCACGATCATCGGGCTGTCGCCAAATGAATTTCCATCTAAATCTGTCCACGCATACGCTAATGTACCACTTGAGGTAGAAGCAGAGCCATCTACATTTACAGTTGGAAATGAACAAGTTAAAGTATCTGCTTGTGCAAAAACCACTTCTAGTTCCAGCACCTCTAATGTCAGATGAACAATACTGTCGCAAGCTTGGGATGATACCAAAGTATCACTATATATTCCCGCCCCAGTGTAGATACTAGTACCAATTTGATAGCTATCTCCTGAACAGATATAAGCGGTAAAAGCTGTGTCAATAGGTGCAAGAACAGTCAAATCCAGCTGAACGATACTATCACATCCAAAAGTGGTCATTAAAGTATCACTATAACTCCCCACTGTACCGTAAATGGAATTGCCTATGGTAACACTTTCACCTTCACAAATTGTGGAATCAATTGTAGTTATGGGTATTTCCAAAACAGATAAGTCAAGGTCAATAATACTATCACAAGCATTTTGAGTAGTCAAAATGACCTCATAATTTCCCGCAAGGGAAAAAGTACTATCTCCCAAGATATAGATATCACCTGCACAAATGGAATCAACAACTACTGTAGGAGCAGGAACCTCAAATATGCGAACCTGCACACAAGAATCTGTCATTTCTGAACAGAGCGGAGGTTCAGGCTGATTCAGTGAATCACGCAAAGCATCAATACTTAATATTCCATCCGGCACCAACAGCAAGGTACTATCCATCCTTTTATAGGATAGTCCACATAATTCATACATTCCAGCTGCATATGTCCTAAGATCTAATAAGGAATCATAACCCACAAAAATACCATCTTGTCCGATAGCATAAGTATATCCATATTCCGTTGAATCTGCTTCATTTTCTGTAAATCCGAAGCTTGGAGCAATTTGATCTAAGATCAATAAGCTATCTCCCTGGCAAAGCTCCACTGGATCATAACCCACAAGATTTCCTGCTTCCGCGAAACAACAGTTTTGCCCAGTATCATCACAAAGCACTAACCGAAAATCAAAAATTTGCCCGGGGATAAATGCCGCAGTAGGATTATTAACAACCTGAATAGTCCAAATCCCATTTACAGAACCTGAATTAAAATCTTCTAAACAGCCAATAAACGGATAATAAGAACCATCAAAATTACCCACTGGTATAAAATCATTAATTGCATTATTCCAATTACTAGCATAGGGGAAATCAGGGTTCGCAGAATCTCCACATGGTACAAATTCAATGTTCCAAAGTCCCCCAATAGTAAAAGCATCAAAATCATTGGTATTTGGCCCAATGATTTGGACACTTTGGCCACTAGGAGAGATAATCCAAATCTCTAAATCTGAGATATAATTATGCCCAAAAAAAATCTCTATACCACATACCCCTTGATTTGGATTAGCCAAATCATTGTTGACTACATCAAAAATTTCAAATTCGTACAAATGGGTTTGATTGGGTAATATCGGAAGAGGGGCTTCTAAGCCACAGTTCTGGGCTTTCGCCAAATAGGCCACTAAAAATGCCAGCGCTAATAAGATGAATCGCTTTGTCATAAATTATTGGAATCTGTTCTTGGGAAAAATACTTCATCATCATGATGAATAAAATTTGGGTGACTAATTATTAGACTCCCTATTGATGGTTTTCGCTTTATCGATTATAAGTAGTTGACAAAAAAGGGTTGGAAACTTAAAAGCAGAAAAATTGAATTTGAAGTCGTTTTCACATGATAAAAACAATCAAAACCACCTTTCGCATAAATGTATATACAAAATTAGAATAATTCAATCGAATTCAAATCAATTCGTTATTAAATTTCTTTTTTGATACTTTATCCGGCAATAAAAAAGAATAGGCGCTCGAAGTTTTCGAGCACCTATTCTTTCAATTCTAATTTATATCTATTGCTCTAGGCAAACGATCTTTTTATTTCATGACTGCAACATCCCCCTTGTAGAGGATCACCTCACCATCTTCAAATTCAATTTCAGCATACCAAACATAAACAGCTGGATTAACTGGTTTGCCTCGGTAAGTACCATCCCACCCAAAAGAAGCATCATTCGGTTGGAAGTTATATAGCGCCATTATAGATTCACCCCAGCGATTGAAGACTTCAAAGGTCTTAACCTGTTTGATAAAATCACCACCTTGAATATAAAAAATATCATTAAAGCCATCTTCGTTTGGTGAGAATACATTTGGAATATATACAGGACGTTCAATACGTACCAACACCATCATATCATCGGTATCCGAACACCCATTCTCATCGATTATCGTGACAGAGTAATTAGTAGCCGTTGTAGGATTGACAAAGACCACAGGAGAACTGCCCTTTGCGATAGAGTCTGGTTGCCAGATCAAGGTATCAACATTCAGGCTAGGATCAAATATCGCCTCCAATCTTACACTATCTCCCAATGAAATAATATTGTCTGGTCCCAAATTAGTCGATAACGTAACGACCACTTCTTCGGGTTGAGTTAAGCTGACCATTAATTCAGAGAAGCAACCATTTGCATCTTGAATAACTAAACTATAATCATTTGCGCCAAGGTTACCAAATTGAGGTGTCGTTGTAAATGGTCCACCATTTAAAGCGTATTGGTACCCCCCTGCGCCTCCTGATACATTTGAAATCGTAATAGCTCCATCATTGGCCTCAAAACAACTAATGTCACTAATAGCGATCTCTGCAACTGGCACATCAAAATTAGCAGAAACTTCCACTACGTCAGTAGCAAAACAGCCCAACTCATTACTTACCGTTAATGTATAAATACCTGGCTGACTAACCTCTGGAAAGGCAATATCAGGATTGGTAATAATAATTGTTGGATCATTTGCTGTCCATTGATATGTGATACCTGCACCAGATGAGGTATTACTACCTCCAATATTCAACATGCCCATATTACAAGTCAAAGTCATATTCTCCCCTGCATCTGCCACTGGTTCCTCCTCGACAATCACTTCCACTACTACTGATTGATCTTCACATGGTGCCGCTGCATCCAATAGATATTCAAAAGTATAAGCACCTGCTGGCAAATTACCCGTATTTAAGGTACCATTTGCCGCATTGAATGCGCCACCAGTAGAAGGTATGGTCGATGTTTCAGACCATTGACCACCAAGGTCGCCATTAAGCACTAAGTCTGCTAGGTTGATCGTTTCCGCTGTTCCAACACAAAGTTGAGAAGGCTGATCAGCAGTTCCTGCATCAACAGGAGTACTAACCGTAATCACTTCTGTTTGATTTCCAGGATATATACAATCTTCCAATGTCACATCTGAATAAGATATAAACACAATTGTAGAAGTTTCAGTGATATCCGTAAGTGTAATGGTCTCCCCATTTGAAACTGTAATACTGTTTTGAACAGCTGTCGTTTCATTTAAGTAATCTACCATAAATGGTCCGTCAGATGAAGTATCAAATGTGAAAGTGATGGTCGGATTATTAGAAATTCCTAAACAAATCGACTCTGTAATGATCATAGTAGCATCAAAGGCTGGACACTCCTGTGCAATACATGTAGCGGTGGCAGAACTATTTCCACATGCACCATCACCAATAGCTGTCACAATAATCTCAACTTCTTCCCCTGGAATCAGATTGTCTACTACAAAGGTCGTTCCATTTAATGTCCCTGTTTGCCCTGATGTTACAACAACATCGTAGCCTGTAGCCCCAGCAATATCGTTCCATACAAACTCAATAGACGTACTGGCCGTATTACAATTAATGATTGGATTCGCCAGAATAGGATCTACTTCTACTGTTTGGGTGATCGTTTCTGAGACACAATCATTGTCAATGACAGTTAAAGTGATCGTCTTTGTACCCGCATCTGTCCAACTTACGTCAAATGGGCCAGCCCCTGTACCTCCTATTCCATCATCAAAGTCCCATTCATAAGTAGCATCTACAGAAGCTACTCCCGTAAACTCAACAGTAGAGACATCATCCACACAAATAGGTGATGTAGCCACAAAAGTTGCAGTCGGCACTGCGTTCACTGTAATTTGAATCGAGGCTGTATAAGTACAAACATCTTCTGTATAAGTAGCTGTAATAGTAACCGTATTGCCTGCAACCAGCGCAGGGTTGAAAGTGCCAGCTACACCATCTACTACTCCCGGGCCAGTAAATACATAAGTACCCGTACCCGCCATTCCGTCGATAGTAGCAGTCAAAGTAATTGGATCATCATCCGCACATAAAGCACCTGGATCAGCAATTTCAACTAAACGATCAGGACAATCTGCTGCAATACACGTAATTTCAGAACTTACATTTCCACAAGGACCAGAGTCCAATGCCACAACTTCAATCGTTGCAGACTCCCCTGGTGTCATATTTGTAATTGTAAATGTATTACCATTAATGGTACCTACTTGACCAGAGAGTACATTCACTTCAAAGCCCTCTGCACCATCAACATCATCCCAACTGAAAGTAATTGAGGTATTATCGGTATCACAGCTAATCACAGGTATATCAAGTGGTTGTTGTACTTCTACCATGAGAGAGAAGATATCAGACAGACATCCGTCTTCTGTCACTTGAAGCGTAATTGTTTTTAATCCAGGAGAATCCCAAGAAACTTCATATGGCCCTTGAACGGTGCCCACAGAAGTAGCATTACCCCCTTCGAAGTTCCAATCATAAGTAGCCCCTAAGTCTCCTGTACCTAGATAATTAATTTCAGTAGTTTGTCCAGTACAAACTACCATATCTGCTATCGTAAAGTCGGCAGTAGGCACTTCAAATACTGTTATATCGAGTGTATTGGTATAAGTACAAACACCATTTGTATAAGTAGCTGTAATCGTTTCTGTACCTACAAAAATGGTAGGATCAAATGTCCCAGCATTCGCATTGACAATACCCGGTCCAGACCATGTAAAAGTACCCATACCTGCACTCGCTGATGCGCTTAAGGTTTGCAAACCAGCATCCTGACAAAGATCGGCTACTGGATCTATATTTACAGATATATCTGGACAGTCCTCCGCATAACAAGTTAAGACAGACTGTGTATTTCCGCAGGGGCCATCATCTAGAGCAATTACCCGAATTCTAACAGAATCACTAGGTGCTAAACCCGTTACTTCATAGGTATTCCCATTAATAATCCCGGTTTGGCCAAACACCAATTCTACATCAAACCCTTGTGCCCCAGGGATATCATCCCAACTGAAAGTAATACTCGTATTATCTGAATTACAGCTGATAGTTGGTGTGGGAAGGGGTTCTTCCACTTCAAGGGTTTGAGTAAATGCTTCAGATGGGCAACCATCTTCTGTCACCGTCAAAGAGATAGTCTTAGTTCCTCCATCTTGCCAGCTAATATTATATGGACCAGAGTCCATACCAGATACAATTGTACCGCCATCAAAATTCCAATCATATGTCGCAGCAGGTCCACCTGTACCTGTATAAACAATATTGCTATTCTGATCAGTACAGACTGGCGATACTACCGTGAAATCCGCTGTTGGTTGCTTATTTACGGTGATATCAATTGTTTCGGTATAAGTACAGACGCCATCTGTATAGAGGACACTAATGCTTACTGTCCCATCAATAACAATGGATGGATCGAATATTCCAGCATCTACATCAGTAATCCCTGTTCCTGACCATGTAAAAGTTCCCATGCCTGCACTCGCTGAAGCAGTTAATGTTTGCAAGCCCTCATTGCTACAAAGAGCATTCACTGAATCGATCGTTACAATAATATCTGGACAATCTTGGGCAAAGCAAGTAAGCTCTGCAGCTACATTATCACAAGGGCCATCATCTAATGCAATCACACGAATCCTTGCAGAATCGCCAGGTACTAAGCCAGTGATCTCGTAGTTATTCCCATTCACAGTACCTGCCTCGCCAAAGATTTGAACTACATCAAAGCCATTTGCCCCTGCAATATCATCCCAAGTAAAAGTGATGGATGTATTAGTAGCGTTACAACTAATTATTGGAGCGGGTAAAGGCTCCTCCACTTGGATGGTTTGTGTAAACTCTTCTGATTCACAGTTATTGTCTGTTACCCTTAGTGAAATCGTTTTCGTACCTGGAGCAGGGAAACTGATTTCATATGGACCTGCTCCCATACCTGATACAATGATACCATCATCAAAATTCCAATCATAAGTTGCCATAGCTCCTGCACTACCACTGAAAGTGATGGTGCTTGTCCCATCCAAACAAATAGGTGACACAACGGTAAAATCAGCTGTTGGCTGCGGGTTAACAATGATAGTTAAAGAACTATTGTAGGTACAGTTTCCTTGCTGATAAGTATAACTAATCACGTGGTTACCTACCATGGCTACAGTTGGATCAAATATCCCCAATACTGCATCTATGATACCAGGTCCAGCCCATGCCTCGGTTCCTGTACCATCATCGCCCATGAGTGTTGCATCCAAGTCAACTATGGTAGCAAAGGCATCTAAACAAATTGGATTAACAGTCGGAAGATCAATTATCACATTTGGACAATTTTCTGCAACACACTCTGAGCTAGCAAAACTACTACCACATGGTCCTGTTCCTACTGCTTCTACTTGAATCTCAACTACATCCCCTGGATTCAGCCCAGTAACTTCATAACTATTCCCATTTTGGGTACCACTTGCTCCTTGAAGGACACTCACCGTATAAGAACTTGCTCCAATAACGTCATTCCAAGTAAATGTTATAGAAGAAGGAGTTGAGTTACAATTAATTACTGGTGCAGCTAGTGGTTCTTCAATAGTCACATCCTGAGAAGAAGAGGCGGTACATCCGTTTTCCGAAACGCTTAAAGTAACAGTCGGCATACCACCAGTTGGCCAGCTTACCGTAATTGGCCCAGGCCCAGAAGTGGCACTCGCATTACCACCAGAGAAATTCCAATTGAAGGTTGCAATACTTAGATTCGCATCACCAATATATTCAACTGTTATATCTTCATTAATACATTCTACATTAGGGCTGACACTAAAGTCAGCTGTTGGTACATCAAATACATTTACAGTAACGGTTTCTGTTACATCACATGGGCCTTCTGTATAAGCAAATGTAATTAAGTGTGCGCCCTCCATTGCCACACTTGGATCAAAAGTACCCATATTAGCATCTGTAATACCCGTACCGGACCATGTTGCCAAACCATTTCCTACACCACCGTTGACAGTAGCAGTAAGGTCAAATGGCGCAGCCATTCCATCTAAACAAATATCATTCTGAGGAACATTAATATCCACTACGAAGTTAGGACATGGCAAAGCTTCGCAGCTAAATTGAGCAGAGCTATTTCCACAAGCACCATCTCCCTCTGCAGTGACCTCAATCGTTACTATTTCTCCTGGATTTAAGTTGTTTACAGTGTAGGATGTACTGTCTAATGTGCCTGTTTGACCAGAAATAACGTTGACAGTATATCCAACTGCACCTGCTATATCGGCCCATGTAAATTCTACAGAAGTTGTTGTTGTCGTACCACATTGAATCACGGGCACCTCTAGTGGTGCTTCCACTTCAACGTTTTGGGAAACTGTGGTAGATGTACATCCATTTTCAATTACTGTAAGAGTAATCGTCCTAAGGCCAGCCACTGGCCAACCTATGGTAAGTGGTCCGGGACCACTTGCTGGATTGGCATCACCCCCATTAAAAGTCCAGTTGAAAGTTGCATTATTAACATCTGCATCACCTGTATAAATAACCGTTGTACTATCGCCATCTACACATATATTCGCTGGATCAATAGTAAAGTCAGCAGTCGGTATATCAAATACATTGATAGTAATGGTATCAGAATATTCACACGGCCCCGCTTCAGCATAATTGAATACAATTTCGTGTGCACCTTCCATTGCCACACTTGGATCAAAAGTACCTGTATTAGCATCTATAATACCTGTACCAGACCATACGCCAGTACCACTACCCTGACCTCCTACAATTTGTGCACTTAAGTTAAATGGCACACTTATAGCCTCTAAACAAATATCATTTTGAGGAGAAGTAAGTATAATATCAACCATTGGGCAATCTTCTGCTGAACAAGTTGCTGTTACTGTTTGATCAGGACATGCACTACCCGACACTGCGGTAAGTTCTATGGTTACTTCTTCTCCTGGAGATAGATTATCAACAGTGAAAGTGGTCCCGTTTAATATTCCTGTCTGTCCTGTCAGAACAACAATATCATAAGCGCCTGCTACATCATCCCAGCTAAAGATGACGGAACTAGACGTTTCTTCTAAACATATGATAGTTGGAGGAATAACTGGATTATCGACGTCCACCGTAAGCGTTTGTACATCTGTACACCCATTTACATCTGTGATCGTAACAGTATAAGGGAATGTATTTGAAGGTGAAACCGTGATACTCGCACTTCCTTGCCCCGTACTCCACGCATAATTAATACCGCCTGAAGCCGTAAGCGTAATATCCTCTCCTTCACAAATATTAGCTACACCCGGAGTGATAGCACCATCTGGAGGTGCCACTACAAAAATATTTAGCGTAAAACTAGCCACACATCCAAATGCATCTGTACCGACTACAGTAATACTTGTTGGCCCTTGCTGATCAAAAGTAAAGGCTCCAATTGGCCCTGTTTGCCCATCTTCCCATACATAAGTTACGGCACCTGTCGCTTCCAGAATAATCGGTACACCTTGACAAACTGGTCCTGGATCAATAATATTTACAGGTGGAAGAGGATTGACATTTACCGTCACTTCTGCTTCTGCAGAACAACCAGATACCGGATTTGTAACAGTTACAGTGAAAGTAGTTGTCGTAGATAAAGAAGGAATTACAATAGTTTGACCTATTCCATAAATTCCCCAATCATATATAAAAGTAGGGTCTCCTTGTGCTGTTAGCGTCACAGGTTGTTGGTTTTCACAAACAGCAAGCGGATCTGCAGACGCTGAGGTTGTAATTTCTTCAGCTGTAACATTTATCGTCACAGGATTAGAAGGACAACCATTGGAGGTTACGACTAAAGTCCATGCACCGGGCGTATTCACTACTACAGTTTGACCAAATAAAGTCCCATCTGGTCCAGTCCATTCATAAGTCGCATTAGGATCACCTGGAATCACATCTCCCGTAAGGGTAATAGGATCACCTAAACAGGCAGGAAGCTGAGAAGCAATAGCATCTGGGGGTGTTCCCTCGTCAATAACTACTGGTAGTGAAGGTTTCGGACAACCAGTAGCTGCATTGGTTGCTTGTACAACATATGTTCCTGGAGCCAAACCAGTAACGGTTAGAGGTCCTAAAACACCATCTTGTTGAAAAATAATATTACCTGCCAAATCAAATACAACATAATTGAAGGTTCCTAATGATCCATCTATTGTTTGTCCCTCTACGGTTAGAGTACCATCATCAACGCCTGGACAAGAGGTAGGTGTTGATGATGTATTAGGATCAAGATCTTCACAACAAATAGCAGTTGCCACGTTATCTGAAGGCACCCCAGAAAGACAGCCACCTCCTGTCCAACTGCCTGAATCTCCATCAGAATAAGGAGTTAAATTAATAGATAAATCCCCAGAGGAACCACCTACACAATTTGCATCATCTCTGACAGCTATACTAAAACAAAAAGTTACAGGATTTAACTCAGTTATGGTAGCACATCCGTTACCTCCATCTCCCCAGTTATTGCCTGGATTTCCATCAAATGGTCCTCCCAAACTCGAATCATAAGCAAACCCCGGTCCAAAAGTTTGGCCAGTCTCTGAAGAAGTCCAAGAATCATACCAACCCCAGACCCCTTGTCCATCACAAGAAGGAGGAGGAATAGGATTAAAACTATCAGGATAATCCCACCCTGCTCCAAAATCAACCACTACTGAATGTAACCATTCAAAAGATTGTGTAACGTCCCAATCCACAATAGTGTAACAAAAAGTAACAACTGCTCCTGTAGAATACGTACTATTAGTCGGAGGAGGAGCAACCGTCAAAATTGGTGAGTTTGAAATACAACTTGTACAATCGTTATAGTTAGTAAGTGTTAGCGTGAAAGTACCATCATCCAATACATCACCTCCTGAAATTAAAAGATAATAAGTCTGACCTGGTTGTACAAACTGAGAAGTGATATTGACATTCCCCGTATTAAAAGACCAACAATTAACTGCATTCAAAAACATACAATCATCACCAATAAATAGTGTAATATTAGCCGCATCAAATGTATTGATTAGATTGATATCCAGCGAATTGCCTGAAGGAACAAAAGTATACCAAACTTCATTAGCAGGTCCTGTAGTGAAAGAGCCACTGGGGCAATCAGTGAACGCAGGATAAGGTGAGGTTGGCGTCGCATCTATGGTTGTACCACTTGCAGTCCCCGTTACTGATCCTGCTGCAGGACAATCCGGAACAACGCCCATAGAGATACTCTCAGCATTGACACAGTCATCGTTCGCTGGTTGCGCCCAGGCAAAAACCACCCATAGTAAACAAATGAAAATAGTAAAAGTCGATCTCATTAGCGTTTGAGTTTTGAGTTCTTATTTAACAAAAAGTAAGTTATCGTTTTTTAGTAAAGTCAGTGATATATGAAACACTAACTGCTTAGGGGGTATAAAGCAAAAGAGAGGTATTACAAATGACTCTTCTTATAAGGAAATAGCTGCCTGAAAAGTAGAAACTAAAATGATTTGAACTAACATCCATGCAAGAGATTTGCTTGCTGTAATTGATACATTGGCTAAATCATTTTTGAGAATAGTATACTTAGTGTGATTGAGATAGAAGAAGAGATGAACCATTAAGTTCAACAGATCAATAATGAGGTATAGTTTTCTCCTTCCTTATTCAATAAACCCGAATTAAAACGGCTCTATTTTATGACAAATGACAAAATTATATTTGGATTAAATGGGGATAACACAGCTAAATTCCAGAAACCTCTATCCTTGCGGTGCAATTTACAATTTTTTTGGTTTATCCCCGCTAAATATTCTAATTCTTAATAAGTATATCCTAAGACAAAAAAGATCAATAGATCAGCAATATATTTAGAAAATCATTTTGACTCAAGGCAATACAAAAGAAATAAAGTCTAATTTGACAATAATAGCTTTTTGAAATATCTATCAAAAAAAAACGGTTTTACACCTTGATAAAAGGTATAAAACCGTTAGTATTATAAAGTCGTAGAAAATATCTGGAATAACTAATTGATAACATGCACTAAATGGCACCAAGCGAACTATCGATCAAATCAACTCAAAAACTGAATGCTTAGTCCTGAATAATCAGACGCTTATGCCATATCTGCCCTTCAATTTCTACTTGTATGATATACAAGCCAGCACTCAAATTTGACCAATCGTAATCTTCATACAGAGGAAACAGCTGACTTACCTGCTGAGTAGACTGAATAAGTTGTCCAGCAACATTATACAATTTTACCCTAAGCGGATAAATCCCTTCTAAGCCATTAACCCTCAACCAAAAAATACCACTGTTCGGATTTGGAAATACTGCTAACTCTATCTCATTATACATTACTCCTAGGCTATTTGGTATAACTACTATACTTTGACTTAAGGTGTCAACTCCACAGGCATTTTCAACCAACAAACTAATAGTGTACTCCCCTGCCTCAGCATAAGTGTGTATTGGTGTTTCTTCTTGACTTATCGTCTCATCACCAAAATCCCAGAAGTAACTATCTGCATTAATACTATTGTTGATGGTGATAATATCCAATCCATTAACTTCAACTTCAAAGTCAGCCATAGGAAGCTCTTCTATCACTATTGCATCAGTAAGATCAATGCTCGTCTCCCCTGCTTGATTTATCAGGATTAGATTTACATCAAATAAACCTGCATTTTCATAAAGTACGATAGGATTTTCATTGGTCGATGAAGCAGGCGTTCCGCCTTCAAAAGTCCAATTAAAAGAATCAGCATTTGCACTATTCGCAAAAAATTGAATAGTCAGTGGTGCACAGCCCTCTTCTTGATCACTACTTATTGCTCCTTGTGGTGGAGTCACCACCTCCAATACTTGTATCGTCGTATCTAAACCACAGGCATTTGTCGCAATCATACTGATCGTATACGTCCCATCCGCACCATAATCATGCATGGGACTTTCTTCT
>JAKVCU010000021.1:45394-56933 GCA_022448955.1 Saprospiraceae bacterium
TTTGTCGCAATCATACTGATCGTATACGTCCCATCCGCACCATAATCATGCATGGGGCTTTCTTCTGTACTGCTATTCCCATCTCCAAAATCCCAGAAATAACTATCTGCCCCAGTAGAAGTATTGACGAAAGTCGCACTCGTATTACCTATCGTATATTCAATATCAAAGGAGGCCGTTGGTGGTTCACCCACTATGATATAGTCTGTTTCACTCAAACTAAGCTCTCCAGCTGCATTCGTGACCACTAAGCTTACGCTAAATGTACCAGCCGTATTATATACTACGCTTGGATTCGCTTCTGCGGATATACTTGGCGTACCGCCTTCAAAAGTCCACGCATAGGTCGAGCCATTGCTGCTATTTGAACTGAAGTTTACGGTCAGGGGTATACAGCCTTCCGTTGCATCTGCACTAATCGATCCATCTGGACTGGTCACCACTTGCAAGTCTTGTATCGTCGTATCTGAACCACAAGCATTCGTCGCAATCATACTGATCGTATACGTCCCATCCGCACCATAATCATGCATGGGACTTTCTTCTGTACTGCTATTCCCATCTCCAAAATCCCAGAAATAACTATCTGCCCCAGTAGAAGTATTGACGAAAGTCGCACTCGTATTACCTATCGTGTAATCAATATCAAAGGAGGCTGTTGGTGGTTCTAATACAGTTATAAATGCATTCATAGTATCATTTAATTGACCTGCCGCATTTGTTACGATTAAAATCACATCGAAAGTACCTGCCTCCTCATATAATACGCTTGGATTCTCAAGTGTAGAGGTATCAGGCGTACCACCTTCAAAAATCCACTCAAAAGTTTCTCCATTAGGACTATTGGATGCAAATTGAATAGTTAAAGGTAAACAGCCGCCAGTTGTATCTGCAGTGATAGAAGCTTTCGGAAGTGTTACAATCTGTATGTCTTGAGTAAGCGTATCTGCACCACAATCATTCATTGCTATTAATGTAATTGTGTAAGTACTATCATTAGAATAATCGTTGGTTGGATTCATTTCAGAGCTAGTATTGCCGTCGCCAAAATCCCAGAATATTGAATCTGCATTTAGAGAGGAATCCATAAACATTACTTCTGTTCCACCTAATGTATATGAGTAGTCAAAATCAGCTATTGGAAAGCTATCTGCTTGAATGTACGTTAATTGTTCTAAGGTATCCATAATCCCCCCATCACTTACAATCAGTTGCACCATAAATGTTCCAGCACTTTGATAGTTTACTATTGGGTTTTGAGCAGTAGAAGTATCTGGCGTACCGCCTTCGAATGTCCATTCCCAAGATTGAATATCTCCTTCTGATTCATCAGTAAACTGCACACTAAAGGGTACACACCCCATTGTAGTGTCTACAGAAAAAGCTGCAGTCAAAGGGGACTCTACTGTAATTTGCAATTGAAAAGTTTCTTCACCACACTCATTTTCAGCAGTTAGGATTACTGTATAATCTCCAGCCATTTCATAAAGATGAGTAGGATTTTCGGCTGTACTAGTATTCCCATCTCCAAAATCCCATTCGTATGAATTAGCATCTGTTGTAAGATTTGTAAAACTAACTTCTAGTCCATTTTCATTTGCTTCAAATGCTGCTACAGGAGGGCCTAAGACAAGGACAAAATCCTCTTTGGTCTCAATTGAGACACCAGCGGGATTTCCTACTTGTAGGCTTACATCATAAGACCCTGGGAAATCATAAACGATAAAAGGATTTGCCTCCGTTGAAGTAGGTGGATCCCCACCATCGAAGGTCCACTGCCGATCTGTGACAGGGCCTGCGGATTCATCCATAAACTGTACAGGCAAAGGTGCACAACCTATAAAAAAGTCTGCAGAGAAATTAGCTTGTGGTGGCTGTGCTATTTGACAGCTACTGCTCAATCGAATATTGTCTACATAAAGGTTATTACCAAAATCCGTTTCATTACGAATTCTGAAACGGAAATTTGTTTCTCCACTAAATTGCGATAAATCTACTGTAATACAATCTGCTCCAAAGTCTGTTCCATAACACCAATCATTGGAACTAGAGGGATTGAAGGCAGTAGTTTGGTCAGAAACGGTTGCAAAATTACCTGTCCCATTTTCTTGCCCTGTAAATACAGTAAAAGGATAAGAATTACCCCCATTTGTAGAGACTTCAATTAGCATTCGATCACTATTCGCGCTGTTAAATCGTGCATAAGCGTAATCCATTTCCAACATGATATTACCCTCTGCACTTAGATCTATAATTGGAGAAACCAAATAGTCATTTTGACCTGGGCTGTTATAATTGAAATTATTGATAAAGGCTGCATTCGTGCCATAGTTTGCAAAATTGACTGCTGCTGAAGTCCAAGTAGTACTATTATCTGGGTTTTCGATATCCCATAGTACTAAGCCATTTTCAAAAGTTTCATATAATAAATATTTTGTACCATTTTCATCAACCTGTATGGTAGCATCTGCAAAATCAATACCTTGGGAATTTCCTACAGTAAGGGTTGCCGCGAATGTTCCAGGGTTGTTATACTTCACCAAAGGGTTTTGGAAAGTAGAAGTAGATGGTGAACCACCACTAAAGTTCCAATCCCAAGTGGTAGGTTCATTCAGACTATTATCGATAAAGGGGACAAAACTACCTGGACAAACATGGGTGACTGGTGTAAATATACCTGCCACTGGAGGACTTTCTGCCACACATTCAGCAAGACAAGCAGGGCCAGCAGCATTGGTAATAAAATTGCTGATTACATTAATCGACTGATTAGACCAAGTATTTGAAGTACTTACACTGGGAGACATGATAAAACCTCCAGAACTATCGTGATTAGAGTTAAAGTTGTGTCCTAGTTCGTGTGATTGCAAAACCCGAAGTAAATTGGCATTTGACGAAAAATCTTGACAAGTATTATATCGTAAATTAGTACACAAACCACCTACCCAAGCAACGCCTAAGGTATTTCCTGCAAAGTCTCGATTGGTCCAAAGTGTAGCTACATCATAAAATACCCCACCAAATCCACCACTATTCCCCCAATCTCTAAAGCTAAATAATAAATCTGCTGCATTATTTGAACTCGTCCATGGATCACAAGTAGAGCAGGTAGAAATGAAGAAAGTCACAATTTCAAATTCTATCTCATCATCAAAAGTATCATCATAATCTGTTCCCACATTATTCAGAATACCGATCATATAATTCTCTGTATCGGTCGTATTACCGAATTGATTATACATTTGAAAATCTGCTGCAATAGCTATCTCTGTGGTGTAACATTGCCCTACAGCACGATTTACTGTATGGTCATGGTCATTATGATGAAGGTGCCCCATCCCCATCTGTTTGGGATGATCCCGTAAATCATCAGCTGCACATTTGTATTTTTTATTGGACTTGGTTTCAGAAGCCTTATATAATAAGTACTGATTATCTTCTGCAGAATTAGAGAATCGTTTCAGTGGTTCGATGTACCAGTCTTCCATCGCTGTTTTTACACGACCATATATAAAGTGCCCATTTATAGTTAGTCGTGCAAGTCCTGTCGTTGGACTGGTTAAATCACCTTGATAAGTAATATTATCGCCTTTGGATGTTTTAGCTATTCCTCTTTCCGTTTGAACTTGCAATTCAAAATCAGCCGAACGGATATCTTTTGGCATTAATGCTAATTGCCAACTCATTTCACCACCAAAATCTAGCCGCAGTGATCTGGAAGAACTACTTCCATCACCTTGTTTGAGATATTTTTCTAGTTGAAGCGCATCGAGTTCAACTACTCTGTAGTTTTTAAATTGTTCACTTAGTCTTTCAGAATAGACATTATAAACATATTCCCCTTGAAAAACAGGGCTTTGGCCAGTTGCCATAAAGTGAAAAAGTATCCCCAATAGGCCTAGTAAAATTCTGTGCATAAGTTTGTTAATTATCAATGATTTATGCGAAATATTTATATTCTTTGCTGACACTATCCATTTTGTGATCAACAATAAAAAGATTGCAACATTAGACAATAGATTTTGTCAATTTGCAGTATAAAAAATGGATGAGACAGGGTGGAAAGTTCTTTCTTGGTTTACGCTATTTTTCAAAAATAGATACACTAAAATAAATTTTTTGTGCCAGCTTTTAATAAGACATTAAAAAATGATTTGTTTTAAGTCGGCAAAATAACATTCCAACATAGAAATTTTGCTGCCAAGTCATTAGTCCTGCATTCAATTTTAATAGTATTTTTGACGGATTAGGCAACTTTCGAATCAAAATGAAAACATTTATTTAACATGCTATTGTTAGATGCATGTATTTGGATATTTCCAATTAGTTTTATTTTTAACCCAAAATTTGGCATATGAAAAGGATACTTCAGCTTAGCGTACTCATTTTTGCAGTTTTGTTATGTTTTAATAATGATGCATTTGCTCAAAGAAAGAAGAAAAAAAAGAAATCCGAAACCGACGAATATTTTGATGAAAGTGGAGGATTTTCACACCGTCTTTGGTATGGTGGCAACTTTACCTTAGGATTTTCTGGAGGTAATTTCTCTAGTATTTTCCAACTAGGCATTTCGCCAATGGTAGGTTATAAACTTACGGATCAACTTTCTGTTGGACCAAGAGTTTCTCTATTATACACGTACTACAAAATTGAAATAGCACCCAATGACATCCAAAGCCAAGATCCATTGACTTATGGGATAGGAGCTTTCGCTAGATATAAAGCCTTTTCTAGCCTTTTTGCTCATGTGGAATATGAGTTTGAAAATGAAGCTAACTTTATAATATTAAATGGAGACTTGGAAGTTTTAAGAAGAGAACAAAATAACTTTTATGTAGGTGCTGGTTATAATGGCAATAGTGGAGGCCCTTGGGGGTATGAAATCTTAATGTTGTATAATCTTCTGCTGCCTGAAAACACAGTGGAAGTACCCTTTAGTTTCCGATTCGGATTCACTTACAACTTCTAAAAACAAAGCTGCTAGGAGATTTCCTAGCAGCTTTGTTTTTATGAGTATGTTCAACATTTACGCCGTCGTACTCTAGAATGCCACATTTACTCCAAACAAGAAGTTTCTTCCCGCTTGAGGGAAAAAGCCCTGAAGAACAGTTGGATTGCCATCAAATAAGTAGCGATAAGACCATGCATTGGTTTCATAAAGGCTATCAAAAATATTTCTAGCCAAGAAGGTTAAACTCACCTCTCCTAAAAAGCCCGTTTGAATACTATAATTCACCCTCAAATCAGTGAAGGTGTAAGGATCAAGAGCGTTATCTTCATCAGAAGTCAAATCAATAAACTGCTGACCTACGTATTTTGTCGAAAGACTAAGGCCTAAACGCTGCTTATCAGAATGAAGTAGCTGATACTCCAATTCTAACATACCACTGATATCTGGTGAAAACGGTAAGTCCGTATCGGTATGTACGACCCTTTCTTGGCCTAGATAATTGAAGCTTTCATCAAAGGAGTCCACGAATTCAACAAACTCTTCTACCTTATTTTGACTAAAAGTAGCATTTGCATTGATATTAAAGTTTTTGAAAATTTCTACTCCTCCGACTAATTCTAAACCTAGTCTATAGCTCTTATCAATATTTACTCGACCATATTCCCCTACGTCATTGACTTGACCTGTTAATGCTAACTGATCATTGTAAAACATATGATAAACATTTACACCAAGTG
The DNA here is from genome assembly GCA_022448955.1 of Saprospiraceae bacterium. Taxonomy (GTDB): domain Bacteria; phylum Bacteroidota; class Bacteroidia; order Chitinophagales; family Saprospiraceae; genus JALEHC01. Next base: position 51,083 of record JAKVCU010000021.1, read on the forward strand.
CGCCTTTATTCCAGCTTTGACGATACCCTAACTCCGTGTTTAAAAGCTGTTCAGCAACTGGACGACTATTTGGTGTAGACTCTGTAAAATCTGTACGGTTTGGTTCGCGATGAGCTACACCGAAAGAGGCATAAAGCTGTGTGTTATCATTCAACTCGAAGAATACCCCTGCCTTAGGATTGAAGAAATTCAAAGCTACACTTTGCTCTACATTTTGTAGTTGCTCATTAAACCCTAAGAAATCATATCCTATACTTCTATATTGTAAATCTAGATAAGCATTCCAGCCATATTTGAATTCATAATTGACCTTACCATAGATATTAAAATCCCTCTTTTCTGCATCATTATCATAATAGCGCTCATTGATTTCACTATCCCCTGCAAATCTTGCCCAGATCACTTCACCAAAATGAGCTCCTTTATATATGTTATACGCACCACCCAAAGCTGCCGTCATGCGATTATCATTACTTTGATAATTTAATGCGTAAGTGGCACCATAAAAGTCATTATCCAACCAACGTCTTTCGATCAAATCTGTAGTAAGCCCCATTGTATCGACCAAACCATAATCAGCAGCTTCTTCATCACCTTGATACAATTCAAAGAAACCTTGTCCTTTAGTATAATGTGCTGCCAAATTCAACTTCCAATTTAAGTTCAACTGATTATCATACAACAATTGATAATGTGTTTGCCTATAATTATCCACTTCATTATCATGAGGTTCTCCTTCTTTTTCTGTGCCAGAAGGGTTAAAAGTTCTTAAATCACGATCATTAATACGATCTCTTGGAACACCATTCCATGCTTGATAAGTAATCTCATGTCCTGAAAAGATATTCAATCTTAAAAGAGAATTCTTCCCTACATAAGAACCGGATAAGTAGTATGATTCTAGATCAGCGGTGGCACGGTCAATATAACCATCCGACGAAATCCTAGACAAGCGGCCTTCAACAATAAATTTGTCATTAATCAAGCCAGTACCAAATCTAACATTTGCTTTCATGGTATTAAAAGAACCAATCGTACCCCCCATTGCTGCATAAGCATCCGTATTTAATTTAGCCGTACTCAAATTAATAGATGCCCCAAAGGCACTTGCTCCATTGGTGGAAGTACCCACACCACGCTGTACTTGAATATCTTGTGTCGAGCTTAAAAAGTCAGGTAAATCTACCCAAAACACCCCCTGTGATTCTGAATCATTCAAAGGGATACCATTAATGGTTACATTCACACGAGAAGGATCAGAGCCTCGAATCCATAAGCCAGTATACCCCACCCCTGTACCTGCATCTGAAGTGACAATGGTAGAAGGCATCCACTTTAGCAAGAATGGCACATCCTGTCCAAGATTGGTAGCTGCAATTTCTTCATTGTCCAAATTAGAATACGTGACTGGTGTTTTTTCATCTGCACGAGTAGCCGAAATAGTCAAAGTCTGCAAATCGAAGGCACGCTCCTTCATTTGAATATTAACGATCATTCGTTCAACCTCTGGATCAACTACAATCGTTCTTTTTACCGATTCATAACCAATGTAGGAACCCGTAATTTGGTACTCGCCGCTTGGTACACCCTTAATCTCGTAACGGCCCAGTTCATTAGCTGTTGCCCCCTTACGAATAGTCGTTATAATCACATTCGCCCCCAAAAGTGGCTCACCATTTTCATCGGTAATGGCACCTGTAATGGTGGTTTGTGCAAATACATTTAGCGAAAGCGCTAAACCTAAAAGAAGTAAACTAAAATATCTCATAATTAAATACTTGATACCACAATACGTGGTTAATAATTTAATCGCTATTCAAGGGGTTTGAATAGCACTTACCTTCATGATTCTGAAAGATACTGATGCATATAATACTGTATATTACTGCTATGCAGTATTTATAATAGAACCAGTTGGTACACCATTGAAGGTTGATTGATCCCTTCTCGGCATTACCCGAGCAGGTTCAATGGGTATGATCTCAGCCAGTTTTGGACAAACCAAAATTTAGGCACCCCAAATGAGAATATTGGTGTTTAACTAAAATAGAAAACCAAATATCGTTGCAAATTTAATAAACTTATTTTGATTGCTGACAGGGCGTATTCTCTTTTACTTTCATTTGACATGCAGCTGCCGTATCCATTTTGTACATTCTTGAATACGTTCCTCCGCATTGCCTTTTAATATGCTAAAGGGCACTCCAAGTGCCTTCAACTCCTGCAGATAAATCTGATAAAGCGCTGTCCTTTCATTAGGATTTTCCCGCAAGGGGTCATAACGCCAAGGAATATCAATACCGCAAAGGATATATAAATCGTAGGTATGCCTTTTCAGCTTTTGCAAAATCCAAGGATCACACTTACCATATCTATATTCAGACCATACTTTCATAACCAACATAGAGGTATCGCAAAAAAGGTAGTCCTTAGCTTGAGCAGCCATACTCTCTTCCCTTTGCCACTGCCCCTTAGCAATGGCCAGCAAATCTTCGTATTGATAATCTCTACCTAAATTTGCCAAATAATCACGGGCATACTCTGGTACCCAGTGCGCCTGAAAGACTGCTGACATAGACTTTGCGATGGCTGTTTTGCCAGTAGATTCAGGACCGGTAAATAAAATCCGCTTCATATAATCATGCTCTTAAAAAAATCTCCCTATCTTTCTACAGAGGGAAAGAAATGCAATATCCGTTTTTTCAAAAGAAATAACAGACAATTTCTTTATTCCACTTGTTAACTGCACTGTAATCTAAATCACTTAGCATTATAAAGGCGTCTTCTTACTCAGCTATGCATGAAAAACTATGCCGTTTAGCCCCTACCGCGGCTAAACCTGAACAAAAATATGCTGCTTATAAATACGAATAAACTCATATTATAGTGTATTAACTTTGAGCTTGAATAACTAAAAACAACCAATAATCAATGGATAATTGCTTAAACTGTGGCGCAACTCTTCATGGTCCTTATTGCCATCAATGCGGTCAAAAGGCATCACTTCCAAGACTGACTATTCGGTCTTTGATCAGCAATTTATTTGCTTCTATAACTAGTGTCGAAAATAAATTTTGGTTTACTGTAAAGGAACTATTTAAGCAGCCTGCAAAGGTAATGCAGGATTATGTAAGTGGCAAAACCGTTACTTATTACCATCCCATTCGGTATTTTCTAATTTGGGTGGGTCTAGCTGCTCTGATTAATATCAGCACAGGTTTGTATGATATGCAATCTACAGATACTTATAAGTATATTTTAGAAGAGGGAGATACTGCAGCATGGGAAAGACAGAAAAGCATCCAAAACGTTATCAAAAAATTCACCAATTTAATTCCCCTTTTTCTGATTCCTTTTTACGGATGGATTTCTTATTTATTATTTCGAAAAAGAGCATATAATTATGCAGAGCATCTCACCTTTGTGACATATGTTATTGCTCAAAACACCATCATTGGATTACCTATATTTGCTCTGTATTATTTTATACCCAGCTTGATTTCTTATGCCATTATTATTGGCAACACCACCGGAGCCATCTATATCGCTTATGTCTATTACAGCTTATTTAAAATCTCTAAGATGAAGGCTTTTTCCTATGGTCTTTTGATCAACTTTTTAGGTTTAATTTCAATGGTAATTGGTGTAATGATCATTACAATAGCTATTGCTACTACTATATTACTGATCAAATCTGCATGGGGATAAAACTTAACAGTATGCCCAAAACAATTCTATGGTCTTAGCCGTTTTCCAAATACTTTTAATAAAAGAACAAGGACCTTTTATGCATGATATAGAGCCTTTTTTCAAATGGCGGGGAGAATACGTAGCAGCTCGCGACGAGCGTTCTCCTTTTTTTCAAAGAAAGTACAGTGAGTTTCAATATACCAAAAAAGTATACAATTACTTCATTCATCCACAATGGGATGAATTTGGTTCTAATACATTGTATACCAAAATCCTCTATGTAGATTATGACGAAGGTTATGCCATTTTTGAAATGATTGGGGAATGGAACGATAGTCTTTACAATGATGTTATGTTTCTCAAACGAGAAGTGATTGATGAGATGATTGATCATCGAATCAATAAGTTTATTGTCATTTGTGAAAATGTACTCAACTTTCACGGTTCTGATGATTGTTATTATGAAGAATGGTATGAAGATATTTCAGATGATCGAGGATGGATTTGTTTTCTAAATACCTTAGATCATGTTAAAGATGAGATGCAAGATGTCCGTCTGCAACATTATATTAATTTTGGTCCTGATTTTAATGGCATCAATTGGCGCCCACACAAACCCAAAGTCATTTATAAGATTATTGACCAAATCATTAATGGTGGTATGACCAAACAACTGACCTACTAATTAGGCCACCTACCTTAAAGTATTAATGTATCTTTGTGGGAAATTTAGAATTTAAAGGATGTTTATACTTTAACGTGATATGCATAAATCCGGATTTGTAAATATTATTGGACGGCCTAATGTGGGTAAATCCACTTTAATGAATGCCTTGATGGGCGAAAGGATGTCCATTATTACCAATAAACCGCAAACTACTCGCCATCGCATTATAGGTATTATGAGTGGTGAGGATCATCAAGTGGTATTCTCTGATACGCCAGGTATTATACAAGATCCTAGTTATAAAATGCACGACATGATGAATAGCTTCGTCAAAACTACCTTCGAAGATGGTGATTTGATGTTGTTCGTTACAGAAATGCACGAACGTTATGATAATGACGATCCCATTTTGGAACGCCTTCGTAAAGTTCAAGTACCACTCTTTCTGGTACTTAACAAAACGGATCTTGCAAAGCCGGAAGAGATACTAGTCAAAATCAAAGAATGGAATGAGCGACTAAACTTTACAGAAACCATTCCCATTGCGGCCCTTCATAAGCAAAATACAGAGACCCTTTTTGAAGTTATTATGAAGTATTTGCCGGAAGGCCCCATATATTATCCTAAAGATCAATTGACTGATCGTCCTGAGCGCTTTTTTATTTCAGAAATCATTCGTGAAAAACTACTTATGAATTACTATCAGGAAATACCCTATGCTTGCGAAGTAGTAGTAGATGAATTTAAAGAGGATCCTGATCCTAATAAAAATCTTATAAGGATACATGCTATTATTTATGCATCGAGAAAAAGTCAAAAGAATATTATCATTGGGAAAAAAGGTGCAGCGATTAAAAAATTAGGCATTGATTCCCGATATGCTATAGAAAAGTTTTTAAACAAAAAGGTGTATCTTGAATTGTTTGTTAAAGTTCGAGAAAATTGGCGCAATGATGATAATATGCTTAAGAACTTTGGCTATAAACAATAATTTTAAATTATTTAGACTTTTTACTAAAACAAATTTAGAATTCATGAAACCCAATTTAAATGTATCAGCAAGATCTATTTTGTTTCTAATGCCTGCTGGAAGTGCCGCACCATTTCAAGTGCGGTTAGGTTTGCAAACTAATAGTGAAGATGTTAAAGCAAATGGTGATTTTACAATCACAGACTGCAATGACGTTACGGATGCTGTTAATAAAACAATGGCACTAATTGAGGATTTGAATATCAGCATAGCAGATGATTTTACATTAGTCCTCCCTATGTTTACTGCAGCAAATTCAGAACAAGAAGCTGAATTAATAAATACTGCGTGGATTATTAAAGAAGAAGCGGACAAAGGGGGATGGGAATTTTCACGACTAATACCTTCTCCAATTTTTTAATTTTCTTAAACCCATTATGAAATTATTTTTTTTTATTTTTTGGTTTTTATTCTTTTTTCAAATTAACTATTCTGTTGCCCAGATAGATCCCAAAAAACAGGAA
>JAKVCU010000210.1 GCA_022448955.1 Saprospiraceae bacterium
AACTTGACGAAAACTAATAAACGTCCAGTATGTTTATTAGGAACACTAGAGTAAGTACTTAGTTAACAGCTCAGTTCTGAGAAAAATATAGTAAAGAGGTGATAAATTTTCCAAAGTCTATGTATTATCAAAAATTATTTGAAGACACCAAAGAATCTACCGTATCTTTCCAAGATCGTTTTGTCAATGAAGAGAAAAAACAGCTCGCATCAATTTTTATATATGGAAAATGAAGAAGAAACTTACTTTGACTGTATCGAGCTTTTTCAATTTGATGTAAGCTAAAAGATCAAACTATGCGTTCTTTATTTTTTAATAAGAGGCTAGTCGATTAAATTTACTTTTACTCCCATCAAAACATTAATAGAATTAATTTTATCTCGATTAGGACCAAAGCCTTCTTTAAAATAATCGATAGAATGAAGGTAAGTAGGCTGTGCAAATACACTCCATTTGTTGTTAAAGAAGTACTCAAGACCAAATCCTACATTACCCGTAAAATAGTAGTTTTCCTCTAACGTTCCACCTTCAAACCATCCTTTTGAAAGGTTTTCAGAATCAAACCGAGACTCAATCTCAGGTCTGTAGGACTGATTCACAGGAACCTCTGGCCTTACAGCACTACGACCATCATTATAAAATTCAGAGGCATCATCAGCAGTATATTGGTTATTTTGAACTGCAACGTGGCCGGTAATGCCAATAATAGTATATAGCCTCCATTTGGAATGATAAATATAATTATATCTAATATTTAATGGGACACTAACCGTATTGAGCTCTATGGTCTTTAATCCTTGTGTATCAAAACCCTCTTTAAAGCTTCCTTGAATTTCTAAAATCCAAGGGGAATACTGAATAGCCGTGTAAATAAGCCCCAATTCGAATTCCCAGCGTTTGCTGCTCCACCCAACAGTTAAACCACCTCCATAACCAATACCATTTCTACTGAAGCTTTCAAATGATGTTTGATCATTAGCCGTAGTTTGAACACTATTAAAATTACTACTACCAAACATCCCAATACGCAACTGAGAATTCCTTTTCGTACTTGCGATTATGGCTGGTAATGCTACCTCCGAATTAACAAATTGTGTTTGTAGCAAATTTAGTGTAGGTATAGCAGATGCTGTTGATTGTTGATCAATACGATTAAAAATATCATAAGGATCAGAATATACTGGAGAGAAAGGAATTTTAGAAAGTGGTAAAGTAATTCTTGTTTGCTTGGGCTTTTTACTATAAGCCATCTCTTGATTATATTCCTCATCTGTAGACGACGTCCCAAGTACCTCCTTGGTAAAAGGAATATCCAAAGTATAATCTAAATCGACGTATGTTTTAGTTGTTGGCTTCCCTACATTATTTTGCAGCTGCTCAAGCGGACTTGCTACTTGTTCCTTTTGACTAGCAGTGAACATCTTAGCCTCTATTGGCTTTTCAGCTATTTTGATGTAATTTTGTTTCGGTTCACCAAAACGAATAGGAAAAGAACCGATTTCAGGCCAGTAATTAATCACTGTGAAAATGGCTAAAAGCACTACACTGATCTCAACTAATTTGTAGCGATATATCTTATAAGTAAGACTAAATTCTTCTTTAAGTCTTTGGTTCATTTGCTGCCAATGGGCAGCTTCGTAAGGAACTTTAAGCTGATGAAGACGATCAAAAGCTATTTCATCGATAGTATGATTATCTAATTCAGGCGTACCACTTTCACGAGCTGCTCGTGCATCTTCGAACAAGTCCCAAGCATCAGAATTTTGGTTTACTTCAAAATTACTTAGCTTATCACGAATTATATCATCAAACTTCTTATGTTTCATAGTACTTTGATCGCAAAATGTCTTTTAATTTAAGTCTCGCTTTTACTAAATTAGATCGTGAAGTACTTTCAGTAATATCCAGTATCGCAGCAATCTCTTTATGGGAATAGCCCTCTATTATATACAAGTTAAAAACGGCTCTGTAGGCTGGGGTCAGCTCTTGTACCGCTGCTAAAATCTCTTTTTCACTGCATTGACTAACCGCATCTACTTCATTTGAACTTACGTCAAATGCGTGTTCTAAATCTTCTGTGCGTCTTCTTATGCTCTTTCGGTAGTAGTCAATAGCGGTGTTGACCATGATGCGCCTAATCCATGCAGACAAGGAGGTCCCCGCTCGATATTTTCCGATATTTCGAAAAATTTTAATAAAGCCTTCATGAAGAATATCCAGTGCATCTTCTTGATCATTGGAATATCGCAAACATACACCCATCATCTTACTGTAGTATTCTTCATACAGTACTTTTTGCGCCCAGCGTTCTTTGCGAACACAAGCCGCGATAATATCCCTCTCATTGTTATGTTCTACGGTCAAAGCAATATTCATATGTCAGAATTCGCTCAAGTTAGGCCAAATCTGATGGGTAGTCAAACTTTACCTAGCTCTTTTTAGTAGTATATGTATTAATGAAAACGATTAGGCATTTTTTTTCGCTGCTTATTTGAATTAAGAATGATTAAAAATTTGCTGTAATTCCTCCTGGTAGTTTAAACAGTCGAAATTTTGTGCATAATTTATAATATGTCTGAGCTCTTCCTTGAGTAAACGATAAGATTCATCATCATGAATATTTTGATTGACTGCATTTAAAACACTACTGAACATGGATAGGCCATAATTAAGGAGTTTTGGCGTAAAATCTTTTCGATTTCTCGTGAAAATGTTCATCTCTTTTAATACAAAAAATGAAATGTAGAAATAGAGATTAAGGATATTTTTATTCCCATAAAATAAATTAATGACTTTGTTTAGTTCATAAGTTCTTTCTAAATCAGTGGTCCGATCATAGAAGATTTTTAGAATCTCCTCTTCATAAGGTATCGTTTCAAAACTTTCAGGCTTAGAGGTCTGCATTTGCCAATCGAAATATTGTTGTACTTCTCTATTGATCTGAGAAAGTAAAATAATTTCCATTTCCTAATTGCTTTCAACTTTCTTCCTACACCTAAAAGAATATCTTCCATTAATCTACCGTTGTTTTACCCTATTTTACTCAGGGCATTTAAGGTAACGCTTTTAAAGTAGTTACTCGCCATCTATTGAGTAAAAGAACCATTTTAGGGAAAAGCTCCGATGATTTTTTTATCATAGGGCTTGAATTAATTTA
>JAKVCU010000211.1 GCA_022448955.1 Saprospiraceae bacterium
TGTAAGTCAGTCGCTAAAGACATATTTATTGAATCTACGCGATTGCTCGAGAAACGGGGTGGAAAATCCGATTACACATTAAATGACAACAAGGAATAAAGTATTAGGTTTTTTGTAACTTTGTATTTTTAACGAAGACACTATTCCCATTGCTAAAATTAAGCCTTCTAAATTTAAATACTAATATGAAACGAAGATTGTTTGGATTAGTTCTTGTTGGTGGTAGGAGTATACGCATGGGCAGAGACAAGGCACTCATTAGTTACAATGGTACTGAAACACAACTTGAACGCTCTTCCGCCTTGCTTAGGACTGAATGCCAAAAGGTGTTTGTATCTCAACGCAAAGATCAAGCTTTTGAATTACCAAACTTTGCTGATGTTATATATGATTCAGTCAAAGAAGTAAAAGGAGCACTTTGTGGAATCCTTTCAGCGATGCATAAACATCCTGATGAACACTGGTTAGTTATAGCCTGCGATTTGCCCAATTTAGAAGCTAATACGTTGAGGAAACTTGTTCGCGAATTTGAATCAGAGTCACCTCAACTAATAGCTTACAAAAGTAGTTATGATGGTTTGCCAGAGCCACTATGTGCCATTTATCCTGCAGGAAGCTTAGGAGAGCTATTAGCGTATTCGAGTGAGCTTAATAGTTATTGCCCACGGAAGATTCTTATGGCTATGAATGCTAGACTTGTGGAACAAGATAATCCTACAAGCCTTAACAATGTTAATACTACCTCGGAATATCACGAGTCTATCAAGAATTCATAGTATCTGTAAATTATGTTCGAATATAAGTTAGGATGCAGTTTTTTAAGCAATAACTATGAAAATTAAGATATTATATTTTGCTCAACTTGCTGAATTAGCTGAAAAGTCTGAAGAAACTAAACATGTTTTCGATTCTTCTTTGTGTGCACTATACGCAGACTTGAAAAAGACATATAATTTTCACCAGGAGTTTACTCAGCTTCAAGTCGCTGTAAATCACCAGTTATCTGCGCACAATACAGAGTTACGTGACGGAGACTCTGTTGCTTTTCTGCCACCAATGACAGGCGGCTAATTTTGCATCTTACTAGTATATTTACTGATTTTTTCCAGAATACAGTGATGTAATTTCTAATAGACTATAATCAGATAAGTTTTTGAAGAATGTTATTTCGTATTACAGAGAAGATCATTGAGCCAGAAAAGCTACGTCAGACTATGTTGTCCTCTAGAGCGGGTGCATATTGTTCATATGAAGGATGGGTGCGTGATCATAATGAGGGTAAAGATGTTAATTCCTTACACTACTCTGCTTATGAAGAATTAGCACAAACAATTGGATGCAAAATTTTAGATGAAGCAGAAAGTAAATTTCAGGTTGAATCAGCCATTGTTCATCGAGTCGGTGATTTATCAGTAGCAGATATTGCAGTGTGGGTAGGCGTCACTGCGCATCATCGTGGTGATACTTTTCTAGCGTGTCGCTATATTATTGATAACATCAAACACCGATTGCCTGTTTGGAAAAAAGAAGTATACAGCAACGGCGATGAATGCTGGATTGAAAGTAACCACTGTGGTTGCTCTGATCCTAAAAATCTGCAGTTTTGACCGGCATATAGTATCCTTTAAACAGATTATATGTAAAAAAGTTTAAATGCAGCTAGAACTAGTACGCATGCAAGTAATAAGCGTATTTGTTTACTAGCGGCGAAGTGACTACCCCAGATACTTCCCATAAAACCTCCAACTAATACAATTAATGCGAGAAAAGGGAAAAAAGAATGAAAGTCATCTAAATTAGGTCTTAGACCTAACAGTCCAGCAGCTGAATTTATTAGTATAAAAGGAGATGAAATTGCTGCAGCTGTTTTTGTGCTGCCCCATCTCATAAAAATAACTAGAGGTGTAAGAAATATCCCGCCCCCTACTCCAATTAGACCAGATAAGAATCCTATCAACGATCCGGATAGCATCATCTGCCACATAATTGCGCATTTAATTTTTTTATCAGTGTTCTCTGATTGAAATAGCCGTATTATAGCTAGAAAAAGCGCTAGACCTAAGATAACTCTAAAGTGACTTGTTTGTATTTCTAAAGATCCTCCTATATATGCAAAAGGAACTGCAGCTAATGTAATTGGCCAAAAAAGTTTACCCGAAAAGTGACCTGCTTTTATAAAAGCTAAACTACCTAGGAAAGATACTATAATATTAAGTCCAAGGGCAGTTGATCTAAACAAAGCTAAATCTACTGCTAGAAGTGCCATAACTGCTATATAACCTGAGGCGCCACCATGTCCAACAGTGGAATAAAGAAAAGAAACCAAAAAAAAAGGTATTAGAAATATCAAAGCATCCAGCATTTTCTTTATGAAAAAATTTACCCTATACACAGAGAGAATATCTCTGTAAGCGATATATTAACTAGTGTAGGTCGTTATGTATTTGCTTAGCACGATCGTGGTGCGAATACATTAATTCATCTAAGTCTACAGATGATAAAAATCCATTGTTAATACGGATATTTCCACCTATTACTAGCTCACATACTTGTCTTGGGTGGCAAATTAGAAGAGCGTCTACAGCGTTCTCACAGCCGTTGGAGTAAAGATCATGAACTGGAAAAAGGGCGCAGTCGCCACAAAATCCTGTGGCAATTCGACCTATGTCATCTCTACCGATTAACTCTGCTGCACGCCAAGTTCCTAATTCTAGAGCACCCATTGCACTCATCGCTTCAGCTCCTCCACCCACACGAGCAAGATAAAGAGCTTGTCGTAACTCCCCTAAAATATGCCCTGAATCGTTGGATGCGCTTCCATCAACTCCAATACCCACTTTAATGCCTTGCTCCAACATTTTAGGCACCGGGCAAATGCCAGAGCCGAGGCGCATGTTTGCATTTGGACAGTGGGCGACTCCTATCCCCTGCTCTGACAAAGCTTCTAGCTCTGAATTGTTAAAGTGGATACCATGCGCAAGCCATGCTCGATTGTAATCCCAGCCACATTTGATCAAATGATCTAA
>JAKVCU010000212.1 GCA_022448955.1 Saprospiraceae bacterium
AATACACCCGGTACTACTTTCTCACAAAAATCACCGTTTATAATAAAGTTATATTTTTTAGCAAGGTGTTTTAGGTGATAGTGAAAATCATTGATTAGATTAGTGAAATCAAATCCTAAATATGGGTGATGTTTCCAGAAAACAATATCAAACTTTTTATCAAAACTATTACTATCATTGTACTCGTCGAAATAATCCTTGTGATAATCTGTTAATATTTCTGATGCGTTTTTGATAGTGTCAAAAAACCCATAAATTCCTTTAAGATTTACACCCTTTTTAAAATCATCATTAATGTATCCGTTTCTATAGTCGTAGTATCCAAAAAACACGCTACAAGCGACATCACGGATTAAATGGCTACGTGTTTCTAAAGATAATTCATCAATTGAAAATAGGTCTAATCCTTCTGTTGTAATCAATCCTGTATTCATTTTTATAATCCTCAATTATTAGGGTTGGTTTTGGTCTTTTAGGATAGTAGATTATTAACTACTATCCTAGTATATGTTTACATCACAAATTCAGTACAAATCCAATTATTAGATATAGCCGACATCATACTATCCCGCAATTTGTGGAGAGTCTTTTCACATTGATAATAAGTGTAGTGATTTCTAATTATCATGTGTCTTAAGGTAAGTAACACGTCATGCATCAGGTCAATGTAACAATTATTTTGAACATTGTAAAACTTAAAGTGTTTAATATACCCGTTTAGCGCCATTTGAAAATTTTCTACTACAACGGGATAGTAAATATTATCTTCATTTGATGTAGCTAACCATTTGTCAATATATGCGTTTACACCTATATGAATGTCTGAAAGTTCGTTTCTAATTAAATTTTCGGGTGAGTACCCATAGAAAACTATTTTAGATACATGCTTAACAGTTATGTCATACTCACTAACGATAGGAGGCGGGTTCATTCCGGGATATATATCGTATGTTTCAGTCATGATGATAATTTGTAGGTAATTGATTGTTTAAGGTTGTTATACGTGAAATTAGAGGGGTTAGGCGGGCTAGCAGCATTGAATATCAACTCCTAGCCCTAAATTTATTTATCTCCTAGCACCTACACTAATCTTTTTAGGTCGACTATTAGAATCACTTTCAGACTTATTAGACGATGCAATTTTGTTGAAAGTATTAACAGTGATAACAACCTTCGTTACTTGTTCACCTTTTCGGTTGACATAAGTTTCAAGTTTCATAGGTCCTGAAGCATGAACTAAATCGCCAACTTCTACCTGTTCAATCTTTTCAGCTAATTTACCAAAACCAACCAGTTTAATCCAGTTAGAATCAGATTCTAAAACATCATCAACCATCCGATAATTGCTATTGAATACAACACTTAAATTACCGATTAACAAACCTGATTTTGTCTCATACATCTCAGCTTTAGAACCAACACGAAAAACGCCGTTACCCTCGCATACTGTTTGTGCCATTTTGATTTCTCCTAAACATTTAAAAATTACGTTGTTGTTGTAGTCCCGTGGCTGCTAGTGATAATTATTAAATCGTTTACCAACAACCACGGTTGTGATATATTGAAATTGAGAACTAAGTTAAATCTGAATTTTTTGGAAGGCGGTTGGATTAATTATCTAACCGTTATTTTTCATTCAAATACAGCGCTTTCTAGTTCCCTTTTTCTGTCTCCAATATTAACCTTTGAGAGATAATTTGCAGACGCGCTTGATGTCCCGCTTTCGTCCGAGTCATGCCCGTATATTTCGGTCAAGTAGTTATTGATATACTTTGACTTTGTCGAAAATAATTTATAACAAACTTGACCGTATACGTGTCTAAAAAGGTGACCTACCCGTCGGTCTTTTTTCTTACCATTATCATCATAAAACCATTCACCCTCCGTCAATAAAAATCTATTTTCAATAATAGATTTAGAAGTTGAACAGATTTCTTTTGAGTATTTGGCGTTAGCTTGTCTTGGTGTATCGCAATCTCTTTTACCTTGTTTATTCAACCATTCAATGCCATCAATAACTAGTTGACCTGGTACAAGTGTGGGTATTATATATGGTTTTGCTTCTAAGTCATTATGTTTTTTTAGTTGACCGCTAAACATCACCTGATAATCATCATCAGTGAGTTCAAACTCGCCAGATTGTAGTATCTCAGCTTGTCGTCTACCTGTAACCAGCATCAAAGCGCAAACAACCTCACGCCACATAAACTTTTGATGTGTTCTAAGATTTTCCAACACTTCCCGGGCTGTAATAATAGCTTGGGAGCATTGAATACTAGCGATAGAGTTTTGGCGATTGCCTAAACTAGTTAGTGATTGCTTTCTGATTTTGGCGGTTACCTCGTTGAAAGCCATTCTTAAAGAATTACTATATGATTCATAAAATGACTTCCAATCATGTCCTTTAAAATCTGACTTTAATCTATCTTTTAAGCAGTTTAAAACATCTCGTTTATACGCCATAAAAGTACTATCTGTATAGTCACCGATATTAGCTTGTAAATGTTTTTCTAATGTTGGCTTGAAGATTAAAAATAATCTTTGAAATTCTGGTGTAAGTGTTAGGGCTGTAATACCTTTTAGAAAACAATTTTTTAGGTAAGTATTAAAACCGATATCATTGTCTCTATCCTTATATATTGCGTCTACTATGTCATTGATAATCTCATCCCTTTTATATACAATTTTAGTTTTAAATTCTTTGTTTTTAAATGGCTCGCATTCTTTCATTATCAGTGTGATTAAATCATCTTTTTTAGCCTTTTTAACAACATTTGCAGATATTC
>JAKVCU010000213.1 GCA_022448955.1 Saprospiraceae bacterium
GTGGTTACGACGGTTCCCCATTCTTTCACTATTGTGCGCCTGCATATACTCGCGTCACCTAGTAGGTCTTAGTTTTGACTCTACCATGCAGCAAAGAAGATATTTTAATGGAGAGTATTATCAACAATCCAGGCCTTCAGCATCTTGCTGAAAGAATTTTTTTGAATTTGGATACTGAACATTTGAAAATTTGTAGACTCATTAATCAATCTTGCAAACAGATTTTAGAAAATCCTTTCTTCTGGTTGAAGAAATTTAAAAACCTTTCAAAGGAAAACCAAAAAGACTGGATCAAAATTCTTAAAGAAGTGAAGAATTCGGAAAAAATCCATGCCATAATTTCTTATCTGCAATGGAATTTGAAGAAAGAAGCTGTGGATCTTCAATGCTATACAAGTCCTGCGGTTCAAGACAACTTAAGAAAGATGATAATGGAAAGCTGTAAGAAGCAGGAATCATCTGCTGAAAATACGGAAATTGTAAAAATCTTGGCCCCCTTGACAGACAATCCTAATGCTCCCGATGAATATGGAGAGACTCCAATTATTATGGCAACATGTAGAGGATATACAGAAATTGTCAAAATCTTGGCCCCTTTGACAGACAATCCTAATGCTTCAAATAAATATGGAATGACTCCTATTTCAATTGCTAATCATTATTTTAAATGCCCTGATATTAGACGTGAATATTATATCGCTTCTGGGTTGCGTTTTAGCGCTAAGGAAATTATAAAAATCCTTCAAAATATACATAATCAAAGCAATCAAGAAATGATGTAAAGTTACTCTCAAAATTTTTTAAATATTTCAGAATAAAGTTATGCTAACAGGAATACTAATATGTCAATATCAGGAAAAAACAAGAAACAAAATTAATAAAAAATAGTGGTTACGACGGTTCCCCATTATTTCACTATTGCGCGCCTGCATACACTCGCGTCACCTAGTAGGTCTTAGTTTTGGCTCTGCCATGCAGCAAAGAAGATATTTTAATGGAGAGTATTATCAACAATCCAGACCTTCAGCATCTTGCTGAAAGAATTTTTTTGAATTTGGATACTGAACATTTGAAAATTTGTAGACTCATTAATCAATCTTGCAAACAGATTTTAGAAAATCCTTTCTTCTGGTTGAAGAAATTTAGAAACCTTTCAAAGGAAAACCAAAAAGACTGGATCAAAATTCTTAAAGAAGTGGAGAATAATCCTTGCTTCTGGTTAAAGAAATTTAAAAACCTTTCAAAGGAAAACCAAAAAGACTGGATCAAAATTCTTAAACAAGTGAAGAATTCGGAAAAAATCCATGACATAATTTCCTATCTGGAATTTATTCATATTTTATATTTAGATGATGTCTAAAACAAATTCCACAGCAGGGGGATGTGTCTTTCAATGCCTTCATGCCCTTTATAGTCTTTGATTAAATGCAAAAAGTTTATATTTCTTGATGTGTGACAAGTACCAAGTGACAAGTACCTGCCGAACGTTGATGTGTGAGAAGTGCGATGCTATTTTTACCTGCCGAGCGATTCGCTGCAGTAATATACGGAAATCCCCCAACTGCTATAGGTATTATATACCTTCTATTCATATATGTAAGTAACATTTTAACTAAGTATTAAAGTCTGCTTGATATATTTTTAGCCAAGAAGTTTTCCCCGCACTATATCAGACTTGGCCATCAAAGTTGAAAATCAAACAACGAGATGTGAAAATTCGTTCAGCGCCTAAACTATTATGTTTAACCAAAATCAAAATAAGAGAGATAATAATGTGTGTAAGAAAACAGTATAATGATTATGGAACTTTTGGATATATGCACTATGTGAGAAGAAGCCATTCACGCAAGTTTGCAAGCTGTTTCAGATATTTTTTTAAACAGTTACCTACCACAATTAAAGCGGATCTATTATTCTGCATAGAATGGAAAACTATCTATATTATAAATGCAGTTGCCAAATTCATATTTCAAGATGACAAAAGGTTTTTTGACAGAATTAGAGAGAGTCTGAAGATACTATATCAAAGAGATAGTGAGCAGTACATGCTGCTACATAAAAGAATTTCAAAATATGGTCGGCAGATAAATCCCACTTATCCAGATGATTGGACCGTCTCAAGTTATCAATTAGCTCATTTTGCAATCAAGGAGTTTAAAAATAGATTGAAATATAACCGACACTACTAATACCTAAATGATATTCCACATACCAAGTGCTAAAAGTTTCTACAATAAAGCAACGTAAACAAGCGTAAGTGCATTTTTTAATCATAAATGGATCATTGCATTCATGTTTTATCCATTTACAGTTTGAGTGTTTTTTGATGACAAAAGATTTCTACTTCAATGCCTCAAACACAGCGTACCCTATGGTTCAATACTTGCTCGCAAATATCCATATAGAAAGTGTCTGTTTTGCAAGAAGAAATTGAGTAAAAACACATGATAAAAACTATTTTTCAATCTTTTTAAGGAAAATAGTATTGTAAATAAGTTGCGCAATGAATAATGCTGTTTCTAGCACATCTTAGTATTGGTGTAATGGTTATTGGTATATTAATTATAATCCCATATATTATTGAATATTGTGTGAAAAAGTTAAAGCAAAGGCGATTGGTACGGATTAAGCAAATCATGAATGGTCCTAAAACAAAAATCATAGACATGGAAATTGATCTATCTCAATTAATACTACTAGAAGAAACTTTGAAAATAATCCAGAAAAATTTGAAAAAATGACTGAACTTGAACGTGAATTCAAGC
>JAKVCU010000214.1 GCA_022448955.1 Saprospiraceae bacterium
AGCGTCTCTTATTTTACCCAATGCTTTACCCAAAAATTTGGTGTAAACCCTTCTAAGTATTCTTCTTAAAGTAGTTCAATTCTCTTAATTAAGATGTTTATTTTCTTCTGAAACCCTTTATTTAAAAGGGCGTTATTTCATAAAAAAAGCAAGTAAAGTATTTCTACAGCAATTTCATTATTTAATTGGTTAACCTTTTTACAAAAACAGGCATACCCTGGGCTGTCGTCACATTGAGTGCCTTTATTTTTATAGCTGTTTCTGTTTGTTGAGTTTCTGTGGTTCTTGAGTAGAGCGTTCCAGTGAATGTGATCTTAAATCGGTACATCGCCGTCTCAGATAAACTTCGTCGGTGATAATCATGGTTCACCTTCCATTCTTTTCGTCCCACCTTATCCATTTCCTGTATGCCCGAATTCTTGGATAGTCCTTCATATCATCTTCCTCATCCAAATACCATAGCACAGCATTTCTTCTGGAGGGTATTATGGGGTTGATATTTCGTTCCATCAATCCGTCCCAACAGCCGACTTTGTCGTAAGCCCCATCCGCACAAACATCTTCAATGTCTGTGTCCACTTGCTCCAACAATGGTTCCAGTTGAGATCCATCATCTGTTCCATTTACTGTCAAGGTAAAGCAATGGATAAAACCCGTTTTGGGGTCACACCCCAAATGTAGTTTTCTCCAGGTACGACGCTTGCTGTATCCGTGTTTACGTACTTTCCACTCACCTTCCCCATAGACTTTTAAGCCTGTAGAATCAATCACAATATCAATTGGACCACTCGTTGGTATTTTATAAGCTTGCATCCCCAAAGAATACGCTCGCCGCTGAATCTGCGTATAACAGGGTACGGTTAATTCAAGCTTCATCATTTTAAGTAAACTGGTAGCATACCCTTGCGTTTGACGATATGCTAGTTTGAACACGGATTTGATCACCAGTAGGGTTTCTATACTGAAATCGCTGTATACGAACTGTGCTCCTCATTGTCCAGGACCATCGTCGTACCAGTTTTCGAATGCTTCCTCGGAAAAATAGATCGTAATATCTCCACGGTTAATGCGTGCTTGATTATAGCTCGGCCAATTAAGGATTTGATACTTTTCCTTTCCCTCATCGAAGCTTGTTTGCTCTGGCTTTATTACATTTGACATGGGCTGTTGCTGTTTTTTTTAGTGGTTTATCAAAGATACAACTTCAGCCCACCTTCATTTCTTGCCGATTCGTGCAACAACGCCAAAGGAAACTATAGTTTTTGAAATTCATTATGTAACTTAAGACCCTCATTATCAATACTAAAAATGAAGAGCGTCTTTTTAAGTATTTATTTTATTCTGTTTCTTTTTTTGAATGTATTTGCGCAGCATTCAGTTAAAGACGATTCCTCACTTACTTCAAATACTGAGGAATTCACTAAACTTTTAGAAGTTTATAATACCTTATTGCGTCAAAATCCCAATGAGGCAGCTAAATATTTGCGTAAAGCGGATAGTCTATCAAATGTTACTCAAGATATAAAGAGTAAAATGACTTTACATTTTGCAAAAGCAGACTATTTTATGTTTACTAGTAAATACGATAGTGTTATTTACAATTACCAACAAGGGTATTTAATAGCTAAAAATCATGGTAACGATCATGATCGCCTTACAGCCTTGGTAGGTTTGGCACGTGGTTATTCAAATAAAAACGAACGTGTCAAATCAGATTCTCTAGCTCAAATAGCTTTAAAAATAGCGATTAAAGAACCCGTAGACTCCCTGAATTTAGCGTTGATTTACGGCGTTTTAGCTAATAAAGAATTTGCAGCAGAAAATATCCTTGAATCGTTAGAATTTGAACAGAAAAGTCTACTGTATAACCAGACAGATACGGTCTCGAGAATACTAACTTATTTGCGCATCGGCAGTCTTCATTCTAGAAGACGAAATTATGAAAAAGAAAAATTCTACGCAGACGAAGCATTAGCACTAAGTCAAAAGATTAGGGATACTAAGTCATTGGCACTATCGCATAGAGCCCTTGGATCAAACGCTTTTCACTTTGAAAATTATGAAGAAGCCTTGTCTCATTTTGAATTGTCTACCAGTTATTTTGAACAATTAGGTCTAAAAAACGAATTACCCAATATTTTCTATTTTCAGGCGCGTATTTTTCTAAAAACAAATGAAAGCAATAAAGCCATTGAAAAGTACAATACAGCATTAAAGGAACTTGAGAAAGAGGGAGATGAAATGGGAACTGCCTATACATTATACGAATTAGGCAAAATATATTCCTCTTTGAAGGATTACACAAAAGCTGAGTCTTATTTTCTACAGGCCAAAACCAAGTTTGAGGCTATGAAAATGAACCCAATGCAGTCTTATATACAATTGAGGTTGAGCCAAATGTATGCCGCACAAAAAGATTTTAAAAACGCCTATAGCTCTCATGTAGAATTCAAGCGTCTTGACGATAGTGTTTTCTACAGTAAAAAGTCATTTTTTTTAGCTGATGCAGAAGAAAAGTACCAAAACAAGCAGAAGCAACAAGAAATTGATTTACTAAATGCAAAAAATGAAATTGCGCAGTTAGAAATAGACAAGCAAACAAATCTTAGAAA
>JAKVCU010000215.1 GCA_022448955.1 Saprospiraceae bacterium
GGTTCATAAATAAGTTCTCCAAACTGAATGATCTGGTCATTTTGCTCGTCATAAATTTTTTCAATATGGAACCCCTTTTCTCCTTCAAACTTGAAATGTTCTAAAAAAGTATGCAATCTAAAAGGAACTTTTATTAATGCCTCAAGTGAAGTAAAATCGAAATCATCATCTATTTTCCTCGTTCCAATGAATGTAAAGCCTCTTTCGGGGATATATCTATAAAAAGGTTCGCCTGGGATAGGATGAGAATCAAAAGGAATAACATCTTCATTCCCTTTTGGTGTCCAGTATTGGTTTCCCCAATATTTTGAAATCAAGTTGTACTCAAAAGAAATAGAAGGATTCCTAGGTGAATTAAAGTATTCCCGAATAAAGAAAAATATATTCTTGCTCAACACTATTTCTCTAAATTGAGAATTATACATCAAAGAGACTTCTTCTTTATTTTCTCCATTTATTTTGATTTGGATTCTACCATTTATTCCGCCACAGTTACCTACAGAAATTTTGCCAACTTCTTTTTCTTCACGATTCATATAAGAAATTGCTACTTCGACATCGAGAAAATCACTTAACCCCAACTTAGAGTATGAAAAATATGGTTCTTCAAAAGGTAAATCAAAAAGATTTCTATTCTTAAATAGATATTTTTCAAAAACGATATTATTCGGCTGGATATCAAAACTTTCTAGAAACAACTCGAAAGCTAAAGGCAAAATCAAATCTGGATTAAATTTTCTAATTCCTTCTAAAAAGATATTTTCTTCATTTACCCCTATCGTTCTTAACTGAGTAAAACCTTTATACTTAATCATTACTTTTTTTATTTTTCAAATGTTTATTCTCAGAATGGAAAACAGTATAAGTTAATCAGAATTATTGCCTAAACAGTTACTATGAAGTTTATAGGTCCACTTTTCATTCCTAGAGATAAAACAAGGATAGCTTTTAAGATTTACATGAAGATTATATATTCCCAATATTCTTCAATTCATCAGTTAATACAGCACGCCAAAACATTGTTACAATCTTAGAATCAAAATCCCAAATTTAAAATTCAAATCACGGTGGTTAGTAAATTTCACTCTATGACACCTTTGAATCTATCTTTTTTTCTCTATATATCTATTAAAAAGTTTTTGTGTTCTTCCTATCTCAAAGTAACAAACCCTAATTAATCTCTTCAATTTTTCGTTAGTCTTTGCAATTTCATAAGATTCTAACTGTTTTAAATAGGTCTCTGATTTTTTAAAATTAGGCGATTCTTTAATCTGTTTAGAAAAAGAAGGATCAAAAAGATAAGCATATGCCAACCTTATCATTATCCATGGGGTGAAAGATGAATCTGGAAATTTATTAACAAATGATTCATATATTGGAACTAACTCAGGATACGATAGAAAAATAAATGCTGGGTGTGCATTACGTTTATAATACTTGATAGACAAAATATCCTTTAAGGTTACCTTTGGAAGCTCACCAATTAAAAACTTAAATGCTTGATGATCATTACCTAAATAAGAGTGAATTTTTACATCTAAGGAATCTTGAACGATTAACTCATCTCTTATTTGATTTTTATTTCCTCCATGAAATGGGTGAAATTCTACTATGATTCTATATTCCCCAGGCTTAATAAAACAAGGCTTGTCGTCACAAATTGGAAAAAATAGTCCATGCTTATTAACACTTCTACCTTTAAGTAATTCTTCTGGTTTTCCAGATTCTTTAATCCCAAATAATTTAGCCTTTTGAACTTCTCCTTTTTCTTTATCTTTAATAAATACTTTTAGAGTCGTTTCACTAAAAAGAAAATCATTTTTTTCAGTTTGAAATGGATAATATTGTAACCGACCTTGTGTATTATTTACAAATGACATTTCTAAATTCAAAAACTCTAGAGGAAAATATTGTTCCGTAGAATCGGAAATATTCACTTCAAAAAGTATTCCATTTTGGCCAAATGCTATTGATGGAAATAAAATAAAAGTAATAAAAACCAAGTATTTCATATCTCATTAAATTATTCTCCAGGAGAAGTTATTCTTGACCTTAGTAAATTAATATTAAAGTTTGCAAATCGATTATTAATATTTGAAAGTCCTCCACCATCCATGAGTATCGGCTGCACATCATTATCAACCTCAATGCATCCACTCTGCTCTTTATTATGAGATAGGCCAAAAGAATGTCCAATCTCATGAGCAATTGTCCTACCTAGTGCAAACTTATCATCTTCAAAATTCTCAAAATGTACTTCCCTATTAAAGCGCTCCACTCTTTATATTTAAACCACTACATTTTACAGCTGGTGTTGAGGCAGTAACCCCCGCTTCGACACCTCTTTTGGCCGGAGTATGTGAACCATAAAGTTGGACAGAGGACATATCTAATTTTGACTTTTCTATCGTCAGTTTATTACTGATTTTTAAGCTGACAATTTTATTGGACAAGTAATTTTGTCTAGGCACTTAGATCGAATAACGTTTAAGTTTTTGAGGGACACTAATTTGACTTGATGCGCCAAAAGTCTTCTCCCCATTTTTGGTATATTCTTTCGAAGTAATTATGATCG
>JAKVCU010000216.1 GCA_022448955.1 Saprospiraceae bacterium
ATTATAATTGTTGATAACGTGTCGTGTATAGGGCGTGTCCCTAAGGGTATGAACTATACATCGTGTTAGCAAATCGTTTATTCAATTATTGTATAATATTCTTTATTGAACGCTTTTGAATGAGCTTCTAAATCATTTTGATCAGCTACCATATGAAACTTATTCAAAATTTTGAACTGCGATTCATGACAAAGTGCAACTTCATTTTTAATTTTCCAATACTCAATAATATT
Source organism: Saprospiraceae bacterium (assembly GCA_022448955.1). GTDB lineage: Bacteria > Bacteroidota > Bacteroidia > Chitinophagales > Saprospiraceae > JALEHC01. Next base: position 234 of record JAKVCU010000216.1, read on the forward strand.
AATTGCCACATCAGGTTTTGGTAATCCCTTACTGCCTGTTAGTTTCATTTGGTAGTCGTATGCTGGAATGTCACTTAGCTTAAATTTTTCTAGTTTATCTGGTAGAGTAAATTGATAAATTCTCTTTGGCGTAAAAGTTGAATCCTGTTTGTTTTCATTAAAAATATCTTTGGTTAGTTGGGCAGAAATTCTATGTTCGGGATGACCGTATCCACCAATTTCAGTATCGTAAGTAATCAAAATATGAGGTTTATACATTTTGATTTTATTTTCAATTATTTTTTTGATACTGTCCTGTTGGTCGTACCAAAAGGTAATATTGTCTTTCATGATGTCATCCCATTTGTTGATTATTAGACCTGCTATTTCTAATTTTTCCACTCCTAGTTTCCTTGATGAACATTTCAGTTCTTCTATTCTGGTATCATTGATTTTTGTATCTGGGTGATGCCCAAGCGTTAGCAAATGAATAGTTGCTCCTTTTGCTTTAAGATAGGAGGTTAGACCAACACAAGTGATTTCGTCATCAGCATGCGGGAAAATGAGTAAAACTCTGGTGTTTTCATCTGCAGAAGCGTGTAAAGCTGTTACCGAATTGTCTTGATATGATTTTATTTCTTCATAGTCAATGGTTTTTGAAGTACATCCAACTAATAAAAATAAAATTGACCAAGTGTAAAATTTATCTTTCATTGATTTTTAATGTCTAGTCCTGAAATATGGCTACAGGTTAAAATTGATTTACGCTGTTTTTAAATATACCATATTTGGTGTTTTATAGTCTAAAGATAAGTGTAATCTTATTTCATTGTATAGATTAATTGCATTTTTTGTGGCTCTTTTTGCGTGTTGTAGACTATCAAAGGTCTGATCTAGGTAGAACTCGTCTTTAAGGATTCCGTTTACACGCTCAGCTACAGCATTTTCGTAGCAATGATTTTCTTCTGTCATGCTAATACTGATATTATTTCTTTTTAAAATTTGAGTGTACACGTTGCTGCAGTATTGTATACCTCTGTCTGAATGGTGTATAAGTCCAGAAGTATTTTTAGCTTGATACAATGCTTTTTTTAAAGCTCTTTCACAGCCTTTAAGCTCTAAACTGTTACTAATATCATAACCAACTATTTTACGGCTGTACCTATCTGTAATGAGCGCTAGGTAACAAAATCCCTTTATAGTTCTAATGTAAGTTATATCGCTTACCCAAACTTGGTTTGGTCTAGTGACATCAATATCTTTAATGATGTTCTTGTACTTGTAGAACCTGTGTAATGAGTTGGTTGTTCTTGAGCTGTATTTCTTTCTAAGTGTGAGCATATTGTGTTTTCTAAGTATGTTAAATAAGGTGTCTCTACCAATTTTTAAGTTGGATTCAATAAACTCTTGTTCTAATGATCTGGTGAGTTTTCTAACACCTTCTCTGGGAAGGGATCTACGTCTGTTTTTAACTATGATCACTACTTTTTTCTCTATTTCCAGACGTTTGTCCTCACGACGTTTGTACTTGTAGTACGCATCACGTTTGAGTCCGAAACAAGCAGTTATAGTTGTTAGAGAAGCAAATCCCTTAGATTTTTCCTTGGCCTTAATCAGGGCTTGATACTTAGTTTTTTTTTAAGTTCAAGAACGGATTTGTAGCCTAACTGTTCAGCTGCTACTTCTAGATATGAATCGTCAATAAGAGCATCCATATCTTTTTTTAGAAGTAGTTTCTTTAGCTGTTCAATCTCTTTCTGAAGTTGTTTAATACGAGTTATTTCGTCTTTAGTTTTCACAGTTACTCTGGTGTTCATTAGGTCTTTACGGTTGTACTTCTTTATCCATTCATTGATAGTTGTTGGTGCAATACCGTAAGCTTTACCTAGTTGATACTTATTTAGTTTTCCTGCGGTAAGTTCGTCTAAAATTTTGAGTTTAAACGATTCAGAATACCGTCTGATTACTTTGTCATTTTTATACATAATGTTTAAAGTTATGTAGCCTTTATTCAGGACGGGTCATAATTAAACACAACGGTCTCGGCTATGCGAAGTGGCGGTTTCAAGACCACATACTTTTCAGCTTTGACCAAAAGTTTGATTTAGGCTCTGTTTTATCTCTTTGCTCATCAGCCGCCATTGTCGTATA
>JAKVCU010000217.1 GCA_022448955.1 Saprospiraceae bacterium
CCACAGTCTTTTTATTGGGTTCTATTTTCTTAGGCAAGTTCTTTAATAAGTCTTTTGTCGCAGTTTCTGAAGTTTTACAAACCCGTGGTAAGTTAGTGATTCCTGCTTTGATTTTTGCTTTCTTTATGGCGTTTTTAGCTAACGTTATTCAACTAGAAGCTATCTTAGGAGCCTTTGCTGCTGGTTTAGTTTTGGATGAAACCGATAAGCGCAAAGAATTGGATCAACAAGTTATTCCTATTGCTGATATTTTAGTTCCCGTTTTCTTCGTTAGTGTTGGGGCTAAAGTAAATTTAGGTGTACTTAATCCTTTTGTTGCTGAAAATAGAGAAGGTTTGATCATTGCTACATTTTTGATTGTTGTTGCTATCATCGGTAAGTTAATTACAGGATGGTCTTTTACAGGGCAAGAAAAAATTAATCGTTTAGCAATTGGTTTCGGTATGATTCCTCGGGGTGAAGTTGGCTTAGTTTTCGCTGGTATTGGTTCAGCAAGTGGCGTATTAAGTCAATCCCTAGAAGCAGCTATTATTGTGATGGTGATTCTGACAACTTTCCTCGCACCTCCTTTATTGAGGTTTGCCTTTAAAGATCCTTCAGAAACCTCAGAAAAATTGCAAAATGCTGATATAGCTAATTAATGTAAAAAAAGGGACAACTTTTAGTTTATAATTGTCCCTTTTTGCCCCTTGCTATGGTACAATGGTAAGTCAATCATGGTCAAAGCAGTCACAATGGTAAAAAGAAACCCGTCTAAAAACAGGTTTAAAAGTTTGATAACTAAGACAGGTAAATTATTAAGAGATGATAATTTTATGGTTGGTATTCACTTTGTTGAGAATGCCGTTTCTAAAATTTTGTCTGTCGCTCTGATTATTGTTGTTGGGGTTTCTTTATTTGAGTTGACATTGATATTAGCAAAAGATTTATTTACCACTGAACCAGTTGGCTTTTTTAATAAAACTTTAATTGAAATATTTGGTTTATTCCTCAATATACTAATTGCCTTAGAATTATTAGAAAATATTACTGCCTATCTCAGGAAACATATTGTTCAAGTAGAGTTAGTTGTGGTAACTGCCCTCATTGCAGTTGCTAGAAAAATCATTATTTTTGATCCTTCAAAATACGCTAAAAATGATTTAATTGCCCTCGCTTTTGCTTGTTTTGCTTTAGCAGCTAGTTATGCTCTCATCCGTTTTATTAATCAGAGAGATAATTAATACAGGGAGGGTAATATGAATCAACAAAATGGCGAAGAAACACAATCTTTACAACGGTTAAAAAGACTCTCTGACGGTATTTTTATGTTAGCAATGACTTTAATGGTATTGCAGTTTGACTTACCAGATGTTTCAGCAGAGATGTCAAGCAGACAAATTAAAGAATTTTTAATTGCTCAACTGCCGGCACTTTATATTTATCTAGGTACTTTTATTTTAATTGCTTTTTATTGGTTTAGTAACTTACAACAATTTACTCATTATAAAAAAACAGATACCGTTCATTTATGGCTTAATTTATTGTCATTAATGTTTGTGGTGATTATTCCCTATACTAACGATTTTATTAATATTTATAGTTTGAATCCTTATGTACAAATTTTTTACAGTGTTAACTTATTTTTAGTCGGCCTGTTTTCTTTTCTGAGTTGGTGGTATGCTTCTAGAAACAACCGTTTGATAGATTCTACCTTAGAAAAAAAGGAGAGTAGAAAAATAGGCATAGAAAGTCTGATTGAACCCTTAGTATCTCTATTTTCCATTGTTGTCTCATTAATTAATCCTAGTTATTGGGAATGGAGTTTTTTCTTGATTTTTCCTTTGTACCTAATCTTGTAACTGATAATTATGTTAGAAGCTTTCATTTTTGCGACAATTTTGTTTGGTTTTTTTGGCATCATTTTCAAAGAAAATTTGATGATGAAAATTATTGCTATGGATGTGATTGGACTTTGGACAAAAAAAGTTTGTTAGCGTAAAATATACGCTAAACTAAAATCCCAAAATATCGGCTCTGTATCAGTCAATAAAATTGGCTGACAAATAGGGCTAATCTATAGATTCTGAGGAAAACTAAGGAGCTTTTAAGTTTTCAGTTGATTTTTTGCTCCCTTTCTTGATAACATCATGACGAGTTCGTGGGGCTTTTTTGTAACCTTTAATACGTCCGGAAGAAAAACCTCGACGTTTGGGAAATTTGGCGAAAGTCCCCAAGGTCGTAATTATTCTTGAAAAGTCTCTTTGAACTAGACTAGGGGTGATTTTGATGGATT
>JAKVCU010000218.1 GCA_022448955.1 Saprospiraceae bacterium
AACTTAGTTGCTGGTTCAACCTATTCTTTCGAAACTTGTGGAGACACTGATTTTGACACTCAATTAACTGTTTATGATGATGTTACAGGTGCATTTGTTGAATTCAATGATGACTTTTGTGGTCTTCAATCAACTGTTCAGTTTGTTTCTAACGGCAATCCAGTAAGAGTTTTAATTGACAAATATAATTGTACTAACCAAAGTTCATGTATGACACTAGGTGTTACCAGAGTAACTGACTCAGCTCCTGTTGCCGATCCATGCAATTCAATCACAAATTTAACATGTGGAAGTGTCGGTACATTTGATCTCTCTGATACCGGAGCATGGAATCCTCCAGGACCATGGGGAACCCCTGGTGAGGAGCAAGTATTCTCCTTTACCCCAACAGTATCAGGATCTCATCAGATATCAGTTACTAACCAAGGGGGATACGTTGACTTATTTTCCAAAACAGGTTCTTGTGGTTCAAGCGACTGGACATACATAGATGATGTATTCTCAACAGCTCAGAACTCGCTAAATTTAACAGCTGGTGTTACCTACTTATTTTTAATAGACGACGAAAACACTAATGCAAGTTCAGGCGCCATCCAAATCACTTGTCCTAATATTGCTGATCCTTGCGATGATATAGTCGACATTGCATCTTGCGGTACAACAGTGAATTATACTTTAGGCACAGGGGCTGGTCAATGGAATCCTCCTGGGCCATGGGGAACACCCGGAAAGGAGGCAGTATTCTCTTTCACACCTTCCACCTCAGGTGATTACGACGTAAGTGTGACTAACGATAATTTCTATGTTGATTTATTTGTCAAAACTGGTACTTGTGACGATACTGGCTGGACTTATGTTGATGACATTTTCACAACAGCGACCAATTCATTTACCCTAACGGCGGGAGTTACCTATTTCTTTCTAATCGATGATGAAAATACAACGGAGAGCTCAGGTACATTTACTATTGATTGTCCTTGTATTCCTCCTGCTGGTGGAATAGATGGCTCATACACCTATACATCTCCTTTCACAATTTCAAGTACTACTATAGATGCTTGTGACGATTGTAACCTGAGAACATCAGAGGACAGAATATATGAAGTCGCTATTTCTTGTGAAGGCTCATATAAGTTTTCAACTTGTGGAAATTCATGGGATACCTATTTATATTTAAGAACTGCTCCTTGTGGAGGTTCATCAATTGCAATTAACGATGATGCGTGTGGATTGCAGTCTGAAATTACTGCTCAACTGCAACCAGGAACTTATTATATACATGTTGAAGGATTTAGCTCTCTTTCTCAAGGAGCATTTGATCTCAACATTACTGGAATACTAAGTACTCCTATTATAGGTGCTGTCTCTGGAACAGAGGATGTTTGTGAAAATGATACAGGTGTTTCATATTCAGTAACTGGAAACTTTGATTCGTTCAATTGGTCAGTTCCTTCGGGGGCTAGTATTGTTTCTGGAAATGGTACAGCTGAAGTTTTGATTGATTTTGGATCAGCTAGTGGTGTCGTTGGTGTTGTGGCCTCCAACAGTTGTGGATCAAACTCTTCATCCATAAGCGTTTCAGTTAATCCAAGTCCAGTTTTCAACACCTCATCTTCTGCTGTTACATGCCCCGGTGGAAATGATGGTATTATTGAATTATCAGCAACAGTTGGAACAGCTCCATTTACGTACTCGCTAAATGGAAATTCTAATTCCAGTGGCGTTTTCAATGGTCTTTCTTCAGGATCATATAACGCTTCAGCTATTGATGCCAATGGTTGCTCCTCTGAAATTATTTCAGTAACTGTTAACGAACCCTCTGTCATAAGTCCTCCAACAGTCGTCTGTAATGACGTTGATGTTGAATTCAATGGCGAAGCTACCATAGATATCAATGGCGTGGATTTATATGATGATGCCAATTCCTTTGACCCTTGCGGAGATGTAACCTTCTCAGGCCCTGCACTAGTTACCGTAGACTGTGACAATGCTGGTGATGACATCACTGTTATGGTGGAAGCAATTAATTCTTATGGTGTTATAGGCTCCTGTATGGCAACAATTACCATCGATGGCCTTCCTTGTGATTGGATTGATTCAGACGGTATTGGTTGTTCTGGAGATGCTGAATATGATTTTACTGAAGAAAGCTTTACTCTCAATACTACCGATTGTAG
>JAKVCU010000219.1 GCA_022448955.1 Saprospiraceae bacterium
ATTTAAGTTATCATCCAGAAAATGAAGTTCTTGTAGCTGTAGGTGTTTCAGAGGCGTTGGATATTGCCCTACGAGCAGTTTTAAATCCGGGAGATAAAGTTCTCTATCATGAGCCCTGTTATGTTTCTTATAGTCCAAGTATAAAGCTTGCTCATGCGCAGCCAATTCGAGTTGGTACTTCTGCGGAGGATCAATTTTCGATTGATCCAGATCGAGTTGCTGAGGCTTGGGAACCAGGATGTAAAGTATTACTGCTTAATTTCCCCACAAATCCAACTGGCGGTGTAACAGATAAGGTCAAACTAGAGAAGCTCGCTAAGTTTGCAGTCGAAAAAGATTTATTAATAATTTCTGATGAGATTTATTCAGAACTAACTTTTGAGGGTACCCATATTAGTATTGCATCTCTACCGGGTATGCAGGATCGCACTATTTTCTTACATGGATTCTCCAAAGCATATGCGATGACAGGATTTCGTATTGGATATGCATGTGGCCCACAGCCCTTGATTGAGGCTATGATGAAAATCCATCAATACAGTATGTTGTGCGCGCCTATTTTATCTCAAGAAGCTGCTCTAGAAGCATTAAAAAATGGGCAACCAGCGCTTGCTAGTATGAAAGAAGCTTACCAGGTGCGCCGTGACTTGATAGTAGATCGTTTTAATAGGATAGGGCTTGATTGCCATCTTCCAAAGGGCTCTTTTTATGCTTTTCCATCGATCCAATCAGTTGGACTTGAATCTATTGATTTCTGCAAGGGGCTACTACAAACACAAGAAGTGGCCGTTGTTCCAGGAACAGCGTTTGGGCCAAGTGGTGCAGGATTCGTACGAGCTAGTTTCTCCACGAGTTATGAGCGTATTATTGAAGCCTGCGATCGTATTGGAAAGTTCGTTGATACTAATAATTAAAAAAAGCCGATTTTTTATTCGTCTAATTTTAACTCATAAGTAGATCCACGCGAATCAACTAAAATGACATAACTGTCATGAGCTTCATCAAGGCCTATAACAGGATCTTTAGTAATTAGCTCGCCCTGCGCATAAATTCCGCTGGGTCTGATTCCACCATCAATAATAGCGGACTCTTCGCGTCCAGTATTTTTTTTGCTATCTTCATCGATGATCTTGTCATCAAAATTCGTATTAATGGAGCCATTTAGTCGAAGTTCTGCTATTTTCTTTTGTACTGCTAAAGCATGTTCTTCATCGCTTCGATTGGTTTCAGCGATTGCTATATTACCTAGTTCTAGAACACGACCATCACTGGAGTGCAAAAGATCGCCAGGACGTTTACGCACAGGTAAATTCAAAACATTTTCAAAACGCACAAAAAATCCTATTTCATCTAAACCTAATTGTTCGGCTATATAGCTCTCTAGTTTTTCAAAGTCGATAATGACCACTGTTTCTGGAACTTCTTCGACTTCGGTTACTGTATCTGTAGCTATTTCAGGTAGTCCACTCTTATCAAAATTGTAGGTTGCTACGAATGGCTCATTTTTAAGAGTGCTATATTTTGTCCAATTTCTCGATAGCCACTGATCACGTAATAGTCCTTGCATAATGCGCGCACTAGGACTTACCTCTATTGACTCTTTCTTATAATTACTTACCTCAGAAACTCCCGAGTCTGATATGTTAGATAATTTGTACACTAGATTATCTAATAATCCATAACTGTAAGAAACCCAAATAGATGCTAACAGTGCTACTGGCAGAACGATGCGAGGATTGTTTAGGTGCTTACGCATTACAAGTTTTCAGATTTCGATAAGCTTAAAATTGATGGGTCGATTAGAGGAAAAAATAAGCTAGCTTCTAGAGCAAACCCTTCACTAGTGCGAACTATTTTTATTTTTTGATATTCGTGTGTAGGCGGACGACTCCAAAGGTACTTTATGCACTCAGTAAGTGAATATAGAGGTAAAAAAGGTTCTTTGTCAGTAGAAGGGTTGTTTAACGCAGTTGCCCATAAATTTAGTGTAGCACCATGGATTGTTATTTTATTGTTGTCAGTGCTACGAATATTTTTCTCAGCTTCTATGATAACTAATTCGGGGGCTAATGCATCAGGTGGTGGACTTTTTAGTGTCCATCCATGCGCTAAAAATGCAGGAGCCAGAGTCTC
>JAKVCU010000022.1 GCA_022448955.1 Saprospiraceae bacterium
AAAAGATTGTACGATAAAATCGGTTATTTCCGCTACTTTAAGCGAAAAGGTATTCGTCTGTATGTCCGAATGGATCTTGCCTATATTCTTCCTCCAAAAGGGAAACGTTTTCAACAATTCAAACAATTGATTAAAATGTTTGATATTGTATCTAACTTATTCCTTGATATAAGAAGACTTTTTATTTCAAGAAAACTCAAAGGCTTACAACTTAAATATATCGATCAAATAGATGCTGAAACAATTGATTTTATAGAGAAGCATCAAACGGATTCCGAATTATTCAAAAGAGGCAATAAAGAGCTCAATTGGATCGTACAGTTTCCATGGATATTGAATACGATATCAGCAAAAGAAGAACAAAAAAGATATTACTTTTCCGCTTATGGGGATGATTTTCAGTTTGTGCCTCTGCAACTTCGGGACGAGAGTGGAGCTTTGATAGCCTTTTTGCTTTTCGCAAAACGTAATCAAAACTTAAAGCTACCCTATTGTTATTACACAGGTGATATCCAAGTAGTGGCTAAAGTTATTGAGCATCATATATTAAAATGGAAGATTAGTACTTTCACTACTTATCATAGTGAATTAGTACAGTATTTTTCTGCTCATAAAGGTGTCGCATTTCATAAAAAAGAAGTCATTCGAGAATATTTACTTTCTAAATACTTTACAGAGAAAGGCTTGGAAGGACGGTCCAAAATTCAGGATGGGGATGGCGATAGTTCTTTTACTTAATCCCTTTTTTCAAAAAGGATAGCCTTTGCTCCTGTTTCTTCAAAGGATTCGATCACTTGGTAGTCCTCATTAATGGCTTTTGCAGCAGCATTAACTTCTTGTCTATTTACGTCAGAAACAATATGAGAAGCCACCAACCAAACTCTATTGGCGTTGGGGTATTTTTGGGAAAGTAACTTCGCTTCACTTTCACTCCAATGCATGAAATGCACATTAGGTAATTGGAATTCCTTTTTATTAGCATGATGCTCTTGATAAAAAGCTACAGCAGGTACTGCTTCCTGATGAATAAGTACGATATCATCTGCTTGTATATTGGCTTTTACTTGCGTGAGAACAGGTCGAATTTCTTCTATTTCAAAAGGCTTAAAAAAGTATTCCCAAGCTTTCTGCTGTGTGATGGTGATAAGACAAAGAAGTACTAAAGGTATTTGTATCCATCGTTTCTCCAATTTCCACAAAAATTCAAAGCCAAACGAAATAAAGAGTAAAAGCAATGGCAAGAAGAATAAGGTTAAACGAGGAATTAAAGAGTAATAACCCAAACTTGAAGCAAGCAAACAAAGTACAATTGGAAATCCAAGTAAAAACAAAAATCCCTTTCGTTTCCTTAATGCAAAACAGCCCGCTAGAAATAAGCCAATCCCTGTAATATAAGCAAGTATCGTATAACCTACGGAAGTTCTGAAAAAGGAAAGACTAAGTTTGAAAAAACGCTCTAAAGCTTCAAAACTAGCAGGAAGGATCGGGAAAAAGTAAGTACTATGGTAATCTGTTAATACATCCTTAGAAAGATCATTCCTTAAAATCAAAATATAATAAACTGCAAAATTGACCAACCATATTCCAGCAATAGCTATCCATTTGAACAATGTTGGATGATCTTTTTGCTGGAAAGCTGACCACATAAAGTAAAAACCAACCGTAGCCAGTACAAAAACAGAAGGCATAGAAAACCATACAGCAAAACTACCCACTAATACCCAGAGCAGCATCCTATTTGACGAAAGTCGATCCGTTTTTAGCGAAAGCAGAAGCAAAAGTAGGGCTATCATTCCATCAGACATATATTGCTTAACTTCTGTACTATAACGAATGAAAAATACGCCAAAACAAAGCAATGCAAGGGAGAATAGATAGGGGGTGGGGCGATCAAACAGCGCACTGCCTACCCGCCAAAAGAGCAATAAGAGCACAATACTGTACAATAAGATGGGCAAACGTAAATGAAGCTCAGTATTACCTAATAGATTACTAATTCCTTTTTCTACAGCCATAAAAAAAGGCGGAGCATATTGCTGATAATCCAACGGCTGGAAAAATTCAATTGGTGTTTTTTCTGCAACATTGCGAACCACATTAGCTTCATCTAAAAAGAGGGAACGATCTTGGAGTAATACCAAAATTCGTAGTGTAATACCGAGAAAAAGTAAAAGATATACCATGCGATTCATGCCCGAAAATAGGATTTTCAATAGAAATTTGAAAATTCTATCTTTGCAACAAAAAGATATTCATGCGAATTATCGGGGGAAAGTTTAAGGGAAGAAAATTTATACCACCGGCCAAAAATTGGCCCACACGTCCAACCACAGACTTTGCGAAGGAAGGCCTCTTCAATATCATCCAAAATACTTGGCCGATTGAAGATATGAAGGTCTTAGACTTATTTGGGGGTACGGGTAGCCATAGCTATGAGTTTATTTCCAGAGGATGTAAGAATGTCACTTATGTGGATAAATTTGGTGGCTGTGTGGCTTTCGCCAAAAAAATGGCTAAAGAGCTCGATATCGAAGATGATATCCGAATTTACAAAGCTGATGTGTTCAAATTTATGGCCAGCACTGGTGAGCAATATCACTATATTTTCGCCGGCCCACCTTATCCATTGCCTACCTTGGATACTATTCCAGATCGTATTTTTGAACATGAATTGCTTCGCCCAGGAGGATGGTTGGTTTTAGAACATAATCCTAATCATGACTTTAAAAAGCATCCTCGTTATTTGGAGGAGCGCCATTATGGAAAGACGATTTTTAGCATTTTTGAAGAGTTGGATGAAGAGGAATAGTTTTAGGGATGTAGAGTTAGCAGAATGAAAGAGAAGATAGAAGCTTCTCTGAGATTTCTCCCTTATCTCTATCATACCTCTCCAAAACATTCTTGAATAGGCAGGGCAAACACTTCGGAATATGCATATTGACTGTAATGGATTTTCAGTAAAGTGATATGGCCCACTAGAGTGATTATGGCGTTCTTTACCCTATTTGAAGTAGCAATCGATGCGAAAATAGTATGACCCTAGATGAAATTATAGATAAGATAGAAAGGCAATATGCACCTTTATCGGAAGATTGTAAATCGGAGTTGATAAAGGTGGCTAAGCCTTTGATGGTGCCCAAGAATACAATATTAGTCAAAGAAGGTCAATATTCCAATAAGGCATTCTTTATCGTTAAAGGTTGTGCCAGAGCCTTTTATTTAAAAGATGGAAAAGACATCACCGATTGGTTTGCTTTTGAAAACGATTTTATCAGTTCGATTAATAGTTTTTTCTCGAATATGCCTAGTCCTCATTACATCGAAGTCCTGGAAGATGCCTTCCTAATTGAATTAAAAAGAGAGGACATCGATCGCTTATCCGATCAATTTCACGATTTTGAAAGACTGAATAAGGTCATTATCACCAAAACGATGCTACAACAACAAGAACGTATCGTTTCGCTCCAATTTCAATCCTCCAGGCAACGCTACGCTCGCCTTATTGAAATCTATCCGAATATCACACAACGAGTACTTCTAAGTCACATTGCTTCCTACATCGGTATCACCCTAGAAACACTCAGCCGCATCCGAAGACCGAATTTGACATAGATCAAATGAGATGATGGGGTTTTGATTGATCTTTGCAGAAAGGAACAGCAAATTCTTGTTATGTTCTTCGCTGCTTGGATTTGATTTATTGTTTTGAGAGATGTACACAATATTTGTTTTCGCCTCAAGCCGGCTGGACTCTTCATTTTTGCATTGCCAAAAAACGAAGCAAAAACGCTAGAAAAGGCAAAACTCCTCCGTCAGACAGTTCCTTTTCGGGCCGACGCCACCTGTTTTCGCGAGCGTCTAGCTTATATTTAATTCGATTCATTTATTCGATTAAAAAGGATATCAATGAAAAAACTGCACTACTTCTCTGCCATCATCATCAGCATATTCGTCAGTTTCCACTTGTTGAATCATATACTAAGTATCCTAAGTTTGGAAGCACATATAGAAATGATGGAGGTATTCAGGAAAGTATACCGCAATATGTGGGTAGAAACACTCCTTTTACTGGCGGTACTTGTACAAATAGTATCTGGTGGGAAGCTTTTCCTAACGAAACGAAAGCTACAATTAGATGCTTTCCAAAAACTACAATTATGGTCTGGCTTATACTTAGCTGTATTTTTCCTCATTCACATCAGCGCAGTACTAGCAGGCCGATTGGTACTCCATCTGGATACGAACGTCTACTTTGGTGCAGCTGGATTGAACACCTTTCCATTAAATATATTCTTTATTCCTTACTACACCTTAGCCATTCTTTCCTTCTTTGGGCACATCGCCGCCATTCATCACCAAAAGATGAAAACATCAATTTGTGGTATACCTGTAGCACAACAATCAAAAGGTATATTAATCCTTGGTGGCATACTGACCATCCTCATTTTGTATGGATTGACCAATGGTTTTAGCGGTATAGAAGTGCCTGAGGAGTATGGGGTATTGATTGGAAAGTAGGTGCTCATTTCTAGTTTTCAAGAAATGAGCACTTATGATTCTAGATGCCATCTAAAGGCTGAAGCTTATAAAAGTCACCATTCTTATAGTTCTCTCCATTTCTTTAGAATTAGATATTTGAATCAATAAAGAAGAAAGGATTATCTCAAGAAGGAGTCACTTTTAAGCTGGCTAAAATTCTTGGTATATCACTCTATTATCTCATCGATAATCCTGAACTTGAATTTGATGAACATACCCTAAAAAGAATGGAGGACATTGCTAAAATGCCCTCCGATGATCGCTCTTTTATCTTACTTACTATTGATGCTCTTGTTAGAGACCTTAAAGCTCAAAAGGCTTATGCTGGATAATGAAAGACAGATCAGAGCTGTCTTTGATGAGGATACAATAACAGTCTACCAAGTCTATAGAAAAGAGATTGCCCTTCTCGCAGTAGAACACCAAAAATTTGTTCCTCCTTTCAAGATGGATAGAATGACTTGGATTAAGCCGTCATTTCTTTGGATGATGTATCGATGTGGTTGGGCTCAAAAAGAAGGACAAGAATACGTACTTGCCATCAAGATAAAAAGAGAAGGATTTCTATGGGCTTTAAATAATTTTTGTCTATCTCATTTTGATTCTGAGATTCACAATTCAAGAGAAGAATGGAAGGAAAAATTACAGAAGTCTCCTGTTCGTATTCAGTGGGATCCTGAACGTAATATTCATCTTGAAAAACTCGACTATCGATCTATTCAGATTGGTCTCTCTGGTGAAGCTGTACCCAAATATATAAATGAGTGGATTGTTTCCATCACAGATATTACTCCGCTCTGCAAAAAAATCCACTCACTTATTTCCGAAGATATTCAACAAGCTACTAATCAGCTTCCCAAAGAAAGATTGTTCTCTTCAAGTTGATTCTTTCAACCAATATCGATCCTTAATAGGTATTTCTTCCAATAATAATTCAGGGTTTTTAACCCATTTACCTTTCCATGTTGCAGGAACTCTATTTTCTAATGCTTGATCATAATAGCTACTTTGCAAACTCTTGTTTTCAATATCTATTATAACTTGAGGTAAGTATTTTAATGCTGTATCTTTCGCAGCATCAGCACCATCAGCCAACCAGTTATCAATTCTTGTGAGCCAAGAAACATCTGTTTTTATAGGTGAATTGATAGCTACCTCCCACGCTTTAACCCCACCACTTCCAAGTTTACTTAGATCAACTCCGTTTTCAAAATCATCAAGAAATTGATCATATTGACCATTGGATGAAGTCTTTAGAGTTTTTAATTCTTTAACAGCTTCTTTAACTGGGCCGTTTGGAAGTTTAGCAAATTCCTCTGCATCATCCACATACTTGATGATGTCTTCTTTAGAGCAGGTATTATGCACAATCAGACCTTGCCTACTAACTAAAAAATTATGAAGATTTCTTATCTCAAGGTTGTAAACCTTGCTTTTTTTGAATTCAAGTCTTTTTTCAGTTAGGTAGGAATATTGTTGGTAGGTTTTAATGGCATCACCAACTGCAATATCTCCAGCAATTACCTATTCTTTTTGATCAATATTATAAAAGGGATGATTGTGGGTAACTCTTACGGTATCTTCCTTGTCAAAAACTAATAGCCAAACTTTTTCAGCTTCATATTCAAATATACCAGTAATGGGTTGATGTTCAAAATTATTCCTTAATTCCTTGTTTAATGAGTCTTCTTCCCAATTAAATTCTTTAAGTCCAGAAATCTTTAGGTGATCTGCAAATCCCATTTCCTGAGGTCGCAATTTTTAAATAGACAATCTTGAAAAATAGTCTTACAGACCATTGATTCTGAAAAGTACAATGCTCAAAATGACACAGCTGAAATTGTGCTTCAGATAATTGTGCATCATAAAAGGAGGTGTTTAGGCAAGTACACTCTTTGATGATTTCCTGCTGAAGAGTTTGATTAGAAAGGTCTATATCTTGGATATGCTATTTCGAGTATATTCCGTTTTTATTCTTTTTTAGTTTATTTGTTTTCATTAGAGAAGTATCACATTTTTAATCACTACGGATTATTCCATAATAGGCATTCATGTCATCAACATTGTTCTGAAAGTAGAGCTGTTTGCTATTCATTTCAAAGGCACACAGATGGCCTTTATCCTTAGCGTAGCTGAGGAAACAACCTGCGTCTATATTCAATACCTGCCTTTCTTTTAGTCGCTGGACATCCGTTTCGATCAGCTTTCGCGAAATGGGCGTATGGCCGTGTATTACGATTTGGTCCCCTAACCATTCGTAGTCGATATCTCGGTACCAGCCACGTTTCCATAAGAGGGAATATTTGCCATCCAATGGATTGGGCATATTAAAATCAAGCCCTGCATGGATCAGTAGGTAGTCATCTAGATCAAAGTAATCATCTAGTCCTTCCAAGAAGTCTAAATACTTAGAAGGGATATCAATGACTTCATTTGCGCCAAAACTTTCTAATGCGATTTTTCCACCATTCACTTTCCACATGTATCGTTGTTCATGATCATGCAATCCCTTTAAAAGCATATCTTCATGATTACCTTTTAGGCATTTTACTTTAAAATTATTATTTTGTAGTTTAAATATTAGATCAAGGACTCCTTTAGAGTCTGGTCCTCTATCAATATAATCTCCTAATAAATAAAGCTCATCTCTATTTGTCAATTGAATTTGTTTCAATAAAGCTTTGAAGCTTTTAGCACACCCATGTATATCAGATATAGCGAATCTTCTCATTTTTTAAAATAGAAAGTTAAAGCGTCAATCAATTTGCGGCTTATTACGTTAAAAATACAAAGATGATTTATTGGGCAAATTTTAGGAACTCATTTTTTGTTTATATTTCACCAAATTAGTGTTCCGAACTTTCTTTCAGTTCGTTCGGTCACATCATTTTGGTAAAAAAAATGAGTTCATATCATTCTTTATGCCTACTGAGCCCCTTATAGGCTTAAGCACTAAATTCTATTTTGCGTTCCAAAAAACGGACTAAACCCATGAAGTACTTTTGGTTATTTGTTTTTATGTTACTCTCCTCTTATTGCATTGCTCAGCCAGATATTAGTGGTGAGTGGAGAGGGGTAATTACCCAGAACGAAGGCGGATTTCGTTCAGAATATAAGTTTGAAATGTATTTTGTTCAAAAAGGCAAGCAGCTCACCGGCCGATCTTATGTATATTTTGATAAAGCTTATGCTCAAATGGAACTAATTGGTTCGTTTACTGGTAAGAATACCATAAGTTTTCAGGAGCTGAAAATTGTAGATTTTACTGTTCTAAGTGGTTTAGAATGGTGTATTAAACGCGGAAATCTACAATTGAAGAAATATAGAGGGCAATGGCAATTGGTTGGCGATTGGTCTGGCGCGACTTCCTTCGGTCCCTGCATACCCGGAAAAGTCCGATTAAAAAAGATTAAGCCCCAAGTATAATTGTTTCCTCTTTGTTTTCACATCTTTCCTGAAAAACAATAACTTTGGCGTTTTCTGGCTTTAAGCCAAAAAACAGCGCGTTTACGTATTCCTTTTAAAGGAAAAAAATAGGCAACATGAATATTCTGGACATCATCCAAGATGGCGTAGCAAAAGGGGTAAAAGAATTGTACGATCATGATATCGATCCTTCATCCGTCAATCTCAGCGGTACACGCAAAGAGTTTGAGGGGGATTATACAGTGGTAGTATTTCCTTTTACCAAAGCAGCAAAGAAAAAACCGGATGTAATCGGTGAAGAATTAGGTAATTATTTAACTCAGAACATTGGCCAGCTCGTTCGCTTTAATGTAATCAAAGGTTTTTTGAACCTTGTAGTAAGCGACGATTATTGGACAGATTTCTTGCAAGATATTGCCCAACAGGAGCAATATGGCCAACATCAACCGAATGGTAAAAAGGTAATGGTAGAATTCTCTTCTCCAAATACCAATAAGCCATTACACCTCGGTCATATTCGGAATATTCTCTTGGGATGGTCTACTTCTCGCATTTTAGAAGCAGCAGGTTATGAGGTCGTGCGGGTACAAATTGTCAATGACAGAGGTATTGCGATTTGTAAGAGTATGTTGGCTTGGCAGAAGTTTGGTGAAGGAGCGACTCCTGAATCAATGGGTAAAAAAAGCGATCACTTTGTAGGTCATTTTTATGTGCTATTTGAACAAAAGTTCAAAGAAGAGTATACTGCTTGGCAAGCATCAGAAGAAGGCCAAAAAGTTTTTGCTGAAAAGCAGAAAAAAGATCAAGACCAAACAGCATTCTTCAAAGCTTATAAGAATACTTATTTCAACGAATATAGTGCACTTGGCCAAGAAGCGAAATCAATGCTTCTTCAATGGGAAGCAGGAGATGAGGCAACTATCGCACTTTGGAAGAAAATGAACAACTGGGTATATCAAGGCTTTGATGTGACTTATCAAAACCTTGGTGTACATTTCGATAAGTTATACTACGAGTCTAATACCTACTTATTAGGTAAAGAAACGGTATTGAATGGTCTTGAGAATAGCACCTTCTACAAAAAAGAAGATGGTTCTGTTTGGATCGATCTAGAAGATGCCAAATTAGATCATAAATTGGTATTGCGGTCGGATGGTACATCCGTATACATGACACAAGATATTGGAACAGCACAATTGCGGTACCAGGATTATGGCGTAGATAAAATGGTCTATGTCGTAGCAGATGAGCAAGATTACCACTTCAAAGTATTATTCGAGATTTTAAAGCGCTTGGGAGAGCCTTATGCAGACGGTTTGCACCACCTTTCTTATGGTATGGTAGACTTGCCTTCCGGCAAAATGAAATCTCGGGAAGGTACCGTGGTAGATGCCGATGATTTAATGGCAGAAGTGAAAGAAGAGGCACGGATGAACTCAGGTGAGCGGGGTACGATCATTGATCTTCCAAAGGAAGAGCAAGACGATATCATTCGGAAAATCGGCTTAGCAGCATTAAAATACTTTATCGTTCGGGTAAATCCACAAAAACGGATGACTTTTGACCCGAAGGAGTCGGTTGATATGCAAGGCCAAACAGGGCCATATATCCAAAATGCTTTTGTACGGATTCAATCTGTTTTGCGGAAAGCAGGTGAGATAGATTTTGCGAAAGCAAAAGACTATACCACCTTGCAGCCTCAAGAGAAAGATATTATCCTACAGTTATTTGATTTCCCTAACATTATTGAGCAGGCTGCAAATGATTATGATCCATCGCATGTTGGAGCATACTGTTATAACTTGGCTAAATCGTTTCATAAATTCTATCATGATTTACCCATGTTAAAAGCAGAAACAGAAGCGGCGAAAGTATTCCGCTTAATGTTGAGCACTCAGTTAGCAAAGACACTACAGTTTGGAATGGACTTGTTAGGAATTGAGATGCCACATAAAATGTAAAAATTAGGATTCGACCAAATCCTCAAAATAGGAAGTAAAATGAGTGAAGAAACAAAAGAGTCACTAAATTTTATTGAACAAATCATTGAAGGAGATATAAAGGATGGAAAGCATGCTGGACGTGTCCATACGCGTTTTCCTCCTGAGCCTAATGGTTATTTGCACATTGGACACGCAAAAGCCATTGTGACGAACTTCGAAATTGCTAAAAAATATGGCGGAAAAACAAACCTCCGCTTAGATGATACCAACCCAACTACAGAGAATACCCACTTTGTAGAGAATATCCAAAAGGACATTCAATGGTTGGGTTATGATTGGGAAGGAGAAGCTTTGTTTGCATCAGATTATTTCCAAGAGTTGTACGACTATGCCGTAGCCTTAATTAAAAAAGGTAAGGCATACGTAGATGATTTGACAGCAGAGGAAATGGCAGAGCTGAAAGGAGAGCCCACTCGCCCGGGGAAAGATAGCCCATATAGAGGTAGAGGCATAGAAGAAAACCTAGATTTATTCGAAAGAATGAAAAATGGGGAGTTTGAAGATGGAGCGAGAGTATTACGTGCGAAGATTGATATGACTTCGCCTAATATGCTTTTGCGCGACCCAATCATGTATCGTATTAAAAAAGAGCATCATCACCGAACAGGCGATGATTGGTGTATTTATCCAATGTATGATTTTGCACATGGGCAATCTGATTCATTGGAGCAAATTACACACTCTTTATGTTCTCTAGAGTTTATTCATCATCGCCCATTATACGATTGGTTTATTGAACAATTAGAGATTTTCCCTTCTCGTCAAATTGAGTTTGCACGTATGAATGTAGCTTACATGATTACGAGTAAGCGTAAGCTACGTAAGTTAGTAGAAGAAGGTCATGTTACAGATTGGAACGATCCACGCATGCCAACTTTAGCAGGAATGCGTAGAAAAGGAGTTCCTGCAGATGCCTTGCGTAATTTCTGTATCCGTTCAGGTCTAGCGAAGCGTGAAAACCTGATCGAATTGGAGTTATTCAACTTCTGTATTAGAGAATCCTTGAATAAGACCGCTCCTCGTGTGATGTGTGTGCTGAATCCTTTAAAAGTAGTAATTACAAATTACCCAGAAGGAAAGGTGGAAGAAATGGAGGTGATTAATAATCCAGAGGATGAGAGCATGGGGAGTAGAAAGATGCCATTCTCTCGTGAGATTTATATTGAAAGAGAAGATTTCATGGAAGATCCTCCGAGAAAGTTCTTCCGTATGGGCCCAGGTAGAAATGTACGTCTGAAAGGAGCATACATTCTTCATTGTGAAGGTTTCAAGAAGAACGAAGCCACTGGAGAGGTTGAAGAAGTACACTGTACTTATTACGAAGATAGCCGTTCTGGTTCAGATACTTCAGGTGTGAAGGCAAAAGGAGTACTACATTGGGTATCTATTGCGCATGCACATCCTGTGGAAGTACGTTTGTACGATCGGTTATTCACTGATCCAGAACCAACGAACCATGAAGGAAAAGATTACTTAGCGTTTTTGAATCCAGATTCATTAAAGATGATTGAAAAAGCATATGCAGAACCTAGTTTGAAATCAGCCAAAGCGGGTGACCAATTCCAATTTATGAGAAAAGGTTATTATGCTGTTGATACCGACTCTACGGATGATAAGCTCATTTTCAACCTTACCGTTACTTTAAAAGATAGCTGGGCAAAAAAACAAAAGAAAGGAAAATAAACCAAACATAAAAGGCTGTCTCCAGAATGGGACAGCCTTTTGATTTCAGATATATAGTGGGAACAGTCTGATACTTCAGTTTTTATCTCAAAGAAAAATAAATAGGCATCTTCATTTTTTTAGTGATATTTTTACCTCTTAATTGAGCAGGTGACCAAGAAGGCATATGCTTGACTACTTTCAAAGCGGCTTCATCACAACCAAATCCTAAGCTTTTGTCTACACCTACCTTTTCGATACTTCCATCTTCGGCGATATAAAATTCGATGATTACCATACCTTCGATGCCATTTTCTTTAGCTAAGTCGGGATAGTCTAAGTTTTGAGCGATGTATGTTGATAATGCTTTTTTACCGCCTTGGTAAGCGGGGAAAACAAAAGCCTTTTTCTCTGTATCCTTGTCATTAGAGTTTAAAGCAGCTATTTCCTTTGAGATATGGTTAGCAGTAGCTTTAGATTGAGCGACAGTAAGGGTAGTAAATGCTGCGAAAATGATGATCATAAATGCTTTCATGGTATTGGGTTTTTATTTTTTAATGAGTTGTTTTCTAAATCCTTATAATACAAAGATAGGAGGGAGGAGGTATCGAAAAGTTCAGATATGTTTCGAAGGGGTGGAATATTGTTCCAATTAAAAATAATGAGCTGTTTTAGGCATATATCAATAAAAAAAGGCCGCCCCTTTTGAGACAGCCTTTCTAGTAAAACTATTACTTTTCTTTTTTGGCAGGTCGATCATATTGACAGCAAAAATGTAGGCTGCTGTAAACCTCATCTTTTGCACGATGTGTTTCTGAATCGTATCCTGCATTAGCAATTTGCTGTTTGATTTTTTTTGTATTCGTTTTATCAGGGTTGTAAGATACAGTCAAAACTTTAGACTTTACATCCCAATTTGCAGTGGTGACAGAAGACTCTTTTTGAGCTGCTTTTTCTATGGTACTTTTACACATACCGCAATTGCCATAGACTTTAAAAGTTTCCGTTTTTGTATTGCTCGCGCTAGTCGCATCTTGTGCACTAGCAAAAGTTCCCATTAATAAGAACAGGCTGAGGCTAAAGACTAACTTGATAGATTTCATGTTTATATATTTAATTGATTATTTCTTACCTTAAAATTAATTATTCAATTGGTTTTAGCAAAAATCCTTGATGTTTAAGATATCTAAGTACACCTTTAGCTCCTGCTAAATGAGAGGCGCCAATAGCAAAGAAACCACTATTGTCCAATGCTATAAATGCGATTCGGTCGGCCATTATTGCATTGCGTTTATAAATCATGAGATTTCTCATCTTATTAGTGCCTTTTTGGGTAATATGATATAGTTTCCAGATGTTTTTATCTTGATAAGCCAGAAAAGATTTTTGTAGTTGCTTTTTGTGATTAGAAAAATGAAGGGCTAAAGATTGTAATGCTTTAAACTGATAATCGAGAGGGATACTATCCATTAGCTGGAGTTGTTCATGGTAAGTTTCAATCCCCATCATTTCTTTATTCGCTTGTTGGGCATATTCCCATAGGAAGAGATCTAAGTTTTTGGTCATATTTTTTTGTAGGATGGCGTCCATAATTATATTAGAAATGATTACAGGACGATAAAAGCGCATAGAGTGGATATCTATACCTGTATGTAGGAGAATACGCTTTCTAATTTTTGCATACTTCCTTGTAGAGTAATATTGCTGGATGGTTTGGCCTTTGGGAAGTAAAATAGTTGGATTATGTGTTTGGCTTCCACTGATTTGATCTAAGCTCATTTCTGCTGCATAGATGTTGCATTGATCTATTTTGGAGATGACCAAATCTTTTTGGAAAAAAGCTCGTCCATCATTAGTATGCATAGTACCAAATAGATAGGAAGTAAACCTGTTGGCTGGATGTCGAATACTCCAGAGTAGTGCTTTACTTTTTGGCATGGAACTAGTGGAATAAAAAGAAAAAGCTGCGCTCCAGAAAATGGGATGCAGCTTTTTAGCGAATTATCGCTTATTCGTATTTATAAGGAAGGATTTTAGAATCCTTAACCGTTGAAAGGGTCATTAATGTTTTTAAGCGCTCAATTTCCTCAATTTGGGAAAGCGTTTTAAACAATAATTTTTCATAAGTAGGAATATCTTTACAGATAATTTTGATTAAGAAATCAGCTTCTCCTGTAATGATATAGCATTCTGTAATTTCTTCAATTTCACGGATTTTATCCAAGAAATTGTTTAGGGCATTTTCTTTTTGCCATGCTAAAGAAACCAAGACGAAAGTTTTTACATTCAAGCCAATGGCTTGAGGGTTAACTTGTGCATGGTAGCTTTCGATGATTTCGTTTTGCTCTAGTTTTTTCACCCTTTCTAATGTAGGGGCTGGTGAAAGTCCAATCTTCTTCGAAAGATCTAGATTCGTGATTTTACTATTCTTTTGTAAAATTTTTAGAATCTTAAGATCAATTTTGTCTAACTTTTCTGACATTTCTTTTTTCGTTTATTTACAAATTCCGCTGTAATAGATGTTTTCTGGGGCCACAAGCCCTGAATCAGCTGAAAGATATAGCCTAAAAAAATAAAATACAAACTAAGAGCTATAAACTCTATATTAAATTTTCTTAAATTTTGAATTTACGCAAAATTTGTAATAAAATTTGGGTTAACCTAATTTGTTGCCCCAAAATATTTTATTAATTCGCGTATATTTAAAATAATACCGGAATTTCTCAATAAGGAGAAACCCCGGCATATTTATTTTAATAGTTCTATTTTCTTTAAGGGAAAATACCCAAAGAAAGGTAGTCACTTGCAATTTTGTTAATTGCATTAACGAAGGCGGCTGTACGAAGATCACTTACGTTCTTTTTTTGTTTGAGTACCTCTCTAACTTGCCCGTAAGCAGTGATCATGGTTTCTTCCAGACCAGAACGTACTAAATCGATTTCGTCGGCACCTCTTGCGATTAATGCTTTTTCTTTATCAGAAATGGTATGGCCGGTTAATCGTTCGACCAGTTCCACGATATTTGCATAAGTATTTTGATTAAATCGTTTTTCCATACGTCCGAAACGCATATGGGAAAGATTTTTTAACCACTCGAAGTAAGAAACTGTTACACCACCTGCGTTTAAGTATACATCTGGAATAATAATTTTTCCAGCAGCGAGTAAGATAGCTTCTCCCTCTGATGTGACTGGACCATTGGCGGCTTCTGCAATGATTTTTGCTTTAATTCGAGCTGCATTTTCCGCAGTGATTTGGTTTTCTAGGGCTGCAGGCACCAAGATATCACATTCAAATTCAAGTACAGCGTAACGATCTTTCTTTTCGAAGGAGGTGGCACCAGGATAATTCAAGATTGAACCTGTTTCTTTTCGAAACTTAAGTACATCATGGATATCCATTCCATCTGCTTTGTAGATCGCACCTTCTACTTCTGATACGCCTACAATTTTTGCGCCCCCTTCATCTTGTGAGATGATAGCAGTATGCGAACCTACGTTTCCTAGTCCTTGAATCACCATAGTTTTGCCTTCAAGCCCAGGTTCAAGGCCTATCTTTGCCATATCATCTTTATAGGAAACGGCCTCACGTATGCCATAAAATACACCACGACCAGTTGCTTCTGTTCTACCTCTAATACCACTCTGGTTCACAGGTTTACCTGTAACACAACCAGCAGCATCGATATCATCTCCCTTAAAAGTACGGTAAGTATCATAGATCCATGCCATTTCGCGACCTCCTGTTCCATAATCTGGTGCTGGAACATCAATTGAAGGGCCAATTGCATTACGACGAAGTAACTCAGTGGTATATCGACGAGTAATTTTTTCTAACTGATGGGGAGTAAACTCCCATGGATTGATTTTTACACCGCCCTTTGCACCACCGAAGGGAACATCAACAATAGCACATTTGTAAGTCATTAGCGTAGCTAATGCCATTACTTCCTCTTGATTTACATGGTTACTGTAACGAATACCTCCTTTGGTAGGAGTGCGATGATGGCTATGCTGAACGCGGTAAGCTTCAATTACCTTATATTCATTACCCACCTTCACAGGGAAATGCATTCGATAAACCGCATTGCAGGCTTTGATTTGATCTAACAAACCTTGGTGAAGGCCTGTATGCTGAGCGGCATTATCAAAGTAGTTTTGCACACTTTGATAAAAACTAGGCTCTGCCTTTCGCGTATTTTTAGTCATGCTGATTAATTTGGTTCTCTAATTTGGTTAGTCTTTTGTCTAAATAGATTAGGAATAATACAAGTCCAAGAAAAACGGCAACAATGACTGCCACCACTACATAGATTTTACCAATACTACGCATAAAATCTGGTTGGGCAGATTGGGCATTTAGAATTGGAAACATCAAAAATTGTAATGCCAGCAAGCAGAGCGTTGTTTTTTTCATGTCTTTGATTTATCAGGCTAAAGTCGGTCTATTTTTTTAATCCACCAAGCCTTTTTTTAAATAATATTGTCGATCTAAAAAGAGATTTAGGCTCATTCAAATTTTAGCTAAAAAAGGCTAATCTTCATCATCTAAGTTCCATATTCTAGCATGAATAATATCCATTCTATACTGAAGCTTTGAAATCCAAACGGAAATTAAAAACCAGCCAATAATAGCAGGATAAAATACCATCCGCATAGTATTGTCTAAGTCTTGTGAGCCGAATGTAATATTACCACCTGCACCAGGGTGTAGGCTATCTGTTAATCGGGGAATAACATAAATCAAAGGAATAAGCGCTACAAACGCAAAAATATTGTACACGGCAGCAATTCTTGCTTTTTGCTCACTATCGGTAAGAGATGATCTTAGTATGAAATAGGCCATATAAATAAGCAGAGAAACGGCCGTCATATTTTGTTTGACATCCCAGCTCCAGTATTGGCCCCAAGTATTTTTTGCCCAGATGGCTCCTGTAAGTAAGCCTAGTATTCCAAGTAATAATCCAGAACGAGTATAAGCTTTTGCTTTATAATCATAAATTGGCAGGGGGTCACGGAGGTAATTAATACTATTTGCAAATGAAATAATGAAGATCGATACCATGGCTAACCATAGGGATACATGGAAATAGGTGTTGCGAATAGTTTCTCCTAAGATATTTCTAAAAGGAAAGGTAATCCCTTTTTTATCATTCAAATTGCTGATGTCAGCGTTCTTCCAAACTTGCTGCCCCATTTCTGGATCAATAGAATCTTGTGTGACGAATACAGCACTTGGAAGCAAAGAAGCACCATCGGCATCATTATCTATGACCAAAGTCATATCCTGAACGCGCTGGTCGACAGGCAAATATTCAGGAATATCGAAAATAAGAGATACACTTTGATCATCCTTAACACTGATGCTTTGTGCAGCAATAGCTCTTTCATTATCTAACTTCAACCAAGCACGAATGCTATCTTGTGCTTTCTTGAAATTGGAGTTATAGCCAGCTACCTGAATGGTGATTTGTTCACCCGTTCGTACACTTGAAGGACTAACTGCAGTGATTCCTGGCCTAAGCGGAATAAGCATTCCGACAGTTAGTGTATAAATGACTAATAAAACGCCTAGGGCTTTCCACCAATGTTTTACCATAATAATTTGATTAATCTCTCCACAAAAATGGATAAAGTATAAGGGTCATTGCCAAGAGGAGTAAATCTATTCCTAAAAGCAGTAGTATATCGTTGGTAATATCTTGTGCTACTAAACCTATCGAAATGGCTGTAAGTTTGACCAATAATAAGAGTACTGGAATAACTAATGGAAAACTCAATATAGCCATTAGTGTAGCATTATTATTAGCTTTTACCGCTATAGCGGAAATAAAAGTGAAATTGATAGAAAACCCTATGCTACCCAAAAGTAAAGTTAAAGAGAATACATCGGGCTTTAATATAGGATCGATCGTCATAAAACTTAAGGCTCCCCAAGTCAAAAAGCTCAAAGCTAATAACAACAAAATATTATAAATAATCTTAGATATTATGATGGCGATAGGATTGGCGATACTATAGAAGTAAAGCTGTCGTTGGTTACTCTCTTGTACAAAGCTTTTGGTTACTGCATTGACAGAGGCAAAAAGAATGATAATCCAGAACAATGCATTCCACGACTCTGGTTTGATTTGCTGAAAAGCACGACTTACAATATAAACTGTTCCGAATAGATACAAGAAAATACCACTAATGGCATAGCCTGTTCGAAACTCCAGCAGAAAATCTTTCCGTAATAAGTGCCATATTTCTCCTTTCGACTTCATGGGTCAAAATTAAGAAAAAAGCCTGTTCGAGGAATCTCGACAGGCTTTTTATTGCGGTTTTATGACTTCCTTAAGATTATTTTCCTTTCACAAAGAATTTTCCACTCACAAAGTAGTTATTAATTTGAATCCTATAGACATAAGCTCCTGTTGGCCATTGAGCAATAGGCATAGTCTTACGACGATCAAGTGAGGGAAGAATAGATGAACCCATTTGCTGACCTACAATATTATAAAAGATAATAGAGGCATCTTCAGTTAAAGGTGGATAATCAACATTGATATGATTTCCAGCTTGATGAATTTTTATGTCTTCCTTTTGAGGTTCAGAAGTATTGGTAATAGGAGTTAGCTGACTAATATTATTCATGCTTTCTCCATTTACTTGCGTAAAATCACCTGCGAAAAATATTTTTTCTTGGAAATTAGCAACTGTTTTAACAGTACTATCAAAACTAGCATATCCGACAAAATAGCCATCTGAGCTAAGGATAGCAGCACCTGTTCCAAAGAAACCAACGAATGGGAAATAAGTAAATCCACCATATATAAGGACCGCATCACCCATGACTGCAAAACCATGAATGGTATTATCTCCAAATGTGCTGAATCCCTCAACGCCTGAGTTGTTTTCTACCCAAATGCCACCTCTCAGGATAGCAACACACTTTTCTTCACCTACTGTTTGAGTACCTACTAGGATATCTCCATGCAAATAAGCCAAAGAATGGACAGGAGGATGATCCCCTGCTAACCCAGCTATCCAGTTATTTTCATAAATGCCCCAATAAGCCAAATAATTAGCTTCTACTTGATGGACATTTGAATTGCTGACAACGGGAGCTGTATAATTAAAATCACCACCAACTAGTATATTGGTTCCTACAATTTCAAGTGCAGTAACTTTACCATTCACCTCCATAGCGTGTGGGATATTAATGGTACTCCCAGAATCATAATATGAAAAATCGTTTCTCCACTCACCATTCCAGAAAGCATATCTGGCAAACGATCTTTTAGGTAGTTCATTGATTTTTTTGAAATCACCACCGATATACAAGGTAGAAGCAAATACAGCGATATCATAAACGCTTCCTTCCATATCTCCATTTTGTAATGCAATCCATTCATCGCCATTCCATTGTGCGATATTTTGAGCATTTTCATCATTGGCTAGGTGGAAGTCACCTGCAATAATCAGATTACCATCATAAAAATCAATGGCATTGATCGTTCCAACTACACCTTCTCCAAAGGTATGCCAAGCAGAACCATCCCATCCAATAATGCTGTTAGCTTCTACGCCATCTACAGCACTGAAGTTTCCTCCCATGTACAACATTTCATCATTGGCATCTGCTTTCATAATGATGATTTCACCCTCAACGCCATCGCCATTACCTACACTAGCAAACGGACGATCTTGCGTTTGGTAAGCAGGTTGAATCCATGCTAATTCATCCTTGGTAAAACCATTTTTTATTGCCCATCTGCCTAATTCAGGGTAGTCCATTTCATGGATGTAAGCGAAATTATTCTCTGATTGAATTTTTTGAACAAAGTCTTCGTATCCATCTTTTAATACTAGATAACCTACGGCACAAGCGGTTCCAAAATCATCAACAAAGTAAGGTTGACGATGAGTGTGCCCTGTATTTTTAGGAAATAGACCAGCTTTGTAATAAGTTGTTAGAACATCAATTTGCTTCGTTCTATTTTCTATTTGCTGTGGACTTAAATGACCATTGTCTTTTAGTGTTAGGATTTGGCTAACTAGCTGTAAATGCAATTGAATTCGTTCCTCATCATTTTCAAAGCGAGTAATTTGCATTAGGTCAATAGAGGATTGATCGTACTTTAACCATTCTTTATTGATTTCGATCAAATGATCAATCAAAGGGCATTCCTGATTTGGCGAAAGCCCTAAATTAGACGCGACAGTAGTCGTAGCTACTGCAAGAAATAAATAAATGGAGGTAAAAAATTTCATAGTGACGTGGGGAATATTATTAATCAATTATACAAAAGTTAGCCTTTGTAATCGTTTCTATAGTTAGTACGGAGTAAAATACGGTTATTTGCTAAAGGCCTTATTTTAACTTCCTACATTGCTAGACTGTAAAAGGGCTGCAAAAGGTTGGGTTTTTTAATTTACTTTTGTAACCTTTCGTTAATAGTAGAGCTAAATTGTGTTAACCCATTTTATTTAGCTTAAGAAACTTCAGTTATTAACCAAATACTTGCATTAGCATGTACATTAGTATTCTGTTGTTGTTTTTAAATGTAGCGTGGAAGGTAGATGTGCCAATTAGTAATCCGACCAACTTTTACAGTGTAAAGGCTATGCCTGGAGATGGGGTGTATTCTATTTTGCGTAGATATGAGTTAGATCAACATTCTTGCAACTTTAAAAAGTTTTATACCCTCAATAAATTAAAACGCAATGCACAACTTAAAGTGGGAAAATCTTACCAATTACCCATTTTTATTTATGAGTTTAATGGCAAGACTATTCGATCAAGTATTGGAATCAACGATTGGGATCTTGCGGTACGCATCCAACGTTACAACGAACGGATGAAAGAGGCCTTGCTTCGTGAGGATTCTTACAAAAAGAGCAAAAAGCTATGGGTGCCTTTTCACGAGTTGAAATGCCCAAATTCCGATATAGAGATACCATCACCAGTTGAGGATAATCCAGAAGAAGTAGCTACTCCCACAAATGGAAAACGCAATTTCCCCATTTTTGGAAAAAAATATGCGAATACACCGCTAAAAAGTAATCGATTAAAAGGAAAGGTTTTTTATGTAGTAAGTGGTCATGGAGGGCCAGACCCTGGTGCTATGGGTAGGAGAGGAGCTTACACGCTTTGTGAGGATGAATATGCTTATGATGTAGCATTGCGGCTGTGCAGGCATCTTATTGCACACGGTGCAACAGCCTACATGATTAATCGAGATCCAGATGATGGTATTCGAGAAGAGAAATTTTTAAGCTGTGACAATGACGAAGTTTTGTGGGGTGGGCTGAAAATGATGCGTCAGCAGAAGGCTCGACTTTTTCAACGTTCAAATACCGTGAATGATTTATATGAAAAGCATAAATTACAAGGAGTAAGCGATCAGAAAATGGTCATCATTCATGTGGATTCTCGGACGAAAGGAGAGCGTACCGATTTGTTTTTTTACTACCAAGATGGTAAAAAGGAATCTAAGAAATTGGCGCAAAACCTTTATAAAAGCATGAAGCGCAACTATAAAAAGTATCAGAAAAATAGAAGCTATACTGGAAAAATTTCTTCTCGGGACTTACATATGCTTCGGGAGTCTTCTCCTAATACCGTTTATGTGGAATTAGC
Organism: Saprospiraceae bacterium; assembly: GCA_022448955.1. Lineage (GTDB taxonomy): Bacteria > Bacteroidota > Bacteroidia > Chitinophagales > Saprospiraceae > JALEHC01. Next base: position 21,255 of record JAKVCU010000022.1, read on the forward strand.
AAATATTCGCAATACCTTTGATCAGCAAAGAATTGTGATTCCAAAGAACCGTCAATATTTGGCAGATTGGTTATTTGAGGGTTTATTGGAGAAGTAGCATTTAGAACTTGTTTGGAATTCATTAGTCGGGCTTATTTCACCACTAATTAGCTTATATCTCGTTCAAAGAACACTCATTTAGCTATGGCTAAAATCGTAACCTTTGGCCTTATCTAACCTAATTATTGACAAAATCGCCTCAAATAACAAATTTCCAAACAAGTTCTTAGTTCTTCCGAAAGTTGTGGAACTGTAAATACCTAAAATTGAACTAGATTGTTAACTATCATACAATTTATTGCTATCCTACAAGGAATTTTCCTTGTATTTGTATTATTTCAAAGGAAGCAATCTTATAAAAAGACAAATTTTTGGCTATTTATAGGATGTTTAGTTTCTGCAATTTTATTCGCCTTAGGGGATGATGATTACAATTTATTGGTGAGTGATTCGAAGTGGATTTTTTTCCATGAGCCCTTAATGATCACCTTCTTTTTTCTATTTGTCCGATATAGCAATACTGAACGAGATGAATTTGCGAAAGCAGATCTGCTATTTTTCTTACCCTACCTTTTATTTTTATTAGTTGAATTCCTATCCTCTTTAGATTCTTTTGAAGAGTATATCATACTGGAATTAATTGAAGGGTTGTTAGAGTTTTCTTTCTTAGGAATGTTGTTGTATAGTATTTATGATGTTTTTAAAAGTCAAAAAGAAAAATGGTTATTGGCATTTCTTATTCCCTTTGCTATTGTCTTTATTGTAGATGAATTATTACTCTTGTTTTTAGAGGACAAACCCTTCGGCGATCCAGATAGTTATGGTGCTTTTTTAATCACCTTGTTCCTCTTTTATTTCATCACCTATCGTTTAGTAACTGCCCCCAAAGGTATTTTGACTTCTGCCAATCAGAAGTATCGCTTATCGAACTTATCTAAATCTGCTGTTCAATCCAAAATTGATCAATTGGATCGACTGATGCTAGAAAAGCAATGGTTTAAAAATCCGAAGCTGAATGCCAATGAGGTGGCAGACCAATTGGGTATCAGTCGACAGCAATTATCCGAAATTTTAAATGTTCATTTGGAAACAAGGTTTCAAGATTACTTGAATCATTATCGAGTTGAAGCATTTATCAAATGCCTTGATCAAGAAGATTATAAGAATTATACACTGCTCGGAATAGCTACTGAAGTTGGGTTCCGTTCGAAGTCTTCTTTTAATGCGACCTTCAAAAAATGGAAAGGCATGACGCCCAGTCAGTATAAAAAAAGTAAAAATTAGCTCCAAAAACGTCCAGAAAACGAATTCTGCACTTCTTCACACCCTTTGGTCATACGAATTATTCCATTCTACCGGTTATTGGAGCAGTAGAATAGGTCCATTTTTATAAACAAAAAACTAAAGAATGATTAATCGTGCATCGAATCTTTTGTGGCTACTTTTAGTATTTATTGCTTCCATTATTTTACTGAACTCTTGCGAGGAAGATATCACTATTGTTGAGCAAGATATCGAAGCATTTATTAGCGCTTTACCTTCACATGTAGAATATCCGGCAAACAAACCTTATTCATTAGAAAAAGAAGAGCTGGGGCGACTCCTATATTGGGATCCTGTTTTGTCAGGAACAAAAGATGTTGCCTGTGTGAGTTGTCATCATCCTGATTTAGGATATGCAGATGGGATCGATTTTTCACAAGGAGTCGGAGGAACTGGACTTGGACCCAATCGGACAGCTGGAGTGAAAACAAGACGTAATGCGCCAACTGTACTTAATACTGCATTTAATGGCATAAATAATAATGGAGTTTATAGCCCGGAGACTGCTCCAATGTTTTGGGATAATCGCGCAGAAAGTTTAGAAGGACAAGCTGTTTTACCTATGCTATCCAAAGAGGAAATGAGAGGGGCTGACATTGCAGAATCGGTAATTATAGATACGATTATCCAGCGGTTAAATGCTATTCCTGAGTATGTTTCAAAATTTGAAGAGGCTTTTGGAGATCGTCAGATCAATCAGGAAAGAATATTAGCTGCCATAGCCACCTTTGAAAGAGGAATCGTAGCTAATAATAGTCCTTTTGATAAATACATGCGTGGTGATGTGACCGCAATGACCGATTTTGAGATCCAAGGTATGAATGCTTTTATACAGGTTGGTTGTGCGGATTGCCATGGCGGGCCAATGTTTTCAGATTATGAATTGCATACTATTGGCGTAAGTGATAACATCAGTCCGCCAGACAGGGGCGCCACCAACCAATTTGATTTCAGAACACCCACTTTAAGAAACTTAAATTTGACAGCGCCTTATATGCATAATGGTATTCATGCCACTTTGCAGGATGTGATGGAATTTTATGAAGAAATAGCGGATGGTGATGGTGATGAGCTGAACGCAAATCTCAATTTTAATCAATTAGATGAAGAAATGAGAGATTTACAGCTGGATGACGATGTCATAGATGAAATTATCGCCTTTCTTAATACTTTAAATGACGATAACTTTGATAAAACCATCCCGAATAGCGTACCAAGTGGATTGACTGTTGGCGGGAATATTGACTAGTCTTAATTGATGGTCTATGATTGATGGTTGATGATTGATGGTTGATGATTGATGGTTGATGATTGATGGTTGATGATTGATGATTGATGTTTGATGATTGATGATTGATGGTTGATGATTGATGATTGATGATTGATGATTGATGGTTGATGATTGATGTTTGATGGTTGATGGTTGATAGTGATATAAAGACAACTCTTATACCATTAACCAACAACGAATCACGATTTCGCCTGATCCAATTTTGGCGTTTCTGGTATCTCTATTTCATAAGTATCCAATGCGTCATAGATCACTTGATGGATACGTTCTCTGACGCGCTTTTGGAATAATTTCTTATTCTTTACATTAGGATGTAGACGATTCGAAAGGAATACATAGATGAGATCATTTTGTGGGTCAGCCCACACACAAGTGCCTGTAAAACCAGTATGTCCAAAGCTTTGCTTAGAAGCAGATTGTGCAATAGCGGTATAGATTTTCTTATTAGGTTTATCAAATCCAAGACCTCTTTTGACGTATCCTTGTGGTTTAGTAAACAAGTTGATGGTACTTTCTTTTAAGTATTGTTTTCCTCCGTAATGTCCTTTGTTGAGTAACATTTGAAAAAGTACGGCTAAGTCTTCTGCATTAGAAAAAAGACCTGCATTACCAGCTACTCCTCCAAAAAGACCTGCTGTTTCATCGTGCACATAGCCATGGACTAATTGTTGCCGCCAACGATTGTCTAATTGCGTTGGAACAATCTGTTTTTTTTCAAAACGATTTAATGGATGATAGCCAAGATGGCGCAATCCAAGTGGATAGTAAAAATTGCGATTTACAAAAGTATCTAATCTCAGATTAGACCTAGTTTCAATTACTTTTTGTAGCAAAATAAAGTTTGCATCACTGTACTTGTAACGTCCCGTTCGGTACAATCTTTGCTTGTGTAAATCAGTCCATATTTTATCTTGGTACACTTTTTTGAAGTAAAATTGGTCAGCGATTTGAATGGGGAAATCAGAACTATGATTTTTGCAGAAATAGGCATCACATTCTGCATTAGGCACATCTCTGAATTGCAGATAAGGCACTACGGGTAAATGTGATTTTAGGCCAGATTGATGCGTAAGTAACTTCCTAAGGCTTAGATTTTTAATCCTTGAATTAGAGGGCACATCCAATAAGGTTTTCAAACGATCATCAATCTTGAGCTTAGATTGCTCATACATTTTCATGCTTGCCAAAGTCGTAGAAGCCACTTTGGTAATAGAAGCAATATCGTATAAATCGGTAGTCTTCACCGCTTGCTTCTTTTTATAGTCGTGACTTCCAAAGGCTTTGGAGTAAATCACCTTACCATTTTTAGCCACGAGTACTTGACAGCCAGGCGTAGCGCCTTGACTAATCGCTGTTTTGGCAATGGCATCAATGCCTACTAATTTCCTGCTGGATATTCCTACTTCTTCTGGTAGCCCAAATTCCAAACGATTAGCTGTAGTCATAAGCCCATAACCCTCATGGTAACTATCATTAATGGTTAGGGGCAACTTCCCCTTAGCCGGAATGCCGCCAAAGAGGATTTGAGGAACAATACTATTGGTTTGATCATTCCAATCAAATGCTTGCAAGATAGTGATAGCACTATCGACTTGCGTCAAATTTAGTGGATCACCGAAGTTGACGAGTACTAAATCTGTTATTGCAGCATTGGCTTTAAGCGACTGAAGAAATGCTTGGTCTCTACCTTGTAGTACTTTGATGTCATTGAGCGTTATAACGTATTTCCAGCCTTTCGGCAGATACTTATCTAATTTCGGCAAGGCAGCACCTTTTTTTACCTTCAGGTGGAAGGTCTTGGCATCGGTATACTTACTAAAGTATTCATCAAAAACTTTAGAAGGCAGTTCTCCAATTTGAAGAATACGATAAGCTGGCTTGTACAACTGCTGAATTGGAATCTTTTCTTCAGGATTATTTAACAGTACAATAGATTCCTTATATACTTTTCTTTTTATTGGATCCCACTGAGGATGATTGAAATAATCTTTAAGATCCTCTTCCCATGGACCGCTAAATCGCATTGATCGATTGGCAACACTCACTACTTGGGCGTCGCTTTGCTCATCCCAATCGGAGAAGATTGTAGCTTTTGTAGCTAAAACTCTTCTTACCTTCCAATCTAACTCTGTAATACTTAATTGACCATTATCTAACATACGTTTGATCCGTTCACGTGCCATGTTGGCGTCTTCTTTAACCAAAACTTGATCTGCTCCTGCCTTGATGGCTGCAAAGACATCTCTTCCTCTTTTTACAGTTGCTTGTAATAGACCCTTAAATTTGAAGTCATCAAAAAGTTGCTTAGATAAAAAACTGTTGGGCATTCGTTCAATCGTATCAATCTGCAGAATCTTCTCACCGATTTGTGCACTATTATGCTGGGTAGATAACTTTGCTTGATAGGGATAATCAGTCAACTTTATACCCGTATTTAATAGTGGAGGCGTTTCCTTAAATTGGATGTTATGTGTATTGTTGTCGTATAACCAATTGATATTCAGTAGGTCGAGTTGCTGTTGATAGGTTTGAAGGAATATTTGCTTTAAGCTATCATTACTAGCTGCTAGCAAGCTAGCAGTAGAAGGGAAATCATCTTTTCCAAACTGCTGATTGAGTAATAAGGATTGTTTAGTGCCGATGAATGCAGGGATAAAACAAGAAGATTGAATATGCTTGGTTGTAGCATAAAATTGATCTACTTCCCGACCTTCTATGAGGTATCCTCCATAATGCTGAAGACCTTCTTCTGCAATGATTTGACGTGGAGAAGCTTCTAGTAGGATCAATTGATTGATTTTTTCATCAATTGACATTTGGTCTACCTTACTGGAAATCCAAATAGCCGTTTTTTCTGTAAAAGGCAGTTCATGGGATGGGGTATGGTCAGTTGAACACGCGAAAGAGCATAAACTTATTAGCCACATCATCCCCCAAAAGAAAAACAAACGCATAATACTTAAATCTTTAAAATCATCCTCTATAGTAATTGGGAAAAGCTAGGAGTTGTTTGCCTTTTATTAGTCGATCGTTCCAGTTTGCAATTAGGCTATCGCTAGTTTAGAATGATGAAATGATCTATAAAATCGGAGCCAAAAAAATCCAAACAAATTCTTATTTTCCTCTGCTTTATGATGGTTTTACCAAAATTGGGCTAAAAACGTTTCAATATTTTCTAAGAAAATTTTATTTTTTTTAAATTTTAATCATTATTCATTTAATGATTAGAAATATGACCGATGAAATGATGGTATTTTAGCCATTCTTCAAAATGTTCATTTACATAACGACGAAAACACAAAAAAGGATCATAATTTTTTATTAAAATTTATTTTCATGGGATTGATAACTTCCTTTTAAGAAAAAGTCCTGTAATCAATGTTACATTAAACTTTAGACAAGAGAAATTTGTCCTATTGTTATTGATAAGTTGTTAGTTTAAATCAGCTGTATCATTATTTTGGTAGGTGTTAGCTTTTCATCCAAAATGATAGTCTCGAAATGAGAATAAAGTAATGTGTGATTTTGGACAGACCGGATGAGTGAATGTGCTGATTAGTATCAATATTTAATATACTCCAAACAAAATTACCTCTGCAATAAAATTGTTATGGTGTGTTTAGAAGATTTAAGAAACTGACGAAAGGGAAGTTTAGTATAATTTTGCAGGAGTTCAAACTTGTCAGCCTTTGGCTGAAATTTGATGGTACCCATTTTTTAGCCGTACTTACTTAGTACACTGTAATCTAGATTACTTATCATTTCAAGGCGTCTTTTTACTCAGCTCTGCCTTGCGTACGCGCCTTAATAGCTACGTCTATTTGGCTCCGCCCTGCTTTAAGCTGAGTAAAAATCAACTGGTTCAAACTTCAATAAACTTAAATTACAGTTTATTTGAATATAAACTATTTATAGCAAGCAGTAAATAATCATGGGAATACTAGATCGTTTTTTTAAAGAACCTAATGAAGAGCCATTAAAAACAGAGTGGAAAACACTTGATCGAATAGATCAGCTTGACCTCATCAAGGAGCAATCCAAAAATAAACCAGTTGCGATATTCAAACACAGCATTCGTTGTGGTATCAGTAGTATGGTGAAAAAACAATTAGAAAGAGAGTGGGATATTTCTGATGAGGATATGGACTTTTATTATTTAGATTTGATCACTTATCGCCCAATTTCTAATCAAATTGCAGAAGATTTTGGTGTGGTGCATCAATCTCCTCAACTAGTTGTTATCAAAGATGGCTGGGCGGTTTACAATGATTCTCACTATTCTATTAGTGTAGATCAGGTAAAAAGTTTGATCAAATAAAATAAGCTCGTTTCATCTTTTGTTACTTTATTATCCACATGGATTAATAAGGTCAAAGCTTAGAAGTGGGGATAATAATAAATCATATGACTGCTCTTTGGGGTGCGCAAATTCATTAGTTTTGATTTGCAGGATCATATGTTGGCACAAACAAATACTGGCCAGTGACCACTTTTATCCATCAATTAAAGATTCAAAACAAGCACCAGTCGAAAATAAAAAACTTGCTATGGAGCTTTGCGCTCCTATAGCAAGTGGAGATTATACATGAGAAAGGCTTATTTGCTTGTTTGGGGTAAGCATGTTACCGTTATCTGTTAATAGTTAATCGTATAATGGTCATATCGATAAGTATTAACTCATAACTCCTATGACGCCAGTGCCTTGGCCGTTTTTGGCGAATGCTTTGGTACTGCTTTTCCTTTTAATTCAGCTCTTTGTCTTGCGACAAATTCATCGATCATTTCTTTTTCCAATTGGATGAGCATTTGGGTTCTATAGACATTCGTTTCTGTTTCGAACTGCACTCGATTTTGCAGTTGTTTATTAGCTTCTGCAATCTCCTCTTGCGTGGCCATTTTGATGGCATGCTCTTTATGCAGAGATAAGTAGTCGTAGGCTGTTTTGGAGGAGATTAATTTCACTAATACTGGAGAGATTTCTACAATAACAAAAAGTAACATAATCATCATACTAGCCCACCAGATAGCCTCGCTTTCTTGGCCAAGACGGTGAAGTGCTTCCATTCGGGCAGCCATACCACCATAAGCTTCTTGATCCAAGTTGGCAATTTCCTCTTCCAGTTCTGCTTTATAGACATCCGCTTTTTCTTGATTTTCAGCAATTAAAGGCATTAATCTTTCCTTTTCCGCATCAAATTCTGCTCTTGCATTATCTGCATCTTTTCTTTTTGCTTTATAAATAGGCCCCATGTTCTTGTTTCCAGATCCACCTGATCCATCTGCTTCGCGTAATGCCATAATTTCTAAGGTATCCCTCTTTGAGCGAAGGCCGTCCAAAGTAGTGGTCATCTCCAAGATAGAAGCCTCATACTTTTCGATTTGATCAGTGTAACGTTGTTTAACTTTATCTTCCTGCTCCTGATAAACTTCCTGTTCCATGGTAATCAGCTCTGCATTGATTTCTTTTTCAAAGATTTTTAATTCTAAAGGTTTAGAAATCACAAGTGCTAATAAAACAGCCATGACTAAACGAGGGAATGCAATGGTCATATCTTTCCACCAAGAACCATGGTTTTTCATGCTTCCTACAATATAACGATCGAGATTATAGATCATAAAACCCCAGATCATTCCAAAGAAAACAGCCATTAGCCAGTTATCAAATACCGTATAGATAGCATATGTGGAAGAAAGAAATGCTAGAACACCTGTAAAAATTACAGTACCACCTACGCCTAAGAATCGAGATTCATCCGCTGGGCAATGTTGAAGAATATCGCGATCGACGCCTGAGCTAAAAAGGAAAAATTCCTTGATACTGAAACGCATCTTATGGTTAGCATCCTTCTTTTGGCTGATTGGAGCCGTCCAATAGGTAGAATTTTTTTCTGTTCCTTTTTCTGGTTTAGAGAAAAAGGAAATAAGCGATTGTCCTAATGCCTCTATTGGAGGTAATTTGTCTGTTGTTTTCATCTCAAGCGGAGCATCATGCTTTTCATTAGGAGCAATCGCATTGATGTTTGCGTTAATTTGTTTGGACTCCACTTGTTTTGGCGTTATTGGGTCTTTTATTATTGTTTCTTTTTGGACTATACCTACAGCAGGAGCAATAGCAGCTACTTTTGCAGCTTTCTTTTCTTTCTTTTTTGCAGGAATTTCCTTTGGAGCTGCTGTAGCTTTGGTGTTGGTTGAATCTTTAAAAGCAGTTAATGGTTTACTGTCTGGCACAGCTTTTTCCACCTTTTTAGGCGCAATGGGCTGCGATTGGTTGGTTTGTGTTTGTTCTATAGACTTTTCCTTATTTATAGCAGTAGATAAGGAAGTCTGCGTTTTTGTTGAAGAGTCAATCTTTGATTCAGTTGGCTCAGAGGTATCCACAAGATCCTTTAATTTCCTTGGGAAATTAGTTTTTGGAGCCTTGTCTAATAAATTGGAATCAGGTGTTGATTTGGTGTGGATTTGACTTGTTTTGTCCTTTAATGCTTGGACAGCAAGATCCCCTTTAGATACCAAGGACCCCATTTTGTTTTGTGCTACCTTTTGGGCTTCAATGGTTTTATCAGTTGCTGCGTTTAATTTTCCTTGGGCTGTTTGCACGATACGATTGGCAGAAACTAACTGCTCTTTTTGCTCTTGCGATATTGGCTTTGGTGCAGGCACAACTTTTGGCGTAGCCACTGGGTTTTCTTTCCTTGGCGTCGTGCTTATTGCCTTAGGGGTAGCGACAGCAGGAGCAGTCTTTTTTGCTTTTGGTGTAGGCTGAGGACTTGTCGCTTTTATATTTGGTGCTGTCGNTTTAGTAGGATTGACTTTCGTCAAATTCGCATCTTTAGGCTTCGTTAATGCTTGACGGATGGCCTTTTCTACACTTTCATTAGACGAAGTACTATTATTTGGAACAGTTGACTTTTGTGTAGTAGAATAGTCCTTTTTCTGCTCCTTAGGAGTAGAAGAGGAAGACTTTTGGTTTTGGAAGTGCTTTGTAAATTGAGGATTTAGTTTTGGTTGACCCTCTTTTTTGTTCGTTGTGTTTTCGCCTTTTTTAGACGAGTTGTTTTGGTTATTTCCTTTTTCCATGACTTTGATGTTTAAGCGTATTTCGTAATCTGCTTGCGCAAACTATAGTTGAAAAACTATGGGTAATCCAAAAATTACCTAATAGAAAATCCTTCAACAAACCATCAAAAATGATGGATGAAAACCGCTGTATCAAAATCGATTTACAACGAAAAAGAATGTCAAAAAAATGGAGATTAGTTCAAGTGATCGCTTCTGATCACACCACAAATATAGAAGCAATCTTCAGAACGCGCAAGTCTAAATACAAAAAAAGTTTTCCTGTATAATTGTGGAAAACTACCAAAGTCCCTATCAATACTAGCTTAGGAAAGCCAAAAAAAAAATTAAAATGGAACGAAATAATTTCCAACAAGGTTGTAATAAAGTAGAATGGATTGTAATTTTGTGTTTCGCATTTAGATTTCCATCCTACTCAATTGGTCCCATAGTACAACGGATAGTATGTAGGTTTCCGGAGCCTAAGATCCAGGTTCGATTCCTGGTGGGACCACTCTTCTTTTTTTGTGAAATCTTTCTTGATTATCAGTTATTTATGGTGTTTTAATTTTTGTTGGTCATATGTTTAATACCAATTTCTAACAACCATTGGCGCAATTGATCAATAGAATCAGTATAACTAGAATACTCACGCGTCTCTTCTACTATATTTGTTCCTCTTATAGTGGCTACCAATACCTTCTTGTGTACATCGATGCCACAGCCTAGAGCTATGACTTGCTCAAATTCTATGTTTGTCTTTTCCATCTCCTATTTTGCTACCCAATTTAATCATTCCCTTGTGTGTCTAGTACTTTAGCCATGGATGATTCATGTGTTTGAAATTTTTCTGCAAGCGGCAAAATGCAGAAAAATTTCTGCACAAATGGAACCACTTTGCTACCACATAATCTTTTTTAATCATTCCCTTGCGTGTCCGCTTTCTATGGTTAATCCAAGCAAATGTTTAAATTTTTTTCATACATAAGTAGTTAGGCTAGAACCTGTTTGCCTATAGCTGAAATTGGTATAATAAAATTCAGCCAGAGGCTGACAGGTTCTAGCTTAACTACTTAAGATTTAATAAGTAAAAAATACTGCCAATAATGTGCAAATAGCCATTAAAATGGTTTTTGCCCACAATGTTCATCTGCAATCCTCGCTTCGCTCGTCTTGCAGATGAACGTTGTGGTGCATTTAAGAAAATTGAAATAAATGAAAAGAAGGCTTGAAGAACAACGAATAGAACTTTCAAACCAAAAATTTCTTGCTACCCCTTTAGTAGGAATAATTGACTGGACTATCATTCAACACCGTAACCTTGCTTTTTGCTCTTTTCGTTGTCGTAAGCGCAGAGAGAGAAAACGCAAGGCTGCTATGTCACGCAATAATGTCTGATATTCAATTACTTAAATACTGCAAAAAGTTTTGCAGTATTTAAGTAAGTAGAAGTTTTACTTGGGGCTTTGCCCCCAGCGCATTACAAGGCATCCGAACGTATCCCTACGGGCTGCCCTCATTCAGAACCTCCTTGCAATTTGCACCCCCATTTTCGCCAAAGGGCAGAAGGATAAAGCGCATGAGTGCTTTTATCCTTTCACAAGAAAGCTGACTCCCCATTTAAATCGGATAGGAGATTATGGGGGTATACACTATTCTTCAAAGCGATCAAAAACCCACAACTCACCGTTTTCATCGCTAAATGCGATCACCCCGAATTCAGAATTGACCATTAAATCAGAAAAAGCTTCCGCAGGTGGGTGTCTTTCGTGATTTAC
>JAKVCU010000220.1 GCA_022448955.1 Saprospiraceae bacterium
GATAAAAAACGTTTAGAGAGGTCCTTTGAATTGGCCTTCCCATTAATGGAGGAAATCCGAAGGATTTACAAAGCCTTAGGGAGTTATTTTCAGTTGGCATTGGGAGCAGGAGAGGGGCAATCGTATGATTTTGATTTGGTATACTTTTGTCAGACTTTTCAATTTGGGACTATACGGGCGCTAAATGCATTAAAAATATTGGAGAAAGAAGGTTATTTAGCTCTAACAGATGCAGTTTATGTACCCTCTAGTTTGAAAATTTTAGTATCTAAAGAGGATTTATACGATTATCAATTACGTAATCCCAAAATGGATACTATTTTAAAAACGATTTTGAGGACTTATCAAGGGGCATTTAATCACTACATTCACTTACGTGAAAATCAATTGGCGAAGTTTTTAAAATTAAGTAGAGGGGAGCTTTCCAATGCGTTGCAAAAGCTGAACCAAGATAGAATTGTGCATTATGATCCGCAAAAAGATACCCCTCAGTTGTTTTTTGTCAAGGAAAGAATGAGAGCAGAGGATTTAATCATAGATCAGAGTAGATACAGTTTTTTGAAAAATCGCTACTATGATCGAATGAAAAAGGCGATTGCCTATGCGGAAAGTCCTATTTGCAGAAGCAAACAATTGCTACAATATTTTGGTGAAAAGCAGGTCGGGAAATGTGGGATATGTGATGTATGCTTAGGGCGTACAAAAGCCGAAGTCAGCGAAGATGAGTTTAAAGCTTATCAAACTAAGATTCAACGATTGCTCAAAAAAGAAAAATTAACCCTAGAAGAAATTGTAAGTTCTTTTGCGTCTAAGCGAGAAAACCAAATATTGAAAACGATGGAATACCTTCTTGATGAAGGTTTTATTGATAAAGATGGGGAATACTTTTTTTTGAATGAAAGCTAAGAAAAAACGCATAATAGCAACGGTTACCAACGATTTAAGCTATGATCAACGAATGATTCGTATCTGTACAACCTTAAGTGAAGCGGGATATGAGGTGATTTTGGTAGGAAGGAAAAGAAAAGGGGCTGTTCCATTAGTGGACCGACCTTTTCAGCAGAAACGATTGAGTTGTCGCTTTCAGAAGGGGAAGCTATTTTATATAGAATATAATATTCGCTTGTTTTTTTATTTGTTATTTGAACGCTTTGATATTGTAAATGCAGTTGATTTAGATTCTTTATTACCTGCCTATCTTATTAGTAATTGGAAAGGCAAAGCTTGTGTATATGATGCACATGAATACTTCACAGAAACACCAGAAGTAGTAAGAAGACCTTGGATAAAAAAGTGGTGGGAGCGTTTAGCTGATTTTGTTGTCCCTAAATTAACGCACTGCTATACGGTAGGACCTGCTTTGGCCAAAATAATGGGGGAGCGTTATGGTGTAAAATTTGGAGTTATTCGCAACCTGCCATTCCCGCAGAGGGAAATGGCAAAGCCTTCAGAAAGTCAGCCATTAAGACTGTTGTATCAAGGGGCATTAAATGAAGGAAGAGGATTGTTTGAAGTCATCCAAGCGATGGATCAGCTTAAATATGTGCAACTGTGGATTGCAGGAGAAGGCGATTTGTCGGAGTTTTTAAGAAAGGAAGTAGATTTACGAAGGTTAAAAGATCAGGTAACGTTTTTAGGGTATTTGCAACCAGAAGAACTAAAAGAAGTGACCCTCAAGGCGCATGTAGGCTTAAATCTATTAGAAAACAAAGGACAGAGCTATTATTATTCTTTGGCTAACAAAGCCTTTGATTATGTGCAGGCAGCATTACCTTCGATACACATGAATTTTCCTGAATATGCTGCATTAAATGAGAAGTATGATTTATTTGAATTAATCGATGATTTAGATACCTCAAGCATTATTGATGCAGTAGATAAACTCTTCTCTGACCGAGCGTATTATGAACGTCTTCGTTCTAATGCTATGCTTGTTCGAAGCGAATTGAACTGGGAAAAGGAAAAATATGCTTTGCTAGCCATTTATGAAAATGTAAAGTAATAGTTACTTTAAGCGGCTAGTCAAAATTGCTTGTATAATAAATTCCTGCCTGCCGGCAGGCACGGCGTCAGCTCAAAAATAGTAAG
>JAKVCU010000221.1 GCA_022448955.1 Saprospiraceae bacterium
TTGTTTCGGTTTAAAAATTCTTGCTTAGCTTTTAAATGAATTTCGTCGCTCAAACCATTAGCTTTCTCTTTTTCTATAATATCTGAATAAATTTCTTTACAATCATTCTCTTTTAAATTTTTTTCTGAGATAAGATAGGAAAAAACATAAAAAGCACAGTCTGCTAAAGCAACCACATAGATATTCCATTTTGCAATATTGATTGACTTTAAAAACCTTTCATCCTCCATCATGGCAATATATTTAACTCCAATTCTAGTTTTTAAATAACCGTAGAGAGTTGTTTGAGTAACATGAGCAGATCTCTCTTGAATAAAATTTTCTAAATCTTTTTTTGATTTAATGCTTTTAAATAAACCTGAAATTTTCCAAATAGGAATTACGTACTCCCAAATGTCAATTAGAGTGGTTCTAAGAGTGTTTCGCAATTTATCTAGATTCAATTTCACGTTGTATTTAAAAAACCCTTTATTTACTTGTCTTATAGCATTTCAAATTGGTTTTGGGGTCCTTTTTTCTCTTTTAATTCAACTCATAATCAGTATGCTCCCCAGCAATAAGAGTACTTTTTACGTAAAAAGTTAAAAAATAAATAGGGGGAAATATGTCAAATAAAGACGCATATTGGAATAAGACCAAAAACCATATGATAGTAACATTGGTTCTTTGGGCTTTCTTCTCATTAGTGATCTTCATGTTTGGTTCAGAACTGAACACGATGTCTTTTCTTGGCTATCCACTAGCATATTACATGACTGCGCAAGGTTCACTTCTTGCCTTTGTGATAATTTTGTTTTGGACTGCAAATAAACAAGAAAAAATCGACGAAGAACATGGTTTCTCAGAAAGAGAGGATGACTAATGTTTAAAGGAGATTTTATACAAAACCTTCCTAAAATATATGGTACCTACACTGGTGGCTTTATAGTGTTCATCATTTTGATGGCATTAGCAGAGCAAGCAGGTGTGTCAGCTAAAAACATCGGAGTGATGTTCGTAGCTTTCACGGTATTGATTTATGCCTTAATCGGTTATTTATCAAGAACCATTCAAGTAGATGCCTACTATGTTGCAGGAAGACAAGTGCCAACCGTATTTAACGGAATGGCAACAGCAGCTGACTGGATGTCAGGTGCATCATTCGTAGCTTTAGCGGGTGGAGTTTACTTTGGTGGCTATACTTATATGGCCTTCTTAGTAGGTTGGACAGGTGGATACGTACTTGTTGCAACTCTAATGGCTCCGTACCTAAGAAAGTTTGGATGTTACACAGTTCCTGATTTTATCGGAACACGATACGGTGGTAATGCGGTGAGAGCTGCATCAGTATTCGTGCTTTTCATAGCATCATTTACTTACGTAACAGCACAAATTAATGCTACGGGAACAATTGCTTCTAGAGCTCTTGGAATTCCGTTCGAAGCAGGTGTATGGGTAGGATTAATAAGTATCCTTATCTGTTCAATGCTTGGTGGAATGAGAGCCGTAACTTGGACACAGGTTGCTCAGTACATTGTATTAATCATCGCTTACTTAATACCAGTATTCTGGATTAGTTCTAACGTTGGTGGAGGAATTTTCCCTCACTTAATGTTAGGTGATGAAGTTGCAAGACTTGGTGAACTTGAACAACAATTTGGACTAGTTAAAAACAGCGCCGCAGATATGAAAGCAGCTGGGGTACCAGGAGGATTGAAATACATCTCTGGAACTCACTCTGGAGTACCTGAAGGTGGAATGGCTGTCTGGAAATACTTATCGTTAGCGATTTGTATGATGGTGGGAACTGCATCGTTACCTCATATCTTAATGAGATACTTTACAACTCCTACAGTAAGAGCAGCAAGAAAATCAGTAGCTTGGTCGCTATTCTTTATTTTCTTACTTTACTCTTCAGCGCCTATGTTAGCGACATTGTCTAAATTAGCATTGATGGATCCAAATCTACCAACTGGAATTATCGGAAAATCTATTTCTGAAGTTCAGTCGATAGAGTGGGTACAAAGATGGTCTGAAGTTAAACAAGTATTTATCGCAGACTTTAATGGTGACGGAATACTTCAGTTGAACGA
>JAKVCU010000222.1 GCA_022448955.1 Saprospiraceae bacterium
CCGAGCCAGGCTACAACAAACCAGTGAGTCTTGGATTGCTTCCATCGTACTGGTGCTAAACTTGGTCAATATGGCTAGGTTGGCACCCTATGTCCAGTATTTTGAGACTTTCTCAACTCCTGCAAGGGCGTTTTGGGCCTATATCCTTCAGCCTAAAAGGCAAATGCAGCCAATTTCTACTAGAAATGTGATTTCCCTACCGATTCAGGCCGATCTGAGGCCATTTCAGAGGGTGTAACTTCACTAGTTTCTCAGCAGACCCTATGTAGTATCGATCAATGTCAAATTGTCTTTTGAGATGTCTTTTTTCCATTTGTTTTAGTCGTTTCTGCATATCCTTATCGGTACCAAATAGTCTTACGATCATTAAGATTCTTGCATCCCTGACACTGATGAGTGGAGCATCCTCTTGAAGGTCTATTTTTTGGATGAGTAGATACAGACTTGCCATCAATACCAGTGCATGATGGTGATGCCAGCCATTCCATTTTCTAACTTGATAATCCGACATTCCTAGTTCGTTTTTCGCATCGTCAAATGCTCTCTCCACCCAATATCTCTGACATTGGAAGTAAGCATATTCTTTTGCCGCATATTGATCAATGCCTCCATTACTAAAGCTGTACTTGGTTTCTTTCTTTCCATCCATGGTTTGCGTGATCAGCAGCGTAAGCTCTTGAAGCTGTTCATTTTGCAGTAACCATATTTTACAGGTATGTACTT
The DNA here is from genome assembly GCA_022448955.1 of Saprospiraceae bacterium. Lineage (GTDB taxonomy): Bacteria > Bacteroidota > Bacteroidia > Chitinophagales > Saprospiraceae > JALEHC01. The sequence continues at coordinate 724 of JAKVCU010000222.1, forward strand.
TTAGTTTCTTCCACCCTTTATGTGTCTTTCTAATCTTGTTTTCAATACACCATTCTTCGTCCTTAATGTCTTTGATGTATTGATCAACTCGTATAGGGTCTATGTTTGGTTTTGCCTTTTTAGTAGGTCTACCTCTTTTATGGCTCTTATTTGGCACCTCCAATACAGGGCGCTCAGTAAATACCTTTTCATCCTTGTGAACATCTAAGACATAAAACAAGCCTCTTGATTGTAGGCCATTACGCAATTCACTGTTATGTCCGTAAAGCCCATCTCCTCCTACCCAATCGAATGCTACTTCCAAATCAAGTGCACGATCAATCATTTCTAATGCTAATTGTGGCTTGGTCTTGAATTGGATGTGTTCTTCCAGAACCCCTGCCTTTTGACATCTTAGCCGATTTTTAGCCCACTTCGCAGGTAAAAACAAGGATTCATCAATGAGAGTAGTTCTATTATCATTAATCAATGAAGCATATACACCTACCTGACAGTTTTCAACTTTACCCACTACACCGGCATATTGAGGGCAAACCCCTATTGATTTATCTCCCTTTTTAAGATGAGCTGATTCATCGATAATCAGACCCGTAGGTTGACCGCTCTTCTCCTTATTGACTTTCATGAGATGTGAAGTATCAGTGGCCACTTTGGCAATGACTCCTTCATAGTCCCATTCCGAGTTTGTGATAAAATGCTGATGAGCCCTGTATTCGCTATCCGGGATCTCTTCTTCCATTCGCTCCATATTGGCATGGCCTTTTGCCAATTTCATTAATCCCTGTATGTATTGCGAGGCTATAGCGGTTCGGTTATGTCGAGCTCTTTGAAAAAAAGACTGAAAAGAATACACAAAGCCCTCAAAGGAATCGCCTGATTTAGAGTAGGTTACAGATTTTGGGCATGTTTTTTTATCCGATTGATTTTTCAAATTTAATGAATATCAATCGGTACATGATTAAGAATACTTACACCTGTAACTTACTGAAAAACAAACACTTGAAGACATATTTGTAAGCCTTTTTTAAGAAATTTTATCTTGGTAAAGTAGAACTAAGGAATGGAAACAAGATGAGGGAAAAAGATACATAGATGTATCCAAAGAAGTCAATTGGGAAACCAAAGCGGAGCAATGGATTGTCGATGGCATCGAGCCTGACTAACAGTAAATAAGACTCAAAAAAGCTTATTTCAAACTCAGCAAAAATCCAATAGAGAAGTTGCCATCCCAATCAAATACGTAATGCTCACAGTTTTCCAGGTTATCGTAAAGTGCTTTATAAATATTTAAACCTGCCAGCACTTTCGGATCGTCAACTCCTTTATATTCT
>JAKVCU010000223.1 GCA_022448955.1 Saprospiraceae bacterium
TAAAAAATTTTAAATAATTGATTATCAATGATATTTATTTTTCAATTACAAAGTTTAATATGGTTACCTGCTTAAGCGGCTAGTCAAAATTGCTTGTATAATAAAATTGTCCCTTCAAAAATTATAAGTAACTGACGATAGGAAAGTTAAGCATGATTTTTGAACGAACGTAAAGACCGGTCTGCCTGTGAATGAACTTTAGTGTACCAATTCCAGCCTTTAGTTAGGTACGGTTTCGGGCAAATTACTTAGTAGGTATTATGCACAATTTTTGAGGTAGGTTCCATTAAAAAGTTGGATAAGCTTGCTCAAAATATAAGAATGGTAGATCAAGCAGAGACGTATGCGTTTTTTATTAGTAAAAAAAGCTTAAAATAGAAATCGTCATACATTTCAATAAGCTGTATTAGGATAAAAGGTGCTAATGTTTTATAAATTCTTCTAGATCATTTCTTCAGAATAATTCCTGTGAAATACTAACATGGTATTGTCCTGCCTGTTAATGTGATTGTAAATAAACTGAAAATTCCTGTCACTTATAGCACTATCAACAACAACTAAATTGGGCTTAATACACAGCACCGCTGGTAATAAAGTCAATAATATGTCTGGTTGATTGGTATAATGAACAAAAAATAATTGATCAAGTGGATAAATATCTTTGTAAAAACTAACTAAACTTGGATCTTGATGGATAATGGCAATTTTGATTGACATGTTCTATTGTTTTTGTTTACCTATCAAATATAATACTACCAAGATTTTAATTTTAAATCTATTAAGATAAACCAAACTTATGCTTGATAAATTGTGATATAAGATCGATAAACTTGAATACTACAATAGTGCAGAAGAAATTATTATAAATAGCATAAATATTCTGGAAAAGTAGAATTCGATTTTTTAACCATCATATTAGCTTACTTAATAGAGAATAGCTCATTCTATCCGTGTCTAAGTTTTGTTTGATGTATGTATTTTTTAATTTTAGTTCATCTCCTGAATGTTCCTCTAAGGAACAGTATTAAACCAAATGTTTTGCTCAAGGCAAGGTCATTCCCAAATATTATCAACAACACTTTTTTACACTTTTAATTAATGCTTTCCCGATGGACTCAAAAAGCCTGCACATTGTGCTTTTTGAGATATATCAACCTGATGGGGTGTGGGTATTCTTAGTATAAAGTACCTTTGTACTTTGTAATCCCACATCCCTTTTTCCACAGCAAAGAGACTTATGTTTTTTGAATACAGCTCTAGCTTCTTTAATGATGTGTAGATTTATTTCTAATGAAAAGTCTTGGTAGATGGATATTGAAAAATCCAAATAGTAGGAATAGAGATAATTAAAGTGATTTAAAATATCAGTTTATCTTCTTTTTATTGCAGATTAATTCGAATAACCCTCTTTTATCTAGATTACTATGAAATACATAATAATATATTCTTATAATTGATATGTGTATAAATAGTCTTAACTATATAGACTAGTAAGAGGGTTAGCTCAGTGAAATATACCCAAGGTGATGTATATTTAATTGGAAGAGGTGTCTAAAGGGCACCTCTTTTTAATCTTTAAAGTGGAGTATAGCTTGCGGTTGATTTCTGAAAAATACTTGACAACTACAGAAAATTGTGTGCTACCTGAATAGGCCACAGATAGAAAGCTAATCCTACAAAAAAATAACAGGCTATTAATCATAGCTGCACATATGGTTTTTGGATAATGTTCAATCATTTATTTTATCCGATTTTGAGTCTATTTAAGGCTCTTTTAGTGTTTACGATTTGAGATGAAGTTGTTTAAAAATCACTCAGATATTGAGGAGAATTCTGCACTTCACTGTTTCTGAAAGCTTTCAGATGGATCGATATTACTGTAAAGAAAATAAGTAAATCATTGGTGATTATAGATTATATGAAAGATCTAATGAACCTCTTAAGCGGCTAGTCAAAATTGCTTGTATAATAAAATGGTCCCTTCGAAAATTATAAGTAACTGACGATAGGAAAGTTACGCATGGTTTTTGAAGGGACGCTA
>JAKVCU010000224.1 GCA_022448955.1 Saprospiraceae bacterium
TTACAGCGGTTTAGACGCTGATATTGAAAATACGTTGTTTCAATTCCAATCTGGTGCGATTAAGAGGCGTTTCGTTTATATGTAATAATAGCTCATTTCCAATGAATTACCAAATCCAATTATACTGAAAATACAGCTTCCAATCTGTCAATGAACATTCGTACGATTTATACCCGTCAGCGACAGGTTTACAAGTATAAGATTATCAACACATTAAAAAAACAAGATAGTCAAAGACGAAAAAGAAATGTCAATTTGGGTGTCAGTGACGTTTTTGAATTAGCGTTTTTTTTTACAAAAACTGTCCCAAATCATTTTTATCTAATCCAACTACATCTTTTTTGAGCCATCGGGCATTCCTACTATGAAAGATAATCAAACTGTCATAACTTTCATCCATTATTTGCTTCGCTTTTTGTTTTAGTTCCTTTAATTGAAGTTCACTCAGTTCTCCTTCAAATACAGAGTTTTGAATCCAATTCAAATATTGTCGGCATAACTTAAGCATTTTTGCTACTCTTTTCTGATGAATATCATAAACCAAAATCACATACATTACCACCAAATTTTAAAAGCAGCATATTCCTGCTCGATTTTCAAAAGATATTTTGCCAGTTTGTAACATTCTAACTTAATCAAGTGCTTATAACTTACCTTTTTATTTAGGTTCTTATGCTTTACAGTCTCCTTTATCTTTTCTTCAAAAGCTTGAATAAAAACTTTTTTACCTTTTTCATTTAAGAAACAACCACCAGTATGTTTTTCAAAATGCTCCTCCTTCAGCATTCTCCTATTTAAAACCTTAAAAATTACTCTATCAACGATTACAGGTTTAAATAATTCTGCTAAATCTAAAGCTAAAGAATAACGCCTCACTCCAGGCTCATGTAAAAAACTTATAGTCGGATTCAGTTGAGTATGATAAATCATATCCAAGCACGAGGTATAACACATCATATTCCCGAAAGAGATCAATGCATTCACTTCATTAGACGGAGGATTGCGATGTCTTCCATTCATTTCAAAATGTTCTATGATCTTTTCAAATGCAGCATAATACACTTGCCTTATATTGCCCTCCAAGCCCATTAATTCACTAACACTTTGAACTTCTTTGGTACTTGCTTTCAAGTTAGCAATATCACTGATAAATGATGACAAATCTTTACCTCTACGGTTGTAATACTTCAAATTGTAAGCCATATTATATGCCGCACCTTCAATTATAGATTGTGCTATATAAAGCCTTCTTTTCGTGGACAAATAAGCCTTAGTTTGTTCAACTTGCATCTTCCCTGCTAACAAATATTCCTTTGGTTGAAAAGATCCCGAATAGTGTTCATAATAATCAAAAAAATGAACGGATACTTTTTTCTTTCCCAAGAAATTATACAATGCACTATTGGCGTCAATGCTTCCAAATACGTATAAATTTTCAATACCCTCTATCGGAAGATACTTTGGTGGTGCTTCCTTACCGTATTCATCTACTGCTACAAATTTGAGTGTATTATTCTTTCGACTCATTCTCCCAGGGTTAAATAAATAGTAGGTTTTCTTCATAATTGATAGGGGATAATTGATAATTGATGGGGGATAGATGATAATTGATGGGTGATAACTGATGGGTGATAATTGATGGGTGATAATTGATAATTGATGAGACCATCCCTTATCACCTATAAAACAATCCCTTATCACTCATAAAACAAGAACTCATCACTCATATTAAACTCCCTTAACGCTTCAGCCGACTTCTATAAGTAGACATAACCTTCATAATTTCATTTGCTTCTTGTATTATATCTTGAAAGTCATAATTTGGAATTAGATTACTTTCTTGCAATAGTTCTATCCAAAATACAGTCTCATCTGCTTCTTCTACAACAATACATAGTTTATGATATTTCTCTTTCATTGATCGCGCCCTAATCGCTGCTCTATAATTTGCTGCAACGGAAGTAGCCGAGCGTATTAGTTGTTTGCCAATAATCCT
>JAKVCU010000225.1 GCA_022448955.1 Saprospiraceae bacterium
CGTCGGACGAAATAGAGCAATTATTTTCAAAAGAGACGAACCTGTAGGCTCTATCCCATTGATTGTGTAAATTCTCATAAGTTATAAGATATAAAATTATAATTTAGGAGAAAAATATATGACTCAAAATTTAGAAAATACAAAAATAAATGCAGCAGTAGATATGCTAATAGAATCAGATAGCGATTTATCAAATATTCTAGGTAAAGAGGGTCTGATAAAGCAACTCAGTAAATGCATATTAGAGCGGGCATTAGAATCAGAAATGCAAACTCATTTAGGTTATGACCGTTACGAAAGGAATTCCTCAGAAAACGCTCGTAATGGCAGTTTTAAGAAGAGTTTAACAACAGAGAACGGACAACTAGATCTTGAGGTTCCAAGAGACAGGAAAGGCAACTTTGAGCCAGTTATAGTCAAAAAGAAGCAAAGTAGGATTGAAGGATTAGATGATAAAATAATATCCCTATATGCTAAGGGTATGAGTATATCAGACATTAAAATTCAGATAGAAGAATTATATGGTACAGAAATTAGTGCATCCTTAATTAGCCGCATAACAGATGACGTTATTGACGAAGTCAAATTATGGCAAAGTAGAGCTTTAGAATCTGTCTATCCAATAGTGTTTTTTGACTGCTTAGTAGTGAAAGTAAGGCAGGAAAAGCGCATTATAAATAAGTCTGTTTACGTTGCTCTAGGTATTGATCTATCTGGCCGTAAAGACGTTCTTGGCTTATGGATAAGCGACAATGAAGGAGCAAAGTTTTGGCTGAATAATTTGACAGAGCTGAAAAATAGAGGTCTTTCAGATATTCTTATTGCATGTACTGACAATTTAACTGGAATGTCTGATGCCATATCCGCTGTCTATCCAAAATGTGAACATCAGCTTTGTATTGTACACCAAATCAGAAATAGCCTAAGATTTGTATCTTATAAAGATCGTAAAAAACTAGCTGCTGATTTAAAGCCTATATATCAAGCAATTACTGAGGAAGAAGCGCAAGAAGCTCTTGAACATTTTGAGGGAAAATGGAGCAAGCAGTATCCTCAAATTGCCAAATCTTGGTACAATAATTGGGATAATCTGATGTTATTTTTGCAGTATCCAAAGGAAATTCGTAGAATTATTTATACCACAAATTCCATTGAATCCTTGAATAATCAGCTGAGAAAAGTCACAAAAAATAAGCGGGTATTTCCAAGTGATGAATCAGTGTTTAAGACTCTATACTTGACAATTGATTATATTACGCGAAAATGGATTTTACCCATTAGAGATTGGAATGAAGCTATGGCTCATTTTTTGATAAAATTTGACGATAGAATTCAGATCAATAATTAGGTGCTTATGTTGGAATTTACACAATTGAATCAACAGACCCCAGTCACCAGAATGATGTTCAATGTAGTTCATAATCACTTCATTTGTAACATTGCCTGATGTGGTACAAAAATATCCTCTACCCCAAAATCTTTTACCCCAATAACGGTTGCGTAGTTCTGGATATTCTTCTTGTATTTTACGAGACGTAGCTCCTTTAACCCTACGCATGAATTCACTAACTGATAGTTTAGGGGGAATTTCTACAAACATGTGTACATGATTCGATGATAGAACTCCGCTGATGACTTTTACTCCCAATGTTTTACATATATTTCGCGTCAATTCTCTTACACTGATTTTTATATCTTTTTTCAACACTTTGTATCTATATTTTGTAATCCATACTAGGTGATAACGATTATGATAGGTTGTATGCGCTGATCGTGAATAGTTCATATCTCTCCTCCAAAAATAGGTTTTGGAAATTCCCAACCTATTTTTGGAGGAGAGATATGAACTTTCCTAACATATTTCTGGACTAAAGTCCAGCTTTACCGACTCTAAGTCGGTGGTTTTATACCTAAAGAATTGGAAAATAAAATGAATATCTAGGAACATTTAACTACTAATTTTTTCTATTTTAGTATCTCCGCCCATATATG
>JAKVCU010000226.1 GCA_022448955.1 Saprospiraceae bacterium
TTAAGGCTTGTTGTAGAGAACTTTTCTGTCAACTTTATATCTAATTCTTGAATTTCCAAAAGAAAGTTTAATATGCTGTCATTATTATCTCGAGAATTTCTTATGGTTTTAATGTTACTTGAAAATTCTAAATTTAAATTTATGATAGCGATTTCTTTATTGTCTTCTTTCTCCATTGAAGTATTGAAATTACTCAAGAAAAGGGCTAATAATACACCTAAAGTGGTTGCAAACATGGTCATAAATGAATTGCTTTTGATTATTCTTAAAAATTTCTTTTTTAGATGTAATTTCATTTTGTTTAATTGTGGTTAATGGTTTGAATAAACCCCTGTTTTAATAGGGTTTATTTTGTGTTAGGCACCGTTTTTTTATCGACCATCTCAATTTTGAAATCAGTATTGAATTCTTGTATCCAGTCATTTTCATCTTTATTATCTAAAAATGCTGACAATATTGAGTTTGTCATTTGTACTATTTTATGGTATGTCAGATAATCTTGCTTTACTTTTTTTGCATCTTTTTGTTTAAATCGATCAATGAATATTGACCTATAAGTACCCTGACTAATAAAATTATCATGGGCAATAGGCTGATGAGCGCTAATAAATGTGAGAGATATATCATTGAGATCCCGAAAAATATTGAACGAAGGTGGAACGATAATTTCCCTGTTCAATTTTGTACTAAACTTTTGGGATGAAGTAATCATCATTGTCGGGGTTATTATTTTATCTGAATGATTAGATAAAAGGCTATCAACAAGAGGATTCCTTTGTTTAAGTATTTCTTTTGATTTCCATTCTATAGTCATGTCGTAAAGAAGAAAAAGTTTAAATGGGTTTTCTTTTCTACTATTCATAAATAGACCTATTTGACCTCCTGCACTATGTCCGGAATACACCATTTTTTCCTTATTTACATAAGGGAGGGATGCTGCAAAATCTGAAACGAACTTGACATCAGAACAAAAATCAAAAGAGGAATTGCTATGATAATTCGCTAACCCTTGGCCATTTTCTGTTGGCCAATGATAGTTGCTCGAAATAACCACCCAACCTTGGCTAGCGAGATACTCGCAATACAAGGTATTTTCATCACTAGAACCGCCAGCACCGTGATGGTATACAATGCATGGAAACTGCCCATTCAGCAACCTTAAGTTCTTTTTAGCAAATACTTTGGTTTCAATAATACTATCGAAAATTTCTTGTTGTTTTTTTCTGAATTTAATGGTTTTTAAACTGTTGTGGTTGCTGCATATGCCATAATCTTTAAGCACTTGTTGGTATAATTGTTTTAGCGTATCCGAAATGATTTGAGTTTCTCCTGTTGCCGAGTAGTTCCAGTATTCTTTCTGTTTCAAGTATGGAATATTCGTATCGTTCATAGCCGGATACCAAATAGAAATTAAAAATGGTTTTCCTCCTTTATAATTATAGAAATTGTACGCTTCATTTTGTTTAATAATAATGGTGTCTTTATAACCAACTTGGAAGGGTCCAGGAGTCAGATTGCCCCAAAAAGGAAATGATTGACAATAGACTAAGGTCGAATTAAACAAGAGCGAAATAAGAATTAGTAAAAATATTTTCATTGATGATTTAAGTTGTGCCTAACGTTTAGGCTAAAAAGCGTAGGGACGGTTTGGTTAGGCCTATGCTTTATAGCCATTGTTGTGGCTAGTTTTTATATTTTTTTCAATTCTATGAATTTCCCGTTTTCAATAACGAATGTGCGTCCGCTAATTGTAATTTTTTCTCCTTCTCTTAAATTCATTAGGTTACTTATATCTTTTTCTATTGTGTGAACTGAGCCTTTTGTGGCTCTTGCTAGGTCAAGATATTGTTTATTGATTCCAAACTGGGTTCCACAGAGAATAATTCGCACAGGTCTGTCAAT
>JAKVCU010000227.1 GCA_022448955.1 Saprospiraceae bacterium
ATAATTTCCATCACTTAGTTATGTCCATCATAAAGTTTATAGTCTATTAAGTATTGATCACAAGTCGTATTGAATCTTCGAACTCCTGTTTTCCTATGGTAGATGAACAATCCTTTAAATCTTGTAGCTACCAATAACTCTTCCTCCCCATAACTGTAAACACCATTGACTTTCTTTTCAGCAAAAAAAATCTGAATTTGGCAATGGGTGAACTCCACCTTTATTGATATAGTGCAGTCCTATCGGATCAAGCGGAATATCTGGGGGGTTATTGTACTAAGCATAGATTTTAGCTAATCGATACAGAAAGAAACTAATATTTCTAACCCCACGAAACTGACTTCTTAGAGCCTTTATCTTAGCATTAAATGATTCTGCAGCAGCATTGGTACTTCTTCTATCAAAATAATTGAGGATAGTATCGTAATGAGCCTGCACAGTTCTGATCACAGTTTGGAAAGATTTGTAGCCAATGGTTTCTACTTCATTGAACCATTGTGCGAGTCTGGTGTAAGCAATTCCTTTTTGTTTGGAATGGCTGTAGATATAGCCAAGCTCTTGAGCATGAGTATAGGCTATTTGTAAATCAGGATACCTTTCAAAAAGCAACTCACCCCGATGGATTTGGGAAGGTGTCCAAAGTTCTTTTCTTTTGAAAAGTAGATATCTGCTTCTAGCTAATAATTGCTTGAGGGTATCTCCATTTTCTAATCGGTGTGGTACAAAGGTTTTTCCGAGTTGCTTACTCAAGGCAATTTCCTGGTTTTCCTGATCTATTGCTTCCCACCTGTATTTGATGCGCATTTCCTGCACGGCTTCATAAGCTAGTTTCTGTACATGAAAACGATCGGTCACCAACTGTGCTTTGGTAAAGGTTTTTCGTACAATTTGCTGCATACTAGCGGCCATATCAAGGCTGACTTCCAAAACACTACGACGGAGCTTTTGAGGGATTTTCTTCACCAGCAAAGCTCTAATCCTTTCACTATCAACTCCTTTGATCATGGCTACCAGACACCCCTTATTTCCTTTCGCTCCTTTATTGGTAATCACCGTGTAGAGTTCTCCTTGAGATAGTGCCGTTTCATCTATAGTCAGATATGGACCAATATTGTCAGGGAAAATAATGTGATCTTCTGAGTGATGAAGTTGGTCCCAGGTCGTATAATCGCTTAAGTGTGCGATATACTGTTCTTCCAGCGTTTTACCATTGACTTTGAAATAATTACCTAGACTTTTGCAGCTAACCGGAGTATTATCGATATAATGCTTTTAAAAAATCGGCAAACTCCCTGGTCAGTCGTGTGCCGTTAGCAAGTAATTTCCAATCCCTGGAAATGGTCCTGGATGAGCTTTTATCCAGCCACCTTCTCCGCTTTACATGTAAATAACAGGCTTTCCCACGCAATGGAAAATCTTTCACGGTAATCTGGTCATAGAAACCCTTGGACTCCAAAGAGAGACCTTCAAATTCCCCAGATAACAAATTCTTCTCCAACAAATAAATAGAATAACGATCCTCCAAACAATCAACAGAGGTGACTTCAAAATAATCCAACATACCTTCTGGTAAGATTAATTCCCACGCTGTTTTATCCAATTGATTTTTTGAAAGCTAAATTATACTATTTCAATGTAATCCCCAGATATTCCGCTTGATCCAAGAAAAGTAAGAAGAGCCGGATTAAAGGAAGATGTAGGCAGAAAATAAAAAAAGGACAAGCATTTCTACTTGTCCTTTTGTGGGCCCTACTGGAT
>JAKVCU010000228.1 GCA_022448955.1 Saprospiraceae bacterium
TAACTTCTTGCGAAAGCACCCTTGAAGTTTTCAAAGCGATTATATCATTCCGGCGCAGCCGGAATCGATATGATGACTTTAAACGGCTCAATGGATGGAGATGCTTATAAAGTTTTTGTAGAGCATTTTTTACTGACACAATTATGGGTTGGTGCAGTCGTTGTAATGGATAATCTGCCAGCACATAAAGTTGAAGAGATTAAGCCTTTGATTGAATCTGTAGGAGCAAGTGTTCTTTATCTATCTCCTTATTCTCCTGAATTTAATCCAATTTAGGACTTACGCATTGACGGGATGGTAAAATAATGCATTGAAAAGCGGTGTTGTCTACTTTCAAGGTATCGGAGAATTAGAGAAATTAGCAAACCCTCGACAGCACAATGTAATTTGGAACATTACACCCTGTTCTTGTTGTCAGAGCCAAAACATGGAGGGTGCAGTCGATTGGCAGAAATCCTGGGAGATGTTTCACATGATAGTGTAAATAGATTTTTGCTCAGAGAAAGATACGAACCAAAAGATCTATTTGACATAGTAACAGAGATAATCAATTTATCAGGAGGAATTTTAAGCGTTGATGATACAGTAATAGAAAAGCTGTACAGCAATCCAAAATATGCAGAATTAATTGGATATTTTTGGTCTGGGAAATATCATAAAACGATTAAAGGATTAAATTTAATAACACTGTATTACAGCGATATTCATGGGAATTATGTTCCCATAAATTACAGGATATATGATAAGAAGGAGGGAAAAACTAAAAATGATGATTTCCAAGAGATGGTAATAGAAGTGATTGATTGGGGATTAAAGCCGCGAATAATCACGGGGGATAGTTGGTACTCAGGAGTAGAAAATCTGAAATTTTTGAGAAACCAGAAATTAGGTTTTTTATTCGGAGTTGAAAAAAATAGAACAGTATCAAACGAACCTGGTAAGTACTGTCAAGTAAGGACTTTGGAAATTCCCAATGAAGGCTTGATAACTCATTTAAGAGAATTTGGATTTGTAAAGTTGTTTAGGAAAGTCTTCAAGAAAGAAGACTCTAGACACTATATATTTTATCAGTCTGACGACGAGAATCCCAAAGAAGTCTTACAACAAATAACTAGAAGTGAGTTTATCACTATTCATGACACACATTGGGGCATTGAAAGTTTTCATAGAGCAGTAAAACAGCTATGTGGTATTTGTCGGTTTATGGTTAGAGATAGCCACGCAATCAAAACACACATATTCTGCTCACTTCAAGCATTTGTTCGTTTAGAGAAAATGCGCTGTGAAAACGTCATTGACAATTGGTATGAAGTACAAAGGAATCTATTCACAAAAGTTATTCGTGAATATGTTTTGGATAACTTAAATACTACTTGTTCTGCTTGAACACACAAACTAGCTTTCCTGTCAATGCGTAAGTCCTATTACAGAGGAAGCAGAATTAGGCTTTATCTCACAGCCAGGAATTAGTGACACAGCCAATCCTTACGGACGCTCAACATCTCAACGTCCCCGCATCCGCACCATAGGAAATCAAGATAGTAATGGGAAATAATTATGCCAACCACAATTGCAAAAAAGGATCTAATTTCTACTAGGATTCGTGCTGCTGTGGGTAATCTTGGAGTGCGGACATTTTCTGCGATTCAGTCAGCTAAACGAGATGAAAGAGGTGGTTTAATTGCCTG
>JAKVCU010000229.1 GCA_022448955.1 Saprospiraceae bacterium
GCCTCTTTTGGCTCAGATTTATACAATATAAATTTCAGTAAACCTTTTTATATAATTTAATTTGGTTACCTGCTTAAATGATTTATAGGCATGTCATTAAAAAATAAGGTATCTTTATAAAATAAGGGGAATATTTTTTCTCCCTTAAAGAAAAAATGCTATCCTAACTCGATAGATTGATGAAAACTACTCCCACCTACACTATTGTTGTTGTTGTGCTTTTACAATGCTGCCTAATCAGCTGTATATCTATAAATAAAGTAAGCCATCCCTCTTCTTTTTATTCTACATCTACTCATCCAACAACTTCTGCAGATAGTTATACAAAAAGAAATTATACTTCATCAAATTACCCAACTGAGCTAACCGATTACTTAAAATCCTTTACTTGCCTAGATGTGAAAGGTAATGATGTGTTTGGCGAAGTTCGTATAAAGGGAATGGGACAAATTGCTACTAAGCAAGGTCCTTTGTTTGTGGTAAATAATCTCAGAATGGGGCATGATCTCTCAAGAGTTGCAGCAGCTATTTGTATCGCGCAAATCGCTAAAGTTCGTGTGCTTCGCCATCCCGCTGAATTAAGTATTTACGGACAGGCTGCAAAAAATGGTGTTATTGTAATCGAATTGGTGAAGTAAAGAAGCATCTATCACTTAGGCTGAAATCTCTTCCTCAAAAATGGATAGCTAAACACGGCAAATAGTATTATTCCTACTCCAAAATAAAAATTTAGGTTCAACTCTTTATGATCATCTAAAAAGATGAATGCCAGTATTATACCATAAACAGGTTCTAGATTGATGGTTAGATTTGCCGCAAAGGCAGACAAATGATGCAAAGCTCTTAAAGAAAGAATATAGGCTAATGTGGTACACAATAGAGAAAGGATAATTAAATAAATCCAGTCAATTGTACTAGGCCAAAACTGAATGCTTTCTTCACTAAAAAGAACAAACAAAGGAAGTACGAAACTAAGAAATATCCAAGCACTCCCTAATTCAAGGAAGGTGATATTCTTTTCATTGGTTTTACCTACCATCTTTTTGTTAAGTGTACCAAATAGTGCTGCAAGTGCTGCAGCTAAGAGCCCTACCCAAATCCCATTCATCATACTAAAATCTACATTATTAACGATTAATATCATACCAGGAATGATGAGCAAGCCAAGTATTAATTCATAACCCTTAACCTTTGTCTGCATGATTAAAGGTTCTAGAATAGACGTAAACAAGGAAGTTGTAGCCATACAAATAAGAGAAATAGATGCATTGGCTAATTTGATGGCACCGTAAAAACAAACCCAATGCATAGCCACTAATACACCAATACCCATAAATTGCAAAATAACTCTTGCTGGTATTTCTTTGAATAAACGAAAAACACGAATGAGAAATAATAAACTCAGACTAGTGATAAGTACTCGCCACCATACTAGCGATAAGGCAGTGAGTTGAATTAAATCTCCTAATATTGCCGTAAGGCCATAAAGTAAAACCGCAACATGCAATTCTATGTAGGCTCTTTGAACAGCAGTCATCTTTTTATTGTTTGTTGGTTATACGAAATATATCAAAGCCAGTTTGGTATTGCGTTTTGAGCCTAAGAGCATGTTTAAATTTTCTACTGCCTGAAAACCAAAGCTTTGAGAACTATGGCGTCCGATTGGATCAGTTAT
>JAKVCU010000023.1 GCA_022448955.1 Saprospiraceae bacterium
GTGCCAGCATCCTCTGGCTGGCAACTAGTATTACTTAATAGCGTCGTATCTGGTGGTAAATAGGTAGTAGTTGAAATGATAATAGAATCACAACCAAACTGGTTGGTTAGTGTATCTGTTTGTGTACCAGCCATGTCTTCATCACAGGTGATGAAGTCTAAAGTGGTCGTATCGACATCCGTTGCATCAAAAGTGATGGTTGTTATAATTACGCTATCACAACCGTTAGTATTCATCAGTACTTCTGTAAATGTGCCAGCATCCTCTGGCTGGCAACTAGTATTACTTAATAGCGTCGTATCTGGTGGTAAATAGGTAGTAGTTGAAATGATAATAGAATCACAGCCAAATTGGTTAGTTAGTGTATCTGTTTGTGTACCTGCAGCATTTTCATCACAAGTGATGAAATCTAGTGTAGTGGTGTCGACATCCGTTGCATCAAAAGTGATGGTTGTTATAATTACGCTATCACAACCATTCGTATTCATTAACACTTCTGTAAACGTACCTGCATCATCAGGTTGACAGCTGACTTCTGAAATCAAAGTGGTGTCAGGTGGCAGATAAGTAAAATTGGAAATGATAATAGAATCACAACCAAACTGATTTGTTAAAGTATCACTTTGCATCCCCACCATGTCTTCATCACAAGTGATGAGGTCGAGCATTATTGTATCAGAAGGTAATAAATCGATAGTGGTTATAACGATACTATCACACCCTAGCTGATCCATTAGAGTAGTAATAATGGTATCTACTTCAGCAGGATTACAGGTTGTTTGGTTAATAAAGGTCGTATCAGCTGGTGGACAAGAAGTAGAAGTAATTGTAAATTGACAATCTGCTTCACAGCCATTAGCATCTGTCAGGTTTAAATCATAGGATCCTGCAGCTAAATTGTCTAAGTCTAATGATCCTTCCATGCCTAGAGTAGTCGTTCCACTAGAAGCTCCACTCCAATTAATCGTGAATGGAGAGGTCCCTCCTTGCACTTGAATACTGGCTACTCCATCTGAATTGCTTGGACTAGAAGTTGGACTTGCTTCTTCACAATTTAGCGAAAGCGCAGAAGGTTCATCTAAAGTAATTTCAGCTATAGCTGTACACCCAAAATCATCAGTTACGCTTACAGTGTATGTTCCTTGAGAAAGGTTATTTCTAGTATCCGTATTATCAGCAGTATCTGCCCATTCATAGGTGATATTACCAAAGCTTTCAAGAAGATTTACCATAATGGAACCGGTAGTATCCCCATTACATTCAATTGCTGTTAAGACAGCAATTTCAATATTTAAGCTAACTATGCTTACATCAACAAAAGCGGTATCTGCAGGACAGGCATTATTGGCAGGAATAATATAGAGGAAGTTATAATCACCAGGCGGATGTTCAAAAATATGGAATGTTCCAGCATCAGCATCAAAGGAGCCAACATCAGGTGTATTACTAGAATTTGCTACTTCCCATTGACCGCCGATATTACCATCCATTACAAAATCAGATAGATTTAAAGTCGTTTCTTCTAGATTACAAACACTTAGGCTTTCTCCTGTACCTGCATTCGCAGCAGGTAAAACCTCAATACCTTGAGAGGAGCTATTGGGGCAGCCTGGGGCAGGCATCATGTCCAAGGTGTAAGTTAATGTATAAATTCCTGGATCAGCAGCCGAAGCGTCAAAGATGTCACCGTTTAGTGTTGCAGGATTACTACCTGGAGGAGTTGTCGTAATGGACCATGTTCCAGGTTCAGCACCTGCTTCTAAAGTTTGTACATCTAATTGTCCATTATCGTTACAAAGTGGCCCAGAAGGAGCGATAGTTGCTACACTAGGACAAGAACAATCTTCTACTAATATAGTAACGGTAGCTGTATCAGCCGGACATGCTGGATTTGAACTAGGAACTTCGTATAAGAAATCATAATTACCTGGAGTAGTACCATCAAAATCAACTGAATTTGGATTAGAAATATCAAGTCCACTTCCACTATCATCGATCCAGTTGCCACCGGCATCTGCATCCATTGAAAGGAAACTTGTCAAGTCTAATACGGTATTCATACCTACATTACAAACAGTTGAAAATCCATCTTCTCCAGCATTAGGGGCTTCATTTACTGTTACAGTTAATACTGCAGATGCATCTGGACAAATAGGGTCTGCTGCCGTCACGGTGTAAGTGAAGTTATACGTTCCTGCAGGGATTCCAGTAAAGCTTACTGCATTTGGATTACCTAGATTTACACCACTTCCATCATCATCAGACCATGTTCCGCCTGTGTCAGGCGTTCCATTCAGGTTATTTGGTAAGTTGATTACTGAACTGCCATCATTACAAACACTGATGGCATTAGATTCCCCCGCATTTGGCGGAAGCTGTATAGAAATCGTAGCAATAGCAGTCGCACTTGGACAAGTTCCATTTCCTGTAACGGTATAAGTGAAGTTATAAACACCTGCAGCCACACCGCTAAAATCTACATTTAAGGGATCCCCTAAGTTGACTCCTGTACCATCATCATCCGTCCAAAAACCTGTTCCATCCGGGGTACCAGTTAAGCCATCAAATAGACTTATAGTTGTACCATCTTCAATACATGTGTCTAAAAGTCCATCCCCTCCAGCATTTGGTGCTGCGTCAATATTTACAGTAACAACTGCAAATGCATCAGGACAAAATCCTGACGTACTAGAAACTGTATAGGTGTATGTATAAGTGCCAGCAGGGACACCGTTAAAGTTGGCGCCAAATGGATCAGAAATATCTGCTCCAGAATTATTATTATCTGTCCAGAAACCATTCAAATTAGGTGTACCACCTAAAGCTGAGAATAGATTTACACTTGAATTATCAGAAGATTCACACAAGTCAATAGAGCCATCTGTACCGGCATTAGGATTTGCATTAACAATAACAAAGACCATCGCACTTGAAGTTGCACACTCTGGAGAAGTCCCTGAAACCGTATATGTAAATTGATACGTCCCCGCAGCAATACCTGCAAAGTTTACCGCATTGGGGTTACCTAAGTTAACGCCTGTACCATTATCATCATTCCAGAATCCATTCAAATCAGGTGTACCTCCCAAAGCATTAAATAAATCAACCGTCACTGTGCCATTAGAAGCACAAATTTCTGCGCTACCATCTGTACCCGCATTTGGTGCAGGGTCGATAGTAAGCGTTACCGTTGCTGTTGAAGGAGGACAAACCGCTGAGGTATTTAAAGTATAAGTAAAGTTATAGATGCCTGGGGGAATATTAGAAAAGTCTACCACAAAAGGATTGGCTAAGTTTACACCCGTAAAATCATCATCAGACCATATACCTCCTGGGTTAGGAGAGCCATTTAAAGCGGCAAATAGGTTAGTTGCGGTAGGTGCGATGGAGAAACAAATAGATAAAGCGCCATTTTGACCTGCATTCGGCGCTTGTTCTACAGTAACATTAAGCGTTGCAGTACTATTTCCACAAGGCGCAATACCGTTTACGGTATAGGTATAATTATAATTTCCAGGGAAAACACCTGCAAAACTTACTGCAGTAGGATTGCCCAAGTTTACCCCACTTCCACTATCATCTGTCCAAAAACCACCTAAATCAGGGGTGCCATCTAAAGAAGATGAAAAGTCGACTATATCGTTTTCACAAACCGTAATGCTATTACTCATCCCCGCATCTGGTTGATCATTAACCGTAAGGGTAACCGTTGAATTTGCACTAGGACATATCCCTGCAGAAGCAACAGTATAAGTAAAAACGTAAGTACCAGCGAAAACGCCATTAAAGTTTACAGCATTAGGATTGGAAAGGTTAACGCCTGCGCCACTATCGTCAGACCAAGAACCTCCTGCGTCAGGTGTTCCACCTAATGCACCTGCTAGATCTATTGTTGTTCCTGCACCGCCATTACAAACACTGATGATGCCATTTGTACCAGCATCAGGCGACGCTTCTACAGTTATTGTTAGTACGGCTGAGGAAGAAGGGCATGGTGCTGCTCCATTTACGGTATAGGTATAATTATAAGTTCCAGGGAAAACACCTGCAAAGCTCACTGCATTGGGATTGGCTAGGTTTACCCCACTTCCATCATCATCAGACCATGTTCCGCCTGTATCCGGCGTTCCATTTAAGGAGTTATTGAAATTAATGGTTGCTGTTTCACAAACATTGATACTATTATTTTGACCAGCGTTAGCTGCAGCTACTACTTGAACACTAACAATTGCGGATGAAGCAGGACATATACCACCACCACCAGTAGAATAGGTGAAGTTGTAATTGCCAGCAGTTACGCCACTGAAATTTACTGCATTTGGATTCGCTAAGTTGACACCTGCGCCACTATCATCAGACCATGTTCCGCCTGCATCAGGACTGCCGGTCAAAGTTGCAAATAAATCAAGGCTTGATCCGCCATCATTACAAATAGAAGTTGAACCACTTCCACCAGCGTCCGCTGCTTGCGTTACATTTATGGTTAAGGTTGCTACACTATTTGTACAAGGCGCAACTCCTGTTACTGTATAGGTGAAGTTGTAAGAACCAGTTGCTACACCATTAAAATCCACTGCATTAGGATTAGCGAGACTGACTCCTGCTCCATTATCATCACTCCATGAGCCACCTGCATCCGGTGTACCACCCAAATTAGAAGGCAAATCCATTATATCGGTATTACAAATCGAAATACTAGCACTTTGACCCGCATCTGCTGCGTTTGCGACCGTCACTGTTACCATTGCTGAAGCAGAAGGACAAGCGCCGGCTGCAGGGATTTCATAGGTGAAGTTATAACTACCTGCTGCTACACCATTAAAATCGACTGCATTCGGATTACCCAGATTTACACCAGTCCCATCATCATCACTCCAGTTCCCGCCACCATCCGGTGAACCAGTTAAAGCACCAACAAGATTTAGAATAGTGCTTCCTCCATTACAGATGGATGCTGTTCCATTGCCGCCCGCATCCGGTGCTCCACTTATTGTTATGGTTACGGTTGCGGAAGCATCTGTACATGGTGATGTACCACTTACGGTATAGGTAAAGTTATAAGTCCCTTCTGCCACACCTACAAAACTTACATTGGAAGGATTGACTAATGACACACCAGTTCCATCATCATCAGACCAAGCACCACCTGCATCTGGTGTTCCTCCTAAAGTTCCGCTTAGGTCAGCAGTGCCATCTGTACAGATCGAGCTGGAGTTACTTTGTCCTGCATCTGGTGCAGTATTTACCGTAATGGTTACTACGGCAGAAGAAGGCCCACAAGAAGGATCCCCCGATACAGTATAGGTGAAATTATAAGTACCAGGTGCCACTCCAGAAAAATCCACGCTATTGGGGTTTGCTAGTGATACACCCGTCCCATCATCATCGGACCATGTTCCGCCTGCATCCGGTGTTCCTCCTAAGACTGAAGTTAAGTTAATGGTTGTTGCTCCAGCATTACAAACTTGATCGGATCCACTCGTACCGGGGTCACCTGCTGGTAAAATATCTACCATAGTCGTTAAAACAGTCGAACATCCACCATCTGTAATTGTTACGGTGTAAGTTCCTTCGGCTGCTAGAGTAACATTGGTAATATTTGGGTTTTGTAATGGAGAGCTAAATGTATTTGGACCAGTCCAAGTATAAGTCGTGCCTCCGCTTGCCGTTAATAGGAGTGTGCTCCCTTCACAAACAGGACCATTATTAGAAATATTTGTAGGTCCACCACTAAGATCACAGGTAAATTCGGAAGTACTAGCGCTTACGGTAGCGGTAGCGGCGTAAATAGCTGCAGGGTTGAAAGTACCATTCAGTGACCAATTTCCTGGACCTGCTGTAACCGAACCTATAAAGGTTTCACCTTGGCAAGGATCATTTACATCCGCTAGATAGACATGAATTGTTGCAGCAGCACTCACTGTTCCTGCAATTTGAGTGGATGTAATGGAACATATTGTTGGTGGTAGAATATTATTATTAGCTCCAGAGGCTAAGTTAATACCAGTGCAAGTATTATCAAACATGATATTTTCAGTTATCGTAATTCCACTTCCACTCAGTACTTGAACGGCATGGCATTCATTACCAGAGATGGTATTATTCATAATATTATTGTTATTACTAGAATTGATCAGCATGCCAGGTGTAGTCCCTGTTCCAGCATTATTTTGCATGGTATTTCCGGTGAAGGTGCCATTAGAACTGTCATCTATCCAGATACCACTTTGGAAATTATTTTGGGTATTGTTGGTCATTACTGTACAAGAATTACTACTAATTATGAAAATTCCTGCTTCTAAAGAACTATTGTTACAGGTATTTCCTGTTATAGTAGTAGCGTTACAATCAATAATTATGATTCCCGAAGATGAATTATCTCCACTGCCTATTACAGGTGCGGATACACCATTATTATTGGAGGTGTTATTGGAGAAATTGGAAGTATTGCTGCTAAGGGCAATTATACCATGAAAGCCACTTCCAGTAACGATATTATTTTGGATGGATAAATTTTGGCTTGCATTCGCAAAAATCCCATTTTCTCGACTGTCCGTTAGCGTACATCCATCTATTGACGCACCTAAACAAGAGATAAGGGTTATTCCGTTACCGCCCGGGTTAACAGTGGGTGTCCCTAGTGTGCCATTTTGCGTAAGCAGACAGTTTGTAAAGGAAAGGTTACTAGCTCCACTTCCAAGGATACCATGAACAGTAGATAGGGTTATCGTTATATTAGATAAGGAAGAGCCGTCAGAGCCTCCTCCGTATTCAAGTCCAAAAGTAATGGAATTGGATAGGGTGATGCCTGTCCCATCTATATCTAGAATATCAGTGATTACAGGTAAAGCACCAGCGGAGAGATCTATTGTTCCGAAAACGGAAAAGATGATATTATCTGCACCACCAGCCACATTTGCTGCATTAATGGCTTCTCTTAGACTACAATGACTGCCATCACAGCTACCATCATCGGTATTATCAAGAGTGTTTACTGTAAAAGTAGCAGCTTGAAGTGAAATGAATATTAAATTGAGAGTGAGTGTAAAGATTGGTTTCATTCCAAGCAGATTTTGTGGATTAATGTTAGATTTCTTGAAAAATATTTGTGCAACCATGAATATATAAGGTGTCCAATTTTTTAGAACAAACTATATTTCTGATACTTTTCGTAAGTAGATTGTTGTTAGTGAAAATATATTTTATTTGATATACCAGATTATAAAAGAGTAAGCCTGATGAATGATACGGAATAAGAGGATAGTTTACTTAATGCATAGCTTATTCTAATTTTGTCGATGGTATATTTTATATCTCTTCTTTGGTTAAAGATCGTGTAATCATAGACAGGTAAATATTATTCAGTGCACTGAGTAGCATGCGTAGATATTTCATGATTTGGTTATGTAGAAGCTACGCCTCTCGTTGCCGAATTCAGTACCTAGATCAAGTGACTCACACAGTAATTTTTGCCTACTTGCACTAAAGGATGATTTCTTAAGCAGCAGACTAACTGAAAATATAGAGATACTAAGCGATTATTAGGATAGCGCTAATGTATGTTATACATCTTATGTTGTGCTATTGCCTCAAATGGATCGTAAAACTTATTGTCTAACCCAAAACCAAATATGGTTCTTTTTTTATGGAAAACGACATGATTAACTACGACAAATATGCGACAGGCTTAATTTTATTGGGCAAATAGCTTGTAAAACAAGGATTAGAGTTTTTAAATATTAAAGACCTATTTTCAATATTTTGAGAAAGGTGTTTTGAAATAAAGGAAACGTGAAGTGCTTAAGCTAGGGAAACTTCTTCGTGGGTTTGGGTATAAAGTTCTTTTCCTATGAAATGGAGGATAGATTTTTTGATGTGTTCTCGGGCTACTCGGAATTTATTTAGTGTTGCGGTTTGATCTTCATCCAGAGTGATTGGGTCAGTAATGTGAAAATTATACACTTTTTTCCACTTCAAATTGGAGGGGATACTTTTATTGGGAATATTACAAATAGTGATGATATAATCATATTTAATTGTATTTATGGCAGAATACAGTTGAGAAGTATAAAGAGAAATGTCGATATTATCTTCTGCCATCGCTTCAACAGCTACAGGATGCAAAGCATGTTTATCAATGCCTGCATTGTAAATACGAGCCTTTTCACTTGCGTAGAAGTTAAGGTATCCTTCTGCCATGTGAGAGTAGCCAGTGTTTCCTACAGATAGAATTAATACATTTTTCATTGCGCTTGTAATAAGTCGTAAACCTGAAAAATTGGTACAATATATCCTCTAAGTTAGCCTAAAAAACTCTTGAAAACTTTTCTTTTGCCACTTACCCGTGATGACTTCTTAAAGCAAGAATTTATTGTATAAGCAATTTGTCTAGGCTTCTATGATTAATTTTACATTAACTTAATGTAAAGATAATATGAAAAGTTTAGAAATTAGAGTGAAGAATTTTCAAAATCAGGTCTTAGAAAATGAGGTATTTTGTTTAGGCTTCTTTTAGAAAATAAGTAATTGGAAGAATGAGGTGTTTGAAAAAAGCCTTTTGGTGTATTTGTGCAAAAGGCTTTTTTAATTTCAAGTGTTAATTTTTCTGATACCACTTTAAAACTGGTAACATGGTATTCCAGTAGCACCCCCTCTACCTCCTCCTTTTCCAAGGAAAAATGAGATGGTTACCTGCCCAAAATAATACCAATCGTTAAACTCGCCACCGCGAGTGAAGTCGATATCTAAATTTTCCCTATCCAGAAGGTTGGGAGAACTGAGGGTTGCTGCAATTTCTCCATTTCCGGTGAGGACATCCAAGAAATTGATTTGATTACCTGTAATATCATCTAAGTAATCTGTAAATAATTTTCTACCTCCAAATTCAAAACCAAGTGTCCAACTTTGGTTAAACACAAACTTCATTCCGATGCCCATTGGGATTGCAAATTGAGTTAAGCTGTAAGGGTCTTCATAACCTGGTAAGCCTTGTCCTTCTGTGCCCAATGGTTGTAAGTCTATGTATTCTCCATCAAATATTCCTTCAGGGTTGAACCTGAAAATACCTATTCCTCCATAAACATAAGGAGACCAAGTGGTATATTTTCCGACGGTAAATAGTGATAGTTCCCCTTGGGCTGCAAATTCAAAAACATTCGTTCTAATTTCTAAACCTCTATTGGGGGCTGTACCAAAATCATCGGAACCAATGATTTGCCCATAAGTTAAATCGAAACGTATAGCAAAGTGACGATTGAAGTTGATACGTGTAAATCCGCCAAAAGATGGGCCTAAAGTTTCAAAGTATACACCAAATTCTTTCGCTGATAAATCTCCACTATATAAAGCTACTCCTCCTTTTACACCAAGTTCAACTTCTTGAGCTTGGATCAACTGAAAAGAACAAAGCATGAATAAGATTAGAAGCTTTTTCATTGTTGGTTGATTTTTTTTCACTAGTTTTTGATCTTTATGATTTTTATAAAACTACATGTGGTTAAAAAATATAATTACTCGTAAATACAAGAACGCATAATAGGCTTTAACTTATTATGCAACTATAAAATTGTAGGCCTTAAAGAAGTCGAAAAGTAACAGGGCTTATTGAAAATGGGAGGGAAGACAAGCATTTGACAATCCCAAGCACCTGCTTTCAAAAGCAAAAATAATTAATTTGTTCTATAAAAAAAGGACTTTTCGTTTGATGGTGGTTATGAATAGATAATTAACTTTTTTTCATCTGATTTTAGAAATAAGATCCTTTTAAATAGTGTTTTGATGGCTCAGGGTATCCTTTATATCAAAATAAAGTAAAATTTGCTCTAATTCGTCATTGTATTTAACCGAATACCTAACCAGACGTTCAAATTTTACTTGTACCTTTGATTATCTTTTGATAGGTAAGATAAAAGCATCAATTATTGCTTTTCATTTTGTAAATAACTTTAAACTGTGCTATATGGGAATGCGTCGTCGCAAAACAAACGATAAAGACGAAAAGAGAAAATTAGGTTCAGAGGACTTTAAGAAAGCATTATCCATCTTTAAGTATGTATTACCTTACAAGTGGGCTTTTATTTTAGGGATGATTTTTTTAGCGGCAGGTAGTTTAGTTTTTTTAGTGATTATGAAAGTGCCTGGCGAGATGATAAATATCATTTCTGGTGAATCAAAATATGATATTGGACTTAATCAATTATTTTTGGTGCTTCTTATATTTTTAGGGGTACAGAGTCTGTTCTCTTATTTTCGTGTACAGCTCTTTGCATTGGTGAGTGAAAAAAGTATGGCTTTATTACGTACGGACCTGTATAAAAAGCTGATTAGTTTGCCTATTTTATTTTTTGAAGAGAGAAGAGTAGGGGAGTTGACTAGCCGCATTACGAATGATGTAACTCAAGTACAAGGTGTTGTAGCGATAACACTAGCAGAATTCATTAGGCAAATAATTATTCTGATAGGTGGTTTGGCAATTATTATATTCACCATGCCCTCCTTGGCTTTGACGATGTTAGCGACCTTTCCTGTCGTTGTGGTAATTGCTATGTTTTTTGGTCGCTACATTCGTAATTTGATGAAAAAGCGGCAGGATCAATTGGCACAAACGAATGTTATTGTAGAAGAGACGATGCAGTCTATTCAGACCGTGAAGGCATATACCAATGAATCCTTTGAAATTGGGAGATATGGAGAAAACTTAGAAGAGGCTGTAACTATTTCTTTAAAGACAGCTAGGATGCGTGGTCTATTCGTTTCCTTTATCATTTTTGTCATGTTTGGAGCCTTGTTTTTTATCATGTGGCAAGCCGCTCAAATGGTACAAGCTGGGGAAATGATTAGGGGCGATTTATTTGACTTTGTTGCATTTACTGCTTTGATAGGGGGGGCTATTGCTAGTTTGGGAAGTTTCTATACAGAAATAGTATCTGCTGTTGGTGCAACTGATCGAATTTTGGAAATATTGGCTATGCCTTCAGAGATGGAAGAAAAAGAGGAAGGTATTCGTTTAAAACGTTTTGAAGGGGATATTGCTTACAAAAATGTTCATTTTTCTTATCCTACCCGCAAAGATGCTCAAGTTTTAAAAGGTATTAATTTTTCGATTGGATCAGGCCAAAAAATTGCATTAGTTGGAGCGAGTGGTTCAGGTAAGTCAACTATCGTTCAATTATTACTTCGCTTTTATAAACTCGATCGGGGAGATATACAAGTGGATGGTCGAAATATTGAAGATTACGACTTGCATTCATTTCGCAAGAATATAGCGATTGTACCTCAGGAGGTATTATTATTTGGTGGAACGATCAAAGAAAATATTGCTTATGGTAATCCAGAAGCAAGTGAGCAAGAGATTATAGATGCTGCTAGGCAAGCAAATGCATGGGCGTTTATTCAGCAATTTCCGGAAGGGCTCGATACTGTAGTGGGGGAGAGAGGAGTCAAGTTATCTGGAGGACAGCGACAGCGAATTGCTATTGCCAGAGCCATACTAAAAGATCCAGCTATTTTATTATTGGATGAGGCGACTTCATCCCTTGATGCGGAGTCCGAGAAGACAGTACAAGATGCTTTAAATAAGTTAATGGAAGGCCGAACTTCTATTATTATCGCGCATCGTTTAGCTACCATTCGTGAAGTAGATTGTATTTATGTTATTGATAAGGGGCAGATTGTAGAGCAAGGGACGCATGATGAACTTTCACTACTTGAAAACGGTGCTTACAACAACCTTGCTAAACTGCAGTTTGAATCCATCAATACCTAAAGCATGGAGTCCCAAAAACTGAGCCTTAAAGAATATGTCTTATACGGAAGTATAGGTTTGTTCCTACTATGGTCTGTCGTATTATATGTTTATGAATTTAGGCAGTTTGAGCAATTGCTTAATACTCGTTTATTTTTGATTACCACAGCCAGTATTGGGGCACTTATAGGGCTGGGTTTGTCATGGAAGTTTCAGTATAAAGGAAGTGATCTCACGGATAAGGTTCAAATTTATGTTTTTTTCATTTTAATAGGTGCTATTTTTATGCCTTTATGGTTAAGTGTAGCCAATAGAGTATTGGCCTTTGGAGCGGAGCGCATAGAGAAGGTGGAATTTTGGGAACAGCACGCTTATTATTCTAGCAGGGGAGGATTAATTAAGGGTGAAAAACCAAAACCAACTGGATTTTACACCTTTTTGTTTATGGATGAAGCATTCATCCGATTGGAATCAAAAAGTGCATTATACCCTGGCAAACAAAGAGGAGATTCTGTTGAATTATATATAAAAAAGGGTTTTTTGGGAATGCCCTATATCCTACAAAAATCTAATTAGAAGACCTATTCATGAATCAAAAAACGAATAAAATTCCATTAGCACCACTTCATACTTTTGGTATACAAGCATTTGCTGACCGCTTGCTTACCATCTCGTCTAAAGAATTACTTCAAGAATTTATTAAGCAAGGATTATCGACGCCATATTATATTCTAGGGGGAGGAAGTAATATTGTATTCACGAAAGATTTTGTTGGGACGATTCTTCAGGTTGATATCAAAGGAAAAGAAGTAGTAAAAGAAACTACCAATGAGGTTATAGTAAAGGTAGGAGCAGGGGAGTCTTGGCATAATTTTGTCTTATGGTGTTTGGAGAAGGACTTTGGTGGTGTTGAGAATTTATCGCTTATACCTGGTACTGTGGGGGCGGCACCTATTCAAAATATTGGGGCTTATGGTGTAGAATTAGTTGATATATTTGATCAATTAGAGGCAATTGATTTGGCGACAGCAGAAGAACGCGTATTTCAAAAAGAAGAATGCCAATTTGCATATAGAGATAGTATTTTTAAACAATCATTAAAAGGTAAGATACTAATCACACATGTTTATCTTAGGCTTTCGAAACAAGCCCATCAAATACACTCTTCTTATGGAGCCATCCAGGATACCTTAAAAGATTGGCAGATTGACAAGCCTAGTATTCAAGAAATTAGTAAAGCGGTAATTCATATTCGACAAAGCAAATTGCCAGATCCAAAAGTTATTGGCAATGCAGGAAGCTTTTTTAAAAACCCAGTAATTGATAGAGCTCAATTTGAGCGGTTGAAGGATGCTTTCCCTGATATTGTTGGGTACCCACTAGATAAAAATAAGGTGAAAGTACCCGCCGCTTGGTTAATTGATCAGTGTGGATGGAAAGGAAAAAAAATGGGCAATGTAGGATGCTATGAAAAGCAAGCGCTAGTAATGGTTAATTATGGTAATGCACAAGGGCATGAGGTAAAAGCACATGCAGATCGGGTGATAGATTCTGTAAAAGAAAAATTTGGCGTAAGCCTAAATCCTGAGGTGAATCTAGTTTAGAAACTAGAAATGTAGGCCTTTAAACGTACCTTCTTTCCTCTCTGCGTAAGCGCAAAATCTTCAAAAGATAACTTGATGCCTTCGTATTTTTCTAATTCTGGCCTTTTATGGGGGGTAATGATGACTAAGGTAGAGGTAGATTGAAAAAGATTATAGACCAAAGGGAATAGCTGGTCATCAGGACATAAGTGCATGGCAAAGCTGCAGATGATTGCGCTGAATTGGTGGTTTATAGGCGTTTTAACTACATCTTCAAAGGTATATTTCCAGCAAATTTTTCCTGTATTTTTTGCGTAAGCTTCGAAGGTGAAAGGATCGCTAGCTTTTGCTTCATAGCCTAATTTGCTAAGAGCTAGGCTGACTTCTCCACTACCACAGCAGAAATCTAATACATTGGAGTAATCTAGCTGAGCTTGATTTTGAACTAGGAGTTGATCAATTTGCGCAAAGTGTGGATTATCATATGCTGCCCCATGCTGGGCATAATATTGCTCAACTCCTAGTTCTTGATATTTATTTCGGATAGCATTTTTATTGATTGCTTGTGGCTTCTTTGGCATCCTTTTTATCGTTCTTTTTTACCTTTCTACGACTTTTGAACGGCATATATCGATACGGACGATTTTGGAAGTCAGTAGCCAATGAATCGATGCTCTTTGACATTTGCTCTAATTCATTGTATAATTGATCATCTTTGATCAGTTTAGCGAGTGTTCCATCTCCCGTATTAACCTTAGTAACTAGATCATTGACACTAGCTACCGCCTTATTAGTAGATTGAAGGGTAGAACTCAATTCTTCTATTGCCTTATTGGCTTTAGCTACAGCAGATTCTAATTCGATTTTGGTCAATTGATTACTGAAGGTATCTACACTACCAAGGATACGATTGATACGTCTTTTATTGTCATCCAAATTTTTGGTTATGGACTGAATATTAGCCAAGGTCCCGTCAATTTTTCCACTAGAACGATCAAACAGAACATCCATTTTGAGAGTGATGCCTTTAATATTATCCAAGGAGGTACTTAGGGATCGAAGTGATTTGGCGAGATCGGTTTCACTTTCAGGACCAATTTGGTCGTTTAAAACATCTTTTAAGCCAGTGGTAACATCGCCCATGAAGTTACCCATTTCATCAGCTTGTAGCATTGCCTGAATGAATGTACGCGTAACTCCCTTCAAATAATCACCACTTTGGGCACAGTCGTCACCCGTACAGATTTTATCATATTCAATAATAACAGCTTTACCTCCCATCACACCTTGTTCAGCGATGACTGCCCTAGCATCTTTAGGGATTTTGATATCGTCATTCATATCAATCATGATAATGACGCTCTTAGGTCTGTCAGGATTTACCTTTATAGATGCTACGTTTCCTTGTGTTACTCCGCTAATGGTAACAGGCGTACCCAGCTGTAACATATTAACATCTTCATATTCGGCATAATAAATATTGGAGTTCATCAAGACATTCTTGCCCATGATAAATTTATATCCCCAATAGGAAAGTGCGATTGCGACGATTGCTAGTATACCAACTTTAGTTTCGTTCGACATGGCCTCAATGGGTTTACAATAGACCTTTGGTCTATCAAATGATTGCAAAAGGAGTGCAAATTTAAAATTGTTTGATAGAAACTGATAAAATACAAGCTCTTTTCGAGTGAATAGATAACGTAAAGACCCTTATAATTGATATACTAGGTTATCAAAAATGAAGATCGTTCACCATAGTATTCTGCAAAAGATCACTTTTCGATTTCTATATGGTCTTTTCTTAGTACTCCCTACATTAAATGCACTATTCGTTGGTAGGAAGAAAATATGAAATCGATGAGTTATCTTTCTGCTTTATCTAGAATAACGCACATAAATGCCATTGGGTTGAAAAATAGTATACTTGATTATCTTATGCCTAATGTTTTTTTGGCTGTTTCGATAGGGATTCTTTGTCCATCTTTGTAACTGACTACAAATGCATCTTTAAAGCCTTTCGTTTGAAGTAATTTTCTGGCTTCATTAGCTTGCTGGAAGTTAGAGAAGTTTCGAGCTTGGTATTTGTATAGGCCATTTTCTTTGGTGATTTCAACTAAGTAACCTAAATTTTGCCATTTAGGAATATCCAAATCTATTGGAGATGGAGAGGCTGCCAATTGGACATGAAATTGAATATTTCTTAAAGCTTGTTCAGAGAAAGTTGCTTCGAGTATTCGTTGCTCTTCAGAAGTATAGCTAGGGCGAGCGTTATAATTTCTGGGTGTTATTTGTGCTTCTTGTACTTTTTCCCCACTGAATGAGATAATTTTTGATTCGGACTCAACTTCAACTATGGGTTCCGTGTATGCTCTTTGCCTTGGAAAGTCTGGGGTCAAGGCTCTTTCTTTTAGTTGGGTAGGCGCTGCTGCAAATTTATCTTCAATCACCACTTCTTTTCGGGTCACTGTTTTAACTTCATAAGTTTCTGGAAGAGGATCATAGCCTTTTGAAGCAATGGGGGCGATATCCATTGCTTGGCCTCCTTCTAGGGCTCTTTTATATTCGGCGAAAGCCACCAAGATAGCATTGGCCATCGTGCGCTGTCCTTTTTTACTCTTCAAGAATTGTTCCTCTTTTCGGTCACTCAGAAAACCTGCTTCGATTAATACACTCGGCATTGTTGTTTCTTTTAAAACGACAAAGCCCGCTTGCTTTACACCTCTGCTCCTTCGATTAGCTACGCTAGCAAATTTACTTTCTATCTTTTCAGCAAATAAAATACTTTGTTCTAGATAAACATTCTGAAACATGGAAAGCATGATATGCCCTTCAGGTGAATTGGGGTCATAGTCATAATTCCTTTCGTAATTATCTTCTAGTAAGATGGCGTCGTTTTCTCTTTTTGCCACATTCAAATTATGATCGGCTGTATGTAGGCCCATGACATAAGTTTCTGTACCTTTTGCGCGCGTCCGGCCAGGCATAAAGTTGCAATGAATAGAAATAAATAAGTCTGCATTATTACGATTTGCAATAGCAGCGCGTTCGTAAAGAGGAATAAAAACATCTGTAGAACGAGTCATAATTACTCTAATATCAGGGAAGGTTTGTTTTAGCATCGTACTGAGTTCCAGTGCAATACCTAATGCTAAGTGCTTTTCACGAGAGTTGCCGCCAAGGCATCCAGGGTCATGCCCACCATGTCCTGCGTCAATCACAACTGTTTTTATCTGGAAATCTTCTTCTAAAAGTTTACTTTCTTTGATAACTTTGCCCAGCTCTTTTTCAAAAGGAAGCATTTTGGAGGCATTTTGCGAAGAAGAATGGGTGCATGCATGGTTTGCACCCAATGGAAAGGATAATAAAAGGTTAAACCCTTGCATTTGCACAGGCAAAAGAAGGATTATAATCGTTTGAAGTACAAAGTTAGCTTTCATAATCGTGTCGCTGGTCACTCAGGGGAGAAAGATTAACAAATGTGCAATAAATGCCTGAATAAAGTTGCTCGTACAATAAATACCAAGCATTGGTAGACAGATGCCAGATTGAAAATAATTGATAACTCTTGATCAAAAAGTTATGCACAATTTTTAGACTGGCTTAAATTTGCCTACAGATTGGAGTTAATTGTACCAATTTTTCGGGCCTACTACTTAAATTAAAGGAATTAGCTTATAAGCTTGGGATTTGTAATCCGCAACTCTAATTCCATACTTATACAAATTAACGTAAATAAATCATTGAAAGCAAAGGTAGCATTTACAATTTTTACTCAAATACTGCTATTTAGTACGCTAAATGGTCAGATTTTTGATTCTGTTGCTCAGGATACCATCC
The DNA here is from genome assembly GCA_022448955.1 of Saprospiraceae bacterium. Lineage (GTDB taxonomy): Bacteria > Bacteroidota > Bacteroidia > Chitinophagales > Saprospiraceae > JALEHC01. The sequence goes on from JAKVCU010000023.1 coordinate 17,167, forward strand.
CCATACTACCCGATTCCATCGTTGTAGATAGTGTTGGGGGATCACAGGATACCCTCCAAACGGAAACTTTCGAGCTTTCGCAAGATTCTTTAGATGCTCCAGTTGAGTATTCAGCAACAGACTCCATGGTTTATGATATCAAGGATGAGAAGATTCACCTTTTTGGTAATGCACAGGTTAGTTATCAGACTATCAATCTGAATGCTTCTCATATTATTTTTGATTGGGCAACAAATGTTGTGACTGCTGAAGGTATGCCAGATAGTACTGGCGCACTTGCTGGTTTTCCGGTATTCAAAGATGGCGATCAAGAATTTACAGCTGAGCGTATGCGCTATAACTTTCAGACTAGGAAGGGTGTAATTTATGAAGTAACGACTCAGCAAAATGACGTGGTAGTTAAAGGAGCAAAGTCAAAGTTTGTAAGTGGCGACAAAGTAGAAGGAGATACAAGTGCGGTTAATGATTTTGTATATAGTGCCAATGCTCTATTTACAACTTGTACCCATTCTGAACCTCATTATGGTATCCGAAGTAGAAAACAAAAGGTAATTCCCAATAGATTAGTGGTTGTAGGTCCTTCCAACTTGGAATTAATGGGTGTTCCAACTCCACTCTGGCTGCCTTTTGGCTTTTTCCCAATCACCTCTGGTCGTCGGACAGGATTGATTTTTCCAAGAGATTATGAATTTTCTCAACAATGGGGATTTGGATTAAGAGATATTGGATGGTTCTTTCCTTTAGGAGAGCACTTTAATCTTACACTAACGGCTAATTTATATGTCAAGGGTACTTGGGGAATTAATGCTAGGTCTAATTATAGGAAAAGATATAAGTACAATGGTAGCTTTAACCTTGGGTATGATTCTCGAAGGAGTGAATTGGTAGATGGAACGATTACAAGAAATAACTCCTTTATCTTCCAGTGGCAGCATCGCCAAGATCGCTCTGCTCACCCTACCAATAATTTTGGTGGATCTATCAATATTCAAACTAATGGTTATCAGAGTAATGTATTTAATGATGAAAGAGTATTGAACAACCAACTGCGCTCGAACCTAACTTTTTCAAAAGTATGGCAAGATCAACCTTTCAATTTGAATGTTGCTTTTAGCCATAATCAGAATACCGCTACACAAAAAATAAATATCACATTCCCGTCTGTTCAGTTCCGTACTCAAGCTTTGTATCCATTTAAACGGGAAGCAGGAAGTGGTGGGAAGGAAAAATGGTACGAACGCATCACATTTCGCTATAGCGGAGAGGCCAGCAATAAGTTCGAAGCTACGGATTCTACTTTATTTAGCTCGCAGACCTTAGAGAATGCACAATATGGTATGCGCCATGATGTGACAGGAGGGACTTCTTTTAAAATATTAAAATACTTCAACCTTAACCCATCAATTACTTATAAAGAAACATGGTATTTGAGAAGCTTAGAACGCCAGTTTAACCCTGGTTTAGAAATAGATACGCTTGAGAATAATGGTTTAATTACATATGATACTACTGCTTTTGGAAGAATTGAAGATATCAATCGCTTTGGTTTTAAATCATGGCGTCAATATTCGGTAGGGGTAGGTTTGAATACACAGATTTTTGGTACTGTTCAATTTAAAAGAGGTTATCTAAGAGGGTTACGACATGTGGTCAAGCCAAATGTGTCTTTATCATTTAGTCCTAATTATCAAAATCCAGCACTAGGCTACTTCCGAACGGTACGTTCGGAAACCGAAGAAGATGGAGAGGAAGAGTATTCTATCTTTCAAAATGGAATTTTTGGTAGACCACCCAATTCTGGCCGAGCTATGGCTCTAAGTTATTCTATCAATAATATTTTTGAGGCTAAGTATTTTTCTAAAAAAGATTCCACTGCCAAAAAACTCAAACTCTTTGATAATGTCGTCATTAATGGTAATTATAACTTTGCTGCTGATACACTAAAATGGAGCCAGATTAGAGCAAATGGTACCACCCGTTTATTTAAAGGGATGACTACCTTTTCTGCTGCCGCAACTTTTGATCCATATACCACCAACGAGGATGGCAGAAGAATTAATCGTACTTCTTGGAAAGCCGATCGAAAGCTTGTACGATTTGTAGAGGCAAATGCTCGTTTTACGACGAATATTTCTGTTAGAAAGATTAGAGAGTTATTCCAAGGAAAAGAAGAAGAGGTCATTGATGATTTGAATGATCGTGAAAAAGATAATCCAAGAAGGCCGAAAGAGACCGACTTTTTGAGCCTCTTCGAAAACTTCACTGTGGCGCACAACTTCGTTATGCGTTGGGATAAAAACAGCGAAGGTCGAGATACTTTCAGAATCACAACGAATACCGTCAACTTTCGTGGGAGTATTGACCTAACAGACAATTGGAGAGTGCGAATTGGTAGCTTTGGTTATGATTTTAGATCACAGCAAATCACCTATCCTTCTTTTGGGGTGGTAAGAGATCTTCACTGTTGGCAGTTAGATTTTAACTGGGCTCCTCAAAGGGGAACTTATACTTTTTCCATCTATGTGAAGCCAGGCTCATTAGACTTTATCAAAATTCCATATGCAAGAAACAACGCTGATGCCGCCAGGGCCTTTCAATAATCGAAAGGCCTTTAAGGGACTTGTGCAATTGCTTTAATAGCCCATTTGAAATAACTCCGTAATAAGGATTAAACGTTCTTCTAAAGGGATACGAGTCATACTAATAATACTATAAGCAGAATGAAAGCCATTCTTATTGACGTAATACCTTTCACCAAAGGCAGAGATGAAAACGCTTTCGTCTACATAGTATAAATTTCCAAGCGTTGATCCTCTGTAGGTGATTTTTGCATTGCTGGCCTTTACAAATTGAATGTCATAGTAATTACTAATAGTTTCATCAAAGCCAATATCAAAGCCATTATCTTTTACGCTCACGGCAAATAAGAATCTTTCGGAGCCGTCATATAGCTTAAAGCCATTACCCTGATAGCGTACTTCGTATTTTTTACGATTACCCTCAGTATAACTTCTTGTTTCTCCTTTTTCTGAAGCGGTAAGGCGCTTTTGGGCAGTTTGTAAAACAGGACTCCTTAATATGTCTTCAATGATACCGATCACCATATCATCAGATTCTCTAAAAAACCGGATATCGCCCTCATTAAATTGCTGGATGATCGCCTGATCTGTAGGATTGGTCGTTTGTTCACTTAAATTTATACTACTTCTATCTTCATTAGTTGTAGCATTATTTTGACAAGACCAAACAGAAATAAGGAAAAATAGAGCGAGATACTTTTGCATGAGAAAGAATTTGAAAAAAATTGAGCAACAAATTTAGGTGTTTCGTGGTAAAATTATCAGGCTTCTTAAAAAAAACTTCTGTTTTACAGCATTCATAGGAAGCCCATTTCTAAATGAGACGACCCAATGATTTATGACTATAAAAAACTTATGTTTCCTCAGCTTGATTGCATATGCCTATATTTTGTTAGTTTTTATCAAGTATTCCTCTTCTAACTTGCTATCTTTCGTATTCAGCTGATGTGAAATAGGCAGTAGTTTTGGGTTAGGATGGCTGCTTTTTCTGAGTTTATACTTTCATTGGAGTCTGCGAATCTTTTAGGTAGATCACTTTGGCAAATGAAATAGACTAAATTAATGTCTGCTTGAACATCAAAATAATTATATTCAGTTATAAAACCTTTTGACTTTAATCATCCTTATAGAAAAGCTTATTTTGCGAAAGCAAGGAAAAACGAATTAGCTAGACGAGCTCTTTTATATTAAACCGATTTGAGTACCCTAAAAGAATATTCATCAATATTATTCTTTCAAATGATCAAAATTAAAAAAGAAAGCCCACCATCTAGGTGGGCTCCTACTCAACGACTTCTAAACCAAAATTTATAGCTGTTCTATAATTTAAATTTTGACTATTCTTTTGTAGAAGACTCTGCCCTCTACTTTTATCTTGAAGGTATATATACCATCAGGTAATTCTTCTAATGAAATCTGTCCTGTATTCCCCGTATGAGTAGCGATTAAATGACTCTGAGAATTAAATATTTCAACAGATTGAATGTCATAATCTTGATTTACGGCAATATTAACTACATCATTGGTCGGGTTAGGGAATACAAATAGTTCAAACTTTGTATTACCCTTGATCATTGGATTCAGTTCTACTGGTACTAATTCTGTAATACTTTGTATCGGAATCTTGGTCTCCTTAATATCAGTAGCAAGCACACCGTCTATTCTAACTTCTACATCATTGGAGATACCCACAATATCATCAATGATACCTCTAATGGATACGATAGGCCCATAACCTGAGACTTCATTCTGGTCAATTCTTGTTAATGCAATTTCAATTTTACCTTCATCATAAATTTTATGAACGTGAAGTGTATTTACATCTGGTTCTCCAAACCAGCTGACGGGGTATTCAACCGTCAAACTTGCTGGATCAAAGATGGTAGGATCAAACTCCACTGTAAATGCCACACCGTAGATGTCATGAACGGGGTGTTCTTCTGTACCAAAGATGACGGGTACTTCAAAAACAGTTCCACTACTAATCTGAGAACCATCAGGGAAATCAACTAAGATGGGAGGATCAGTGTCTGTTGCTGGCAAGTCAACAAAATCTTCAATTGGGCCATGCGTCAAATTATAGTTTTGTATAATGGCCTCTCTATCCAGTTCATTGACGATACCGTCACCATTACAATCGGCGTGTTTATAGTTTGTACCATTAGCGAAATAGTTATTCCAATTATCGGCAGGGAAGCTACTCCATTCAGTTGCATCTTCTAATCGAGCAGGACCTTCTTCCCCATAAGCAACACCAATGTTGAGTAAGTCAAAGTGTCTAGCAATATTATCTGAATTGGCATCACCTGGCCAGACATCTTCATCTTCAGGTATTCCATTATAGCAGATATTATCTACTCTAACAGGCCAGCCTCCAATGATAAGTTCATTTATATCTCCCTCAAGTATGATTGTACCCTGTGATACTACATTGTTGGATGGAATTACAGTAAGTGTCACGTTTGGAGCAAGATCAGATGGAAGACCTTCTAAAAAGCCAATGTATCGTTCTTCACCGTTTATTCCAATGTTGATACCATTTGTTCCAGAGCACTGCGCAATATCAAACTGGATATAATCTGGAAGTACTTCGAACTCAGAAAAGTCTAGTTTCATCGCCCCAATCAAGAATAAGCGATTATCTGTAGCATTGATAAAAGTTGGATCGCAAGCTTCAGCTGGTGTTAAAATAATAGTTTCAAAAGGCATAGAACCACCTTGGAATACCATAGGTTCTGCAGATACTTTTACACCATCTTCCTCATAGACAACTTGCCCTAAGTCATCGCTATCCGCCAAAACCACGTCATTTGTAAGTGGATCTAGTACTTCAAAATCCATACAAAGATCAGGTGTTACCATAGATTCAAAGCAAGCATTATCTAGTAGTAAGAAATTGCTGTAGATATTGATATTTTCAATTTCACCTGTAAAAATCAGGCTTCCACCTGCTGGATCATTTGGATAAAGGCTTACTTCTACCTGCACACCAGCTGCAATATCTACGGGCAAATTAGCAAGGTGATCAACTTCTATTATTGATCCATCATTAACTTGAATCTTTGTCCAATTGCCTAATTCATAAAAATCAATGCTCAATTGTTGGATCGGTTCATTCACATTGGCAAAGTCAAGGGCAATACCGCCACCAACAAGTGCCGTAATTTGGCCACTGGCATTTTCAAATTGTGGATAAGTGCTGGCTTCTAAAACGAAAACATTACAATTCTCACAATTAGGATCATCGAATAAATAGCTTATTTTAACTTCATCTTCAAATCCAATGAGATCTCCGTTTCCGTATCCTGAATTTGGACCAAATACAAATCCATCAATCATTTCGAATTCTACGCAGCTAGTGTTATTACAATATGGAGCCTCTACTATGGTTTGTGTTGAACAATATAGACTCTCATCAATGACTTGGAACAATAGCTCATCACTTGGATTTGGATAAATTGGACCTACGGTAACAGGTAAGTCAGCATAAGCAAATACTCCACTTTCTAAGGTGCCATTTTCATTACCGTAAGTAATTAGGAATGAGTCCTGCGTATTTAGATGGTCAAATGTAACCGCTGCATACAATCCTCCATCCTCATCACAGTCTTGCAAATCAGTTTCTAAGCTAAATAGATTACAACAAGGAGCTTCTACAATAAGAAGTAATGTACATTCTGGATCATCAAAATCAGTAATGGCTACTTCTGTATTGTAATCGGCAAGAGGTATTGATAAGGTGATGGGAAGGTCATCGTAAAAGAAGAATCCATTTGTGATACCATCTATATGGAATTTCTCACCGGTATTTTCATGATCAAAATCGATAGTAATATTAAATGAATCATCTACACATTCAATCTGATAACTTGCATTTGATAAAGTACATGGCTCTGGGCAAGTAACCGGTCCTAATTCTGCATAACTTCCACAGGAAGGATTATCATTATCAAATACAGCAAATTCGTAGGTTATATCAGGGCTTCCTTCAAATGGTCCAAACGTTAGGGGTAATTCAGCATATTCAAAGGTTCCATAGTTTAAACCATTACCAACTACAGAAAATCCACTAATTCCTACATTATTATAGTCGAAAGTGAGATCAATCGTGAAATAGCCCTCTTCATCACACTCACTTGCTTCCGCCAAAATACCTGAAATTTGGCAGGCATTCGGATCACAATCTATCGGTCCAACTTCCGTTGCAGCATAACAAGAAGGATCACTAATATCAATTACTAATATATTGTAAATTGTAGTACCATCACCATCAAAAGGGCCGACGGTTACAAAAGCAGAGGAGTAGCTAAATGGACCCGCAATTTCATTGTTGATAAAAATGAAATATCCAAGAGGACCAGGGTTTTGAGCTATTACTTCAACATCGATTAGGAATTTGTTTTCATCACAATCGTGTACTTCTGCAAATACGTTTTGGATACTGCAATCATCTGAACAGTTTGGTATTTCAAAGTCTGGATATGCACAACAATCGTTACTATCATTGATACAAATTTTTACAGTTGCCCAAGTTGTATTTGGCTCAACAGGGTAATCTTCAATAGTTACAGGTAATGAAGCTATTGGAAAACTAGCTATGAAGTCTCCGTCAAAAGTATATACGGAGAAGAAATTATTTGTAGTAGAACCTGGATATTCAAAGTCAATATCCACATTTATTCCGCCTTCCTCATTGCAAGAGGCTTCTACAAGCAGATTTTGAATTTCACAATCACTTTCACAATCAACAACTTCATCGAGTTCGAATGTTAATTGACAATCTGGCTGGCTATTATCTTGTAGTACAAATTCATAAATAGTTTGTCCATCACCTTGTAATGGTCCAATGAATATGAAACCATAGTCAAAATCTCCATAATTGGCTCCATTACCAACAACAGAAAGTCCATTAGGACTGCCATTCTCAGCCTGGGCTACGATACCTATATAAAATAGACCGTCTTCACAATCGTAAATTTCAACACTAGTTAAATCAATACTACATTCCTCTGAGCAGTCGATAGGACCAATGCCAATATTGTCAGACTGGCAATCTGGGAATTGATTATCTTTTACAATAAACTCGTAAATCATTTGGCCATCGCCAGCAAAAGGTCCTAGTTCAATGTGTGTTCCTCCATAATCAAAGCTTCCATAATTGTTTCCGTCACCAAAGACAGAGAAGCCTTGGTTTCCGAGGTTTTCTCCATTGACAATCAAATGAATAGAGAATTCACCATTTTCACAAGGTTGGACTTCGTATGTTAAATCGTAAATGGTACAATTATTGANGCAACTAGGGGCNTCAAATTGTGCGGTAGCGCAACAGTTAGGCACATCATTAATACATACCTCTACTGCTCCACCATTAGCACCATTATCAGGGTAGTTTTCAATAGTGATCGGTAAATCAGCTATTTCAAAGTAACCCAAGATATTTCCATTTAAGTCATAAACTTCGAAGAAGTCGCTCATAGGATTATTTACATCAAAATTAATATCTAAGAGAAGCGCGTTGTTATCATTACAGTAAGCCTCAACAACTAATTCAGAGATATCACAGTTTTGCATACAAGGGATCTCATAGTCTGCAGAAGCAGAACAATAAGGTCCGTTTGGATTACCATTTAAATCAGCAATCAGAATCTGATCTGTATCTGACATATAGGTCAGTCCTGTCAAAGAAATAGGAAGATTATTGTAGGAATAAACATTCGAAATTCCTGCTCCTGGAATAGTTAATAAGAACTGATTATTAGTATTCTCAAAATCAAAATTGATTTCTATATCATAAGTGTTGGTGATTGGATCACATTCAATTGTTTTTGTGATATTACTTATTTCACAGTTTAGTGATTCAAAACATACATTATCAATTCCAAGATTAATTCCTCCAATCACTAAAGTTTCTACTTGACCAATAATTGTTGCTGATCCAACCCCTAGACTTGCATCTATATATTCCACTTCAAGGCTAATATCACCAAGGTCATAAGATGGTAAGCCAAGATTGAAATCAACATGTACTTCTTCATTGTCATTTACTTGGATAAGGGTAAGATCATTTGTTGTAAACCAATCAAATGTAACATTGGAAGAACCTGCAGGAAACTCCATTTTTACCCGATGATTTAATAGATATAGGAATCGGCCATAAGCCTCTAAAAAGTCAGGATATTGAGCTTTATTTTTTGAATAAATTCCAAATGCGATACCTGGTGTGATTACTTCACCTGTATAATGAGCAACGTTATTTTCTTCGTAAAAGAAAGTATTTGGCTCAGGGCCAAATTCTTCTAGAATATTTTCACTTAGCAAGTAGTCATAACCTATACAATCACCATCTCCACAATCAATTGCTTCAACAAAAAATTCACCAACACAAGGTGTTGGATTATTACTATTGCGCACAAATACTTGAAATCCTTCGACTCCATTGATGGTAACAGGAGTGATATTATCTAATATAATTGGGAATTCACTAAAGGTATATTCACCAATAAATTCATCATTGACATCTATATAGAAGAAGGGCGTAAAAGCATTGATAACATCAAAATCTAGCCATAATAGTGGTTGCTCATCTTCTGCACAACCATATACATATGCAGCTATATTTTCGATTATACAATCTTCATCTTCACAGTCAATACCACCTAACTGATTAGTTTTGGAGCAATTTGCGGTGACTACTGTAAATTCATATTGAGTAGAACCATCTCCAATGAATGGTCCCAGTAGGGTAGGGGTAGGTGTGAAATCAAATGAACCAAGCGACTGGCCATTTTGTAAAACTTCGAAAGTGGTCAGCGTAGAATCGTCTATAATAAAGCTCAATTCTACCATGAATGAGTCGTTTTCACAATCTTGTCTACTCACTAAAAGTTCGCTGATCTCACAACTTTCATCTAAATAGTCATAACAAATGTTATCAATCAATATTTCTTGGCCACCGATTGTAATTTGATTTATAGAACCACTCAAACAAATAGTACCAGCAGGGAAGTCAAAATTTTCATCTTGAAATACTTCAACAAAAACTCCATTCGCAATTTCTAGGCCATTCAGTTCATTATAATCTTCAATGATGACAATTTCTCCGTTTGCTCCGATATTAATATTCTCGCCAAGATCATAGAACTCAAAACATATCCTCTCTAGCTCAGCATTAGCTGTATCGAAGTTTACTTCCATATTGATATTATTTGGGGATACCATTACGGAATTATTAGAAGAAGGGAAGGTATTATCTTGTTCGACAAATAAGTTTACAAAGCCAGTTGAGCCAACTTCGTAGATATAAGGCTGAAGCACAATGCTAGCCTGTTCATTCGAAAGTATAGTGTCACCAGGCAGATTTCCTGCTTGCTCCCCAAAGATATCGCCAGGTGTTAATTCTTCAAATGTTATGCAATCATTACAATCAGTTTGATTGTAAAGGGGGACATTTGCACAGCAGTTTGGAGAACTTAAACACACCTGAACGATAATTTCATTGGTATTGAGGTTTAATTCGGGTAAATAAATAGGCAAATCACTTACTTCAAATTCGCCGACAAGATCATCATTAATATATAAGAAAAAGTCTGGATCGGTAAGGGTACTGACATCAAAATCAACGACCACATTACTCAGCTCATTGCTGCAACCTACAGTATATGCTTCAAGATTGTTAATGGGGCAATTCGTTTCACATATAGGACTTTGAAAACCTGTAAAGCTTTGACAATTTGTGAATTCATTATCTTCAATTATTAACTCATAAATGGTACCATTCCCAACAAATGGACCAATAGTTACTAGGGGGTCTTCATAGTCAAAATTGCCATATACTTGTCCATTTCCAAAAATTTTATACCCTTGTGTCCCTTCATTTTGATGTTGAAATGCTACATCAACATAGAAAATGCCATTGGGGGTACAATCCTGTGGTTCAACGCTTATATTTGAAATAATACAGTCTTCCAAAGAAGAAAAACAGAGGGCATCCAATTCAAATTCCTGCCCTCCAATGATGAGTGTTTGTATTTCGCCACTAAGGCAAATTACACCTGTATTATTAGGTGTTGTGTAATCTATGCTAATAGAAACATTGTTGATTTCATTGGGTAATTCAGATAAATCACTCACTACCAGATGATCTGAACCATTTACTGCAAAGTTTTCTTCGCCTCCACCATCATAAAAGGCAAAACACACTTCACTCATAGTATGTCCGGCTTCCGCAAAATCAAACTTCAAGTTGATATTATTTACACTCAGTCGCTGTCCTGATGCACCAACGAAATTATTAAGAGGTTCATCATTGACATTTACATTCCAAAAACCAGTTGTTCCATCTTCATAATAGAATTCTTGCAATGAAACAGGCACTCCTTGTTCTACGTAAAAAACATCATCTGGAGCATAGCCTGTACTAGATCCATAATTCGTATTATGGTCTAAATTTTCGAATTGAATACAATTAGTATTCTGTGCAATAGTTAAGTTAAAAAGAAATAAACATAGAAGAGTATGTAAATATCTGTTCATAGTATTTAATAATTTGATAGTCATATTTCTTTGTATTAGATGTATTTCTAATGAAATAAACTTCTTTCTTTAAGACCCTCTTTACATCTCATATGATGTATCCACTACTAGAAGTTGTTTCACACTACAAAAATGTCTTTAAAGCATTAAAATAAAAAGAACTAAAATGGAGTATTTTTGGAAAAAATATTATATTTTTTGATTGTATTAATTTGATAAATCATTGATTTTTAAATTGTTGAATAAGTTTAATTTTTGGATTTTATGCTGCAACATAAACTAATTAACTTCTTAAAATCATTCGATCGTAAAGAAATGACTAGATTTAAAGAGTTTAGCCTTTCACCATATTTTAATAAGCATGAGAAAGTCAGGTGCTTGATTTGTTATTTATCGGATATATTTCCTGATTTTCAAGCAAAAAATTGTGAGCGCCGTTTCATTTTTAAACAGGTTTTTGGATCCGAAAACTATGATCAATCGAAATTAGCAGTAGTATTTACCTATGTGATAAAGCTATTAGAGCAATTTTTAGTACAGGAAGAGCGCAAAAAGACTTCAAATATATATAAAGACCAAATATTGTTACTAAGACAATTTAGGCAGCGGAAAAAATACTTGGCATATGAAAAACTACGGTTAAAAGTTGAAAAAAGTCTAAATAATCAATCAAAGCGAGATGGATGGTTTTATGAACAGCAGTTTAGTTTAGCCACAGAAGCTGATCATTATTTCACTGAAAACCAAAGAGGTAGGAATGATGAAAACCTAGAACAAAGACAAATTTATTTAGATTTATTTTATATGGCAGAAAAGCTGAGAGATGCCTGTGAAATCCATGTTCGAGCCAATATCTTAAAAGTTGGGTTTAGTTCAAATATGATGGATTATTTGATTACTGAGATTGAAAAGAATATCAAAAAATATGAGTCCTTTCCTGTTATAATTATTTATTACAGGATATATAAAATGTTGAAAGAAAGTGATGTGTCTTACTATTTCGATGCAATCGATCAACTAGAAAGTTTAAGTAATATTTTCTCTATTGAAGAACAGAAGACGATATATAATTATTATCAGAATTACTGTGCACAGCAGATCAATAAAGGGGGATATACCTTCCTAGCAGAAATATTTAAACTTTATCAACTACAACTAAAAGCTGGCTTAATGCTAGAAGGTGGTTTCCTATCGGAATGGCATTATAAAAATATTGTAACTGTAGGACTTTTATTAAATGAAACTTTATGGGTCAAAACCTTTATTGAAGAATATAAAAAGACACTTCATCCCAATTCAGTTGAAAATGCTTATCGGTTTAATTTGGCTTCTTATCATTATGCAGTGAAGGAATGGGATAAGGTACTAGAATTATTAGTTCAAGTTGAGTACAGTGATTTAAGGTATTCTCTTGGTGCTAAGGTTTTACTCCTTAGAACCTATTATGACTTGAATGAGTACGAAGCACTTCATTCTTTAACAGACTCTTTTCGACAATATATACATCGGAATAAATTACTCGCTGATGCCAGGGCAAAGAGTTATGTAGAACTCTTCAAAATCACCCGTAAGGTAGCTCAGTTGAGAAGTAAGTTAGATTATTTAGATAATGAAAAATGGAAAAAGGAACTTGCTCGAATAGAAAAGAGTATAGATGAAAAATCTATTTTTAACAAACCATGGTTGAAAGAGAAAGTCCATGAGTTAAAAGTAGATCAGAAAGTTGAATGAACACTTTTTGAAAAAGATATTGCGTTTATTTTTAGTAATAAAACTGAATAATATGAGGATTTTCACACTGATTTTGACGTTTCTGCTAATAAATGGAACAAATTTTGCCCAGTATGGGCAACTTAATAATCATTCAGAGGTCGGTTATGCTGTGTATTATGCAGATTATTTTAATGGCCGCCCTACCGCATTAGGAGAGGTCTATAATGGTGGGGTATATACTTGTGCTCATAAATCGCATCCTTTAGGGACTATTTTAAAGGTTACAAGGATAGATAATGGTGCATCGGTTGTGGTTCGAGTAAATGATAGAGGTCCATTTAACCCCGGATTGGTAGTTGATTTATCTAAAATAGCTGCTCAAAAAATAGATTTAATTACAATTGGTAAAACGAAAGTTTCGATCAAAGTTATTGGCCATTCAGATAAAAACCCAACAAATAGTCGGGGTGAAGAATATAATTATGGAAGCATTTCTAAGTATGATAGTTATTCTAATGGAGAAGACTTAAACATACCTCAGGTATATGATATTGGTACTAAAGATGAGCTGAGTATCAAAGGTCAAAGATCGAAAGCACGAGATGGACTTGTTTTCTTGCCTAGTGATCAATTAGGATATGTGATACAACTTGCCTCATTTTCTGACTATTCAAATGCCGAAAGGCAGTTTAAAGCTCTTAGAAGTAATGGAATCGATAATTTATATATCAAAGAGGATATAAAGCAAGGAAAACGCTTATATAAGATTGTTATCGCTGCTTTTTCGACTAATGAGAAGGCTCAAAGTTATCTTCAAAGCGCAAGATCGATGTATAAAGTAAATGGAATTGTTATAAAACTTCGATAAGGAGTTTAAAATGATTTTTTGTGAGATAGTTATTAAGGCCTTTCATTTAAAAGGCTTTTATGCCCTTAAATGACTGGAAAGGATACGTTTAGAATTCTTATTCTATATATGCACCTTTTTAAATTGCTTTCCTCAATCTGTTCCAATAAGATATTCCCCACTCGATAATAAGTAGGTCAATATATCAAATACGTAGCCTATCGATCATTCAAAGGAGTAGGTGCCTGTAGCGTTTTAAGCTGTAAGATTAATTAGATGTAGACTATTCTGTATTCTAAGAGGTATAAACTTATCGCAAGTTTTGTAATGGAGAGTTTGTGAAAATAAAGAAGGGCTGTTCCCGCCCGCAAAGCGAACGGGAAACAGCCCTTCAAGTCGAATAGAACTTTATAAAGCGTGATTATTCAATAATAATCATCTTCTTAGTAGCTGTGAAGTCAGCAGTTTCAAGCGTGTAGTAAAG